>NCCR01000006.1 GCA_002279765.1 Verrucomicrobia bacterium 12-59-8 | reverse complement strand
GATGCGAGCAATCCTGCCGCGATCCTCGCCGCAATCTCTGCCATGCCGGAGCAGGCAGTGCAGGAGCGTCGGCTGCAAATCTGGTCCCACCCCTTGTGGGCGGGGCTGCTGGTGGTGCTGATGAGCCTTTTCTGGGTCGGAAGAAAGGCCGCCGGAACGTTCTAAACACCCAATCAAAAGCTCGTCAGAGACGTTTCATCAGGATAACATTCGCCTATTATGAAAACAGCATTGCCGGTCATCCTCGAATCGAAGCTCGCGGATTTTCGCAAGCGCGTCTGGATCGTCAAGCTCACCGAGGCCGTGCTGGCAGCAGCCTTCGGCATCGTGTTTTCGTACATCGTGGTGTTTGCGCTGGATCGCGTCATGGAGACGCCCGTGTGGCTGCGCGCCGGGCTGTTGATCGCCGGTGCGGCGGTGCTGGGGCTGGGCCTGCCGCTGAAGTGGCACCGCTGGGTCTGGCGTCAGCGCAGTCTGGAGGACGCTGCACGATTGCTGAAGCGCACCTTCCCACGACTCGGAGATCAATTGCTAGGCATCGTGGAGCTCGCGCACATGGAGGCGGGTTCGGCGGGTCGCAGCGAGCGACTGGTACAGGCCGCGATGGAGCAGGCGGCGGATGCGGTGAAAGACAAGGACTTCACCCGTGCAGTTCCAGAGGCGAAACATTTCCAATGGGGCTGGGCGGCAGGAGTGACAGCGCTGCTCGCAGTGGCGGCTTTGACCTTGGTTCCAGACGCCGCGTGGAATGCCCTGGCACGCTGGGCGATGCCCTGGCGTGATGTGGAGCGCTTCACCTTCGCGCAGATAGAGTCGCTGCCAAACAGGCTCGTGGTGCCCTATGCGGAGCCGTTTGATCTGAAGATTCTGCTCAACAAGGACACCCGCTGGTCACCTGCCTCGGCCAAGGCCCAGATCAGTGATCAGCCTGTCGTGATGGGCAGCCTGCAGGCAGGTGCCTATCAGTTGGCGTTTCCGCCGCAAAATGAAGATGCGGCGCTGTCCCTGTCTCTCGGAGATGTGCGCAAGACGGTGAACGTTCTGCCACGCACCCGGCCGGAATTGACGGCCTTGTCCGTGCGCACACGGCTACCGGAGTATTTGAAGTACCAGACAGAACCCATGACCGAAGTACGCGGCGGCTCGGTGAGTGTGTTGAAAGGAGCACAGGCTTCTCTCGAAGCCACGGCATCGCGTGAGCTTGCCTCTGCCGAAGTGGATGGCGAAGCGGAGAAAGTTTCCGACATGAAGGTGACGACCCCCTTCCATCCAATCACCGCAGACGCTGAAAAGCATGTGATGTGGAAGGACCGCGATGGCCTGACGCCACGCGAGCCGCTGGTTTTGAAGATCAACGCGATTGAAGACGAGGCCCCACGGCTTTCCGCACGGCGCGAGACGCAGGAGCAGGTGGTGCTCGATTCAGAAGTCGTCGTCTTCGATGTAGATGTGCAGGATGATTTCGGCATCCGGCGCACCGGCCTCGAATGGCGCAGCGTGAATGATGACAAAACGAAGGGCGACAAGATCGCGGCAGCAGGCGAACCCGAGAAGAAGATGCTGACATCCAAGGCGACGTTTTGTGCGAGCCGTGACGGCGTGGCGCCGCAGACGCTGGAGATTCGAGCCTGGGCGGAGGATTACCTGCCCAAGCGGAAGCGGGCCTATTCGATCTCATTCCTGCTGCATGTGCTGAACAAGACAGATCACGCGCTGTGGCTGACGGAGCAGTTTGGCAAATGGCTCGAAGCGGCCCGCGAAAGCTATGAGCGCGAGCAGCAACTGCATGCGACGAACAAAGAGCTGCGCGCACTGACTCCGGCAGAGCTGGACCGCCCGGAGAACCGGCGGAAGATCGCGCAGCAGGCCAGCGCGGAAAATGCGAATGCGGCACGGCTGGGCATGCTGAATCAAAGCGGACGCAGTCTGGTGGAGCAGGCGACACGGAATGATGAGTTTGATGCCAAGCGTCTCGAATCGTGGGCCACGATGCTGAAGTCCCTACAAGACATCTCGGCCAAGCGGATGCCCAGCGTAGCGGATTTGTTGAAGCAGAGCTCGAATGCAAAGAGTGGCAAACCCTCTCAATCCACCGCTGCCAATCCGCCCTCAAATTCATCCCAGCAGCCATCGAAGACAGGCAAGCCGGGAGAAGGCAAAGCCGGCCAAAGCAAGCCCAGTGCGCCCCAGATTGCCAACGGACCTGACATCCCGGGGGCTAAGCAAGGTGGCAAGGCGTCCACCGAGGAGCAGAAAAAAGACAACATGCCAAGCATCTCCGACAAAGAGGGCTCGATGAGCAAAACCGAGCCGCAGCCAGCGGACCCCAATGCCAAGCCTTCGCCCCCCAAACCCAGTGCGATGAAACTGCCGACGACACAGATGGCGGCGGCTCCTGGTAAGAAGAAGGATGACAAAGCAGAGAATGAGGAACCTGGAGAGCAGCCGACATCGCAGGCACAAAAGAAAATGCAGGATGCGCTCGACGAGCAGAAGCTGCTGCTGGCGGAGTTTGCGCGCGTTTCGGATGAGCTGGGCGCGATCCTCGCGAGCCTGGAGGCCAGCACGTTTGTGAAGCGGTTCAAGGCGGCGTCACGCCAGCAGATGGTCGCGGCAAAGGATTTGAACACCAAGACTCTCAGCGCCTTCGGCTTGGAGCGCAAGCCAGTGCAGGATGCGGCGGTGATCGCCGAGAATGAAAAGGCACAAAGCGAAACGGTACGGGTGATCCAAAGTGACATGGAGGCTTACTTCGCCCGCAAGCCGGACATGCACTTCAAGAACATCATCGGTCAGATGAAAGAGACCCAGGTGGTGAAAATGCTGAACTATCTGGGAGATCAGGCGGCGGTGAATCTGAGCGGCAACAGCATGGCGGGCGCTGAGTTCTGGGCGGACACGCTGGACCGCTGGGCGGAAGAAATGGTGGCGGCCAGCGAGTGCAAATCATGCAGCAGTTGCAGCGCCGACAGCCTGCCTCCAGAAATCGTGCTCAAGGTGATGAAATCCCTGCGCGATGAGATGAAGCTGCGCGACGAGACACGGGAGTTGGAAAATGCGAAGGCGGCTCTCCAAGAGGGAGAGCACGGAAAAAAATCGACCACTCTCGCCTCGAAGCAGTTTGGCATCCAGGCCAACACGCGCGGTGCGTTCGATGACATCCTGCGTCTGCCGCAGGGAAATGAAAAATTTGGCAAAGAACTGAAGCTGCTCGGCGCTGTAATGCACGTGATGGATGAAGCGGCGGGCATTCTCGACAAACCGGACACGGGAGCACCGGCGATAGCAGCAGAGACTGAAGCCATCGAGCTGCTGCTGCAGGCGAAACGTCAGGGCAAAGGTGGCGGCGGCGGTGGGTCAAATCCCGGCGGCGGTGGCGGGGCAAAAGCGGAAAACGCCGAAGCTGCATTGGCGGACCTGGGACCGGGCAACGATGCCGATACGAATGTGAGCGCACGCCCGGTGGGCCAGGCGACCGGCAAGACGGGCCGTGAACTGCCAGAAGAATTCAAGACCGGACTGGATGCGTATTTCAACAGGCTGGAAGCGGGAGGCGGGGCGAAATGATCAAGCTGCTGCTGGCAGTTGTGCTGACCGGTTTGGGTGGAGCGCAGGCACAGACCTTGCCTCGTGCGGAGCTGAAAAAGCCACTTTCGGAAGCCGTCGAAAAGGTGCTGGCAGATTTTGTGCAGACATGCGTGCCGGAGAAGCAAAAGCAGCTCACGAACCACATGGAGGAGGTGGTCAACACCATCGACGAAGAGGTCAAACTCACGCCCGAGGAAAAGCTGGCGCTGCAGGAGGAGTCCCGGAAAGCCGTGGACGAGGCGATGAAAACCTGGCAGCCGCTGGCCGTGATGATGATGCGCACCTATTTGTCACGCACCTCCGATGCGGCGGCCATCCGGCAGATCGGCAGGTGGAAGCCGGAATTGGCAGGCCCCAACGAGCCGGTCGAAGGCTGGACGCCGCCCGATGAAGACGCCACCTGGCTTGCCGCATTGAAGGCCAAACTCGGCGAGGCACGCTACGCCACCTGGCACGCGGCGGATGTGCAGGCAAAGCAGCTGGCGGACGAGGAGATCTCCACGCATCTCGAACGCTGGGTGCGTGAATCACGCGGACCGATGAATGAAGACCTGCAGGCCAGGATCGAGCTGATGAAGCAGAAGCTCAAACTCCTGGACGCGCAGGTCACAGCCTTGAACACGGCGGCGGACAGCCTGCTGGACCGGCTCTGCGAGGCGGAGAAAAAGCGCGCGACCGGCATGCTCCGCACGCTGCCTTCCGCAGCCCGTGAGCAGATCATGAACCGCAGCTCCTTCTACATCTTCTTCGACCGTCCGCGTGGCGAGGTGTGGGACAAAATCTGGGATGAGGCGACGGCCGGCGTGTTGCAGGCAGAGACGCTTGCCGAATGGCATAAGGCCGACCAGGAGGAGCGCCGCAAGGCGGAAGCTGAAGTGGCCGAAATGATCAAACCCTCAGAGCAGCAGGCGGACCAGCAGATGGAGAATGCCATTCGCATGGAGATCGACGGCATCGTCATGATGCTGGATTTAAACAAGGAACGTCAGCAGGCGCTGGAGAAGCTGTCGAAGGAAGCGATCCAGGAATCGCTGAAGGTGGCACGCAAGGGCTGGCTGCAGCAGGCAAAAAATTACTCAGCCACGGAACGCAAGCGTATCCGTGGCAACGTTTATTTTGGCATCAACGAAGAGCAGCAGGCCATCAGGCGGCCGATCTGGATGGAGGGAATCAAGCAGCTGCTGACGGAAGCCGAACACACGCGCATAGCGGCTGATAACAAGCAGCGCGAGCAGCGCACCAGCATGGCGATCTCGCGCGTCTGCCTGGCAGAAATGGACAAGATGCTCGCACTCTCCCAGGATCAGCGCACGAAACTGGAACCACTGCTGGTGGAGCTGATGCAGCCGCTCATGGAGCAGCGCCGTCAGCAGTATTGGAGCTACAGCACCTACCAGTTGTTTCAAAACGCAGGCAAAGTGAAGGAAGAGAGGGCACGCGCCATTCTGGACGATGTGCAGTGGAAACATTGGCAGGAACTGATCTTCTCCAACAGCACTTCATCGCGCAGCACCCTGCCCGACATGAATGGCAGCTTTGCCGAGGTGCCGGACATGGAGGTCGCCATCTCGCAGCATCTCTACAAGATGTATCTGGCGGAGCGGAACCGGACTCTGGCGGCGATGATGCCGCACGTGGAGGAGGCTGCACGCCTGCTTTCCCTGCCCGAGCCGGTCGTCGCACGACTCACCACAGCAGCGAAAGGAGCGGTGGAGACCAGCCTCGCTTACTGGCGGCAGTACACCGAAAGCTTTGTACGCCAGAGCGTGCAGACCGCCACACCGCAGAACATCCTGCAGGCGCTGGCAGGCACGGAGCGCGCAAATTTCAGCCGCCAGGAAACCAAACCGCAAAACACGGAACTATGGAAAACGACCCTGCAAAACACGCTGAATGAATCCCAGCAGAAAAAACTCCAGCTGGCGGTGGATGCGAGGCACACCTACCGGCTGAGAGCCATGGCGGCCATGAGCGCCTCCGAGCTGGACCGCCGCCGCAAGCTGTCAGCCGATCAGTGCGACAGGATTGAAACCGTCCTCCAGCAGGTGCTGTCCGACTACCTGCCAGACATCGAGCGCTACATGTCCATCCAGTGGTTTTTGCAATACTACTACGCCTTGGTGCCGATGGCAGGCGTGGCGGAAAAAGATATGCAGGCAATCCTGACGCCGCAGCAATGGAAGCTGTGCAAGGAACGCGACCTGCCCGACGCGATGCAATACTGGGAGGGCATCAAGAACAATCACGAACAGCGCATGAAGCAGGCGGCGCGTGCCAACGGCAACCAGCCCATCATCAATGACGAATGAATGACGAAACATCCATGACGAAGAGTTGCCCGTCTGCCATACCCGACGGCAATGCCCAACGTTCATTGCCGAGATCATCGGCATTCCTCATTCTGGTTTCGTCATTCCTTCTCTCCACCCTGCACAGCTCCGCCCAAGACCCTTCTTTGCGTTTCGGCGGTGCAATCCCGCAGGAAGTCGAAACCGTGTACGAGCGCGGGCTGGCGTGGCTCGCCTCAAAGCAGAGTGACGCGGGAAACTGGCAGGGCGGCAATGACGGTGCCGGCATCGACGGCATCTGTCTCATGGCCTTCCTCGCCAGCGGTGAAGATCCGAACTTCGGTCGTTACGCACCGAACATCCGCCGGGCGCTGCGCGCGATCATCCGCAGTCAGGATGCAGATAGCGGCTACCTGCCGAGCAGCATGTATCACCACGGCTTTGCCATGCTTTCACTCTCCGAAGCCTACGGCGCGGTGGATGAATCGCTGCTCTGGGAGGGCGGCAAGCCGCTGCGTACCATCGGGCAGGCGCTTGATCTCGCGATCCGCTGTGCGGGCACAGCGCAGAAGGCGAACCGCTGGGGCGGCTGGAGGTACATGCCGAGCTCGACGGACGCGGACACTTCGGTGACCGGTGCCGTTTTGATGGGGCTGCTCGCCGCACGCAATGCCGGCATGGAAGTCTCCGATGAAGTCATCAACACCGCGCTGGAGTACATGAAGCGCAGCACCGGCAAGGATGGCAGCGTGGTTTATTCCGGTGGTTTCGGCGGTTTCGGCGAGTCGATGAACCGCAGCGCCATCGCCACGCTGGTGGCCGCTGTTTCGAAGAACAAAGACAGCGAGGAGTTCAAGGCCACGCTCAAGCACATTACCGAACGCCTGGAGCACAGTGAGGGCAGCTACAAGGAGTACTTCCGCTACTACATGGCGCAGGCATTGTTCCAGGGAGACTATGCCTCCTGGCAAAAGTGGAATGCCGCCACCGCACGCGTGCTGGCCGAAAGCCAGGCTCCAGACGGCAGCTTTGGCAACGGCGCGTATGAAACCGGCATGTCGCTGCTGGCCCTGGCCCTGAACTACCGTTTCCTGCCAATCTATGAACGCTAAACACCTCATCACTGCGCTGGTGCTAGCGGGCATCGCTGGCCACGCCTCCGAGCTGCATTGGCAGAATGGCGAGTGGGTCGGCGGTCATTTCGTGGGTGCCGAAGCCGGCCATGTGATCTGGCGCACGCCCATGTTCAGCGAGGATTTCAAGGTGCGCATGGACGTACTGAAACGCGTGAACCGGTTCAAGACCTCGGTCAAAACGGACGAACCTTTCAGCATCCGCCTCGCGGACGGCAGCCGCCTGTTTGGCTCGATCACCGGACTGGATGCAAAGACACTGAGTGTGAAGTCCGCGCGCTTTGGCAGCATCCAGGTGCTGCGCGATGCGGTCATGAGCATGCAGCGCCTGAAGGCTGAAGGCACGCCCTTCCCCGCGCTAACAGGCACCAATGGCTGGATCGAATCCGGCTCGGAGCGCGCCGCTCAGAAAATCAAAGAGAATCTTTGGCGCATGGTGCCTGGGGCCGCTTTGCAGCAGGTGGGCTGGAACCACCGTGTGAGCCTTCCCGTCCAGGCTCCGAAACTGGTGGAAATGCAGTTCACCCTGAACTCGTCCGTACGTCCAGAGTTTAAAATCGAACTCAAGGCTCCAGATCAGGAGCGCATGATCGTGGAGACCTGGGTGGATGATGTCGTGCTGCAAGGCCGCGTATTTGAAAGCGTGCAAAAACTCAGCGACGATGCGCGGCGCATCACGCTGACGTTGTTTTGGAATCGTGAAACCGGCCGGTGTGCGATCTATGGTGCCGACGGCCGCAAGCTGGCGGAAACGAGCAAACCGCCCGTGGACACAGCGGAGACGGTGCCTGAAGTGAAGGCCGGAGAAAAAAAGGTGGCCGCGAGAGCCGGTGGTGGTCTTTTTGGCGCGCTGGTGGGCGTGGTGCAAGGTGCGGTCCAGATGCGGGCCGAAGCCGTGGTGCAGGCACAGCAGGGCAGTGCCAGCGGAGCTTCAGACGTCAACCCCACCGGACTCACCTTGTTAAACAAGGGGCCCGACCTCACTCTGGAGGCGCTGCGCATTCGTGAATGGGATGGCACACTGCCCAAGGACATCACCGATGTGCGGCCACGCATCGAACTGACCGACGGCCACTATCTCAAGGCGCAGGCCGTGCGCGCCGATGCCACTGCTCTGACGGTGCGGGAGCTCAATGGCAGGGAAACCCAGCTGCCCTGGGACAAAGTGCTGGCGGTGGAGATGGTGAAAGACCCCTCACCCTTTTTCCAGGCTGCGTCGCCGCTCACGGAGATGTGGTTCACGGATGGTGAATGGGTGAACGGCACGCTGCTGCAGGTGCGCAATGAAGTGGCCACATTCAAAACCACCTTTTCTGCCGCACCGGTGAATTTCAAAATCGACCAGCTGCACCACCTGCAGTTCATTGGCTTCGAGACCGATTCGCAGGAGATTGATCTGACGAAGCTCGACGCGCTCACCATCAACAAGAACGTGCTTCACGGCACGCTGGATGCCAGCGGCGACGCGCAGCCGCGCTGGAAGCCGGTCGGTGCGCTCAAGCCGGTCGCGATGACCAGTGCTGGAGAGATGGAAATCACCCGCGCGGTACCAGAGCAGCCGGCGGGCCTGCGCAGCGAGGCCTTGTTTTATCTTCAGGAGGGCGATGTGGTCCCCGGCAGGCTACGCGCCATAGACGCCAAGCAGGTGGATCTGGAATCCGACGTGGCTTCAGTGAAACATCTGCCCGCCGAGCAGCTCCAGGCGATCCAGTTCGGCGGCGCCTCTTTGAATCTCGACGGTTTCGAAGATCCCGGCTGGCAGCAGGTGCGTGGCGGTGCCGAGCAGGTGCAGCGCACCGGCAAGGCGGACCTCGGCCTCAATGCCGGCGGTTCATGGGGCCATCCTACTTTCATGCAGGTCAATGAAATCAATTTCAACCTGCTCAACAACGGCTTCTCCGCGCTGCGCGTGCGTTTGTACTGCGACGGCATCAATCCCGCCGAGCCGAGCACTAACCTGCTCTTCGGCCACATGGGCAGCGAGGTGTGCTTCGGCCTCGAAACCAACGGCGCCCAGATGGACCGTCAGTTTCGCCAACAATCGACCGGAGCCATGCCCATCCGCATCGCCATCACGGAGAACACCGTCGAAGTCTTCTTCAACGGCGTTTCCGCGCGCAAAATCGTGCTCAATCCCAAAATGCGCTCTGGCAGCGGCATCATCATCGAGCCGTTCAGCCTGTGGGGAAATGGCGAACGTGAAGTGAAGATCGCCGCCTTCAGCGCCCGCATCGCCCCCGGCCGCGTGGCCGTGCCGCTTGTCGATGCGCGGGCCAAGGAGCATGCGCTCACCGTACCACGCTTCCGCAAAGAGGATCCGCCGCAGCATGCGCTGCTCGCCGCGAATGGTGATTTGCTGCGCGGCGTGATCGAAGCAGCTACGGCGGAGCATTTTGCCATCCGCTCCGGTTTGGAGACGATCCAGGTGCCACGCAACCGCGTGAAGGCCGCCGTTTGGCTGATCAAACCGGCAGACGCGATCAGCGCCGCCTTTGAGGCCCGCGACAAGGAAGGTGTGCCGCCTGTCATCACGCACTGGCTGCTGCTAAACAACGGCGGACGCCTGGGATTGAAAGTGGATCGTTTCGCCGAAGATGCGGTGTTCGGCACCAGCACGCTCCTCGGCAACTGCCGTGTACCGCTGGCGCAGATTTACATGATCCGCAGTACCACGCCGCCGGACAACGCCGCCATGCTGGCCCTGCGCGAGTGGAAATTGAAATTCGCCCCCGAGCCCGTCCTGCCAGAATCCGGCGGGCAAAGTTCGCCGCTGCTCAATCAGGACGCGAAGACCTTCAAGCTGCCGCTGCTCGCCGGCGGCGACTTTGATCTCGCCAAAGAGAAAGGCAAAGTCATCGTCCTCGACTTCTGGGCCACCTGGTGCGGCCCCTGCATCAAGTCCCTGCCGCAGATGCTCGATGAAATGTCCGCCTTCGATCCGCAGCAGGTCCGCTTCATCGGTATCAATCAGGCCGAAGACAAAGAGACCGTGAAAACCTTCCTCGAAACGCGCGGCTGGAAGTTCGAAGTCGCCCTGGATGCCAGCCAGCGCGTCGGCCAGAACTTGGGTGTCGAAGGCATTCCCCACACCGTCGTCATCGGCCCCGATGGTAAAGTAGCGTATGTGAAGACGGGTTATGAGCCCGACGGTGCCAAGCAGGTCGCGGAGGCGGTGAAGAAGCTGTTGAAGAAGTAAGATCAGGGCTGGCGCACTGCCTGCATTCCGTCTTCCCGCTCGACAAACCATCCCGCCGCCGTCATGAATCGCCCCACTGATGAGCCGCCCGCACAATTATCTCTCCTGGTGGATCTGGGCCGTGTATGCGGTGCTGGCCGGGGTTTCGGTTCCGTGGTACTGGCCGGTGGATGACCGGCGGATGCTGCTTGGATTTCCACTGTGGGTGGTGGTGTCGGTCCTGGGTTCGCTGGCGGTCTCAGGCTTCACCGCCTGGCTGTTTGTCTGCCGGTGGCCGCAAGATGATGAGGAGGACGAGGCATGATCGCTGCTTCGGCGGAGACGAATGTCATTCCGTTTGGCGCAGGGGCGCTGGCGTTCATCGGTGTGTACCTACTGTCCATGATCTGGATCGGCTGGCTGGGAATGCGGGCGAAGGAGGAGAACTCGCTTCGGGACCATTTCATCGGCGGCTCGGGCGTGGGCTTCATGGTGCTGCTGCTGACGCTGTTTGCCACGCAGTACAGCGGCAACACCATCCTGGGCTTCTCAGGCAAGGCCTACAGGATCGGATTTGCGTGGCTGACCTGCGTCCATTTCATGACGGCGATCGTGGTGACCTACCTGCTGTTTGCCCCGAAGCTGTTCAAACTGGCGAAGCAGCATGCGTTCATCACACCCACAGATTACCTGGCGCACCGTTTCAATCATCGCGGACTGAACCTGCTGGCGACCTTGATCATGGTGGCTTCCCTGATGAATTTTTACCTGGCACAGCTTACTGCGATGGGACGTGCGGTGGAGGGCTTGACGACACTCGATCCTGAGACGGCATTCCTGTGGGGAGTGGTGGTGCTGGCGGGCATCATGCTGGTGTATGAGAACATGGGCGGCTTCCGGGCGGTGGCCTGGACGGACATGATTCAGGGCGGCGTCCTGGCGCTGGGCTTTGCCGTGCTGCTGGTGCTGGTCTTCAAAGAGTATGGCAGCATGGAGCAGACGACGCGCACGCTGCTGCAGATCGCTCCGGAAAAAGTACTGCCCCCCAAAGCACCCGAGGTACGCAGTTGGATCAGCTACATCTTGCTGCTCGGAGTGGGTGCGGCGCTGTACCCGCAGGCGATCCAGCGCATCTACGCCGCACGCTCGGCCCGAACACTGCGCCACAGCCTGGCGGCGATGGCCTTCATGCCGCTGTGTACGGCGCTGGTCGCCGTGCTGGTAGGGGTGACGGCGGCGGCGCATCTGGCAGGGGAGCTGCGCGGTGCCAGCACGGATGCCGTGCTGGGAGTGATGCTGCGCCACATCCAGGAGCAGAGCACCTTCGGCTACGCGCTGGTGGTGCTCATCTTTGCCGCAATCCTTGGCGCGATCATGTCCACGGCGGATTCCACCCTGCTCTCGATGTCCAGCATGGTGACGAAGGACTTGTACATGGGCTTTCTGCGGCCCCATGCCAGCCAGGCAGCGCTCACCGGCCTCGGCAAATGGATTTCAACGCTGTTCGTCGTCGTGCTCGCGGCACTGGCGGTGTGGCTGAACAATTCAGGCACGAAACTGACCCTGGTGGAACTGCTGGAAATGAAGTTCGACATGCTGCTGCAGCTTGCGCCCGCCTTCATGATCGCCATTCACTGGCAGGGCATGCGCGCCGGGCCGGTGTTTGCAGGCATGCTCGCCGGGCTGGTGTTTGCACTGCTGTTTTTCTGGGTGCCTGCCAAGGGGGAAGGTTTCTTGACGATGCTGAAGAACTCCGGCTTCCACCCCGGCATCTACGGCCTGATTTTGAACATCCTCATCGGCGTAACGGGATCATGGATCGTGAATGCCTGGTCGAAAAAATAGAACAGGCGCGATCCCCATGAAAAGATCGCGCCTGCATTGGTTTCAAACTGCTTGAGTCATTCCCCGCCGCCTGCACTTGAGGAATGCAATGCGGAGTGTCCACGTACTCGTATGACTGCGTGTCAGCAAAACGCCGTATCTATAGCGTTTTCCAAAACGGATTTCCGAAAAGCATGCGTGGCGACACTCGGCGGAGGCTTGAGGACAAGCCTCCCTACCTCGCGTCCGGCACGCGCCAGCCCAGCGCGGGTAGGGCTCGCTGTCCCCAGCCAGCCGCCGTCGGAGCCCATGACTTTCTCCGCAGAGACTGCCTGCTATACGGAAATGTGTTTTGCCAACTGCTATAATAGGATGTTCGCAGGTTCCAGATTCCGGTGCAGCACTCCAAGTTCATGTGCGTACTGCATCACATCTAGCTGCCTTGTGCAAAAATCGGCACTGCCTTTGAAGGATATATGGCGGACATTAAATGCACCAAAAAAATACCGCCGCCAGTTCATGAAGAAAGGATTGTGATGTAAATGAACTCTAGCCTCATGCCACCTCTCCCAGACTTGACCACACTCGACCAGCAGCACCTCTGGCACCCCTTCACACCCATGCGGCAGTGGTGTGCTCCGGAACACACCCCGCTGATGCTGGTGAGTGGGCATGGCTGCACCTTGCGCGATCAGTTCGGCAATGAGTATCTCGACGGCAACGCCTCCATCTGGACAAACGCCCACGGCCACACGCATCCGGTCATCAATGCGGCCATCATTGAGCAACTCGGCAAAGTGGCTCACACCTCCTTCCTGGGCTTCACCCATGAGCCGGCCATCCGGCTGGCGCAGGAACTCGTCCATCTGCTGCCCGGCGGCAAAATCACCCGCGCATTTTTCACCGACAACGGCTCCACCGCCATCGAGTCTGCCGTGCGCATGGCCTTGCAGTACTGGAAGCAGAACGGCAGGCCGGAGCGCGACACACTGATCGCCTTTGACCGCGCCTACCATGGCGACACGCTCGGCGCGGCGAGCCTGGGTGGCATCCCTCTATTCAAAGGCAGCGGGAATGATTTCGGCTATCGCGTGATCACGGTCCCGAGCCTTGACGCGCTTGACGCCTTCACCATTGACGAACGCAACCGCATTGCCGCCGTGGTCATCGAACCGCTCATCCAAGGTGCCGCAGGCATGCGCCTCTGGCCGCAGGGTATGCTGAAAGCGCTGGATGCCTGGTGCGCAGAACAGGACGTGTTTTTGATCCTCGACGAGGTGATGACCGGCTTTGGCCGCACTGGGAAGATGTTTGCCTGTGAGCACGAAGGCGTCGTGCCAGATTTCCTCTGCCTCGCCAAGGGCCTCACCGGCGGCTACCTGCCCCTGGCGGTCACCTTGACGACGGAGCGTGTGTTTGACGGCTTCCTCGGGGAACCGCACGAAGGCCGCACCTTTTTCTATGGTCACAGCTACGCTGGCAGCCAGTTGGGCTGCGCTGCGGCGCTGGCCAGTCTCCAGGTGTTCCATGACGAACGCGTGCTGGAGCAGTTGCCGGCCAAAATCGCCCGCTTGGGCGCACTGATGGCGGATCTGCCCGGCTACCGCCAGTGCGGCATGATCGCGGCAATGACCATTGATTCGCCCGATTTGAGCCTAGGTGCAAAAGTCTGCCTCGCCGCCCGCAAACACGGCCTGCTCACTCGACCTGTCGGCAACACCATCGTGCTGATGCCCCCACTCTGCGTCACGCTGACCGAAATCGAACGCATGGTGGCCGCGCTCAGGGCCGCCTTGGCAGAGGTCACGCCACCGGCGTGCCGAACAGCTTGAAAAGGAAGTACCCCAGCAGCGCAGTGACTGGAATGGTGAGCACCCAGGCCCAGATGATTCGCTGCACGACTCCCCACTTGATGGCGTTGAACCGCTTGGCGGTGCCTACCCCCATGATGCTGGTGGTGATGGCGTGCGTGGTGGAAACCGGCATGCCGAAATGCGCCGCAGTGAGCAGCACGGTGGCAGCGGTCGTCTCCGCCGCGAAACCATGCACGGGCTGCAGTTTCACCAGCTTGTGCCCCAGTGTCTTGATGATGCGCCAGCCCCCGGCGGCCGTACCGGCGGCCATGGTCAGAGCACAGGCCACCTTGATCCAGATGGGGATCTGATCACTCTTCGCCCCCAGCGACTCGATGCGTAGGAAGCTGAGCCAGTCTGGAATCTGGGCCAGATCGCCAGACTTCGTCCCGGCTAGCAAGGCCAGTGCGATGATGCCCATCGTTTTCTGCGCATCATTCGAACCATGGCTGAAACCCATGAAGCCCGCGCTGAGGATCTGCAGTTTGCCGAACACACCGCTGACCATGTGCGGTTTTAAAATGCCGAAAAGGTGGTTCAAGGTCGAGATCAGCAGATATAGAAACGACATCACCAAGAACCCGAGCAACAACCCGGCAATCGGTGAACTGATCATCGGCACGACGACTTTGTAGAGCAGGCCACCGCCTTCGTACCACGCCTTCCCGGCTTCGGGCGCCTTGGACCAGATGAGCACCGACCAGTTGCCACTGGCCGTGGCCAGAGTGGCCCCGGTAAGCCCGCCGACCAGCGCATGGCTCGAGCTTGATGGCAGACCAAACCACCAGGTGATCAGATTCCAGATGATGCCGCCCAGCAACGCACAAATGATGGTCTGCGTGGTGACAAACGCCGAATCCACCAGACCCGAAGAGATCGTCTTCGCCACCGCCGTGCCAAACATCGCCCCCACCAGATTCGTCACGGCGGCCAGGATGATCGCCATGCGCGGCGTCAGCACCTTCGTGGACACCACGGTCGCGATGGAATTGGCGGTGTCGTGAAAGCCGTTGATGTATTCAAAGATCAACGCCACCAGCACCACGGTAAGAACGAGGGTCATGCTCGGCGGGCGGTCAGGAGTTCTTCAAAACAATGTGGGCGACGACGTTCCCCGCGTCACGGCAGCGGTCCACCACTTTTTCCATCAGGTCGTAGAGATCTTTGAGGATGACGACCAGCACCGCGTCCTTCTCTGTGCTGTAAAGCACCCGCAGGCATTCGATCATGAGCTTGTCAGCCTCTCCCTCCACCAGTTGAATCTGGTCATTCAAATCCTTCACGCGTTCGAGATGCATCTTTTTGCGCAGCTCGACCACCATGGTGAGAACGACCTCGGCGGCCGCATCCATGAATTTGACCTGACGTGAAAAATCCACTCCTGCCAGACGATCGCTGCAAATCAGGAGGCGTTCGGCAATTTTTTCGACCGTCTTGGGAATCTTGTAGAGCGCATTGGCCAGCGACTCGATGTCCTCACGCTCCAGCTCGGTGACAAAGGTTTTGCACAATGCCTCGTCGATCTGCTGGGTGATCTTCTTGTCCTCTCGGCGCGCAGCAATAAAGGCGTCGAGGTTCTGCGGAGCCGTAGGGTCGGAAAGCAGCTTGTGCAGAGACTGGACGCTTTGCCGGGCGTGGCTGGCGCTGGATTCCAGCAAACCATAAAACACATCTGATTTGCCGAAGATTTTTTGGAAGGAAATCATGGGGAGATCCCGTCAGTGGACGGGGCCGCCATTTAGAGCGAGCAGCCTGGGGGCTGTCAAGGCAACCAGGCCGCGTCAATGTGACGAAACAGACACATTAGCACTTGCTGCCATGACAACAAAAAACCCACCTGCGGCGTGCCACAGATAGGTTTATTTGCAGATTTGCAGTTTTGGGGTGGAAACTAGCTGCTGGAAACAGCATCGGCACCACGCTCGCCAGTGCGGATGCGGATAGCATCAAGCACAGCGCTGACGAAAACTTTGCCGTCGCCGATTTTACCAGTGTTTGCCGCTTTGACGATGGCATCAACCACTGCGTCAGAACGGCTGTCGTCAACGACGACCTCAATCTTCACCTTCGGGAGGAAATCGACGGTGTATTCACTGCCACGGTAGATCTCGGTATGGCCCTTTTGGCGGCCAAATCCCTTGACCTCAACAACAGTCATACCCTCGACTCCGACTTCGGAGAGGGCTTCTTTGACATCCTCCAGTTTGAACGGCTTGATGATCGCTTCGACTTTTTTCATGGTTAACGGCAATTAGTAGTGTGGTTCACGAATTGCAACGATCAGAACCGTCGGAAGATGATTTTTCCTGGCCCAATCTTTTGCGAATACACCATTAAGCCGGAAGCGTGCCAACTTCCCGTTCGATTTCTCCCCCACCCTAAAAACCACCCACACTCAAAGAGAGCCGTATTGCAAACCTCCGGGCCTGCGCTTACCTCGGGCCATGCTCCGCACCGCCGCGCTCCTGGCCCTTTTGCTTCTAAGCCTCCCCCCCGCCTCTCCCGCCCAGGATTCCCCGGTGGAGTTAAAGCTGCACTGGGAACACGGCATGACGTACCTTCAGGAATCAGACACTGACACGACGAATTTCCTAACCGCTCTCGGCAAAACCACCGACCAGCAGCTGCACCTGCACCAGACCACCTCCATCACGGTCAAGCAGGCGGCCGAAGACCGGACCGAGGCCAAAGTGCTAATCGAGTCCCTGCTGGGAGAAATGACCTTCGAAGGCAAAACCTACGCCTTTGATTCACGAAACCCCGGCTCCTCCAGTCCGCAGCTCCAGCAGACCCTCGGCGGCGCTGCCGGCAAAAGCTTCACACTCGTCTATGACTCCAAGGGCGATTTCCTCGATGCCAAAGACACCGGCTCCATGGTCACCGGTGATCTCGAACCCGACCTCGCCTCCATCGCCACCGCCCGCCAACTCGCCACGCTCTACCGCCGCTCCTTGGAAATGGGCCTGCCGAAAATCCCCGTCCGCCCCGGGGACAAGTGGATCTCGGACGAACTCGTCCCCTTCCCCCAGACCGGCACGGTTCAAGTGAAGCTCAACGCCAAGTTCGACGGCATCGTTGACCGCGAAGGCCATCGCCAGGCCCAGATCGCCTTCGAGGGCACCATGAAATCCAAACCCGACAAGGACAGCACCGGCCGCGAACTCGACACCGAGCGCCCCGTGACCTTCGGCGACAATTCCAAGGTCAACGGCCACGTCTTTTTCGACCTGGAGCGCAAAACCATCTCCCTCGCCGTCTTCGCCGCCTCCATTCAGCTCAAAGTCGAGGGCAAACCGATGCCCGTGCATCAGCAGGTCACCACGCGCCTGGTCTCGATGAAACCAACGGCAGCCCCTTGAAGACAGAGTTTGCGCTGAATGACGGTAGTCTCCAATCCGTTGAAGCGGCTTTGCCGCTGATCGTAAACAGCCGTCAACGCAACCACTCAAACCGTGATCATCTCGCCGGTGTGGCTCGCGTCATACCCCGGCAGTTCGTCAATCAGCCGCCGGTGCGCACGACTGCGCAGCAGGCGGATGAGGGCCTGGATACGCGGGTCGCGCTCCATGGCGGCTGAAAAACACAGATCGAGCGACTCATTACGCACAGGCAGGAAGCGCAGCCCGGCATCCTCGGCGCAAAGCCGCACGCACACGCCGGCCTCCGCCCAGCCACCGCGCACGGCCTCCACCACGGCCTGGTGGCTCAGCATGATGCGCTTCGAAGCATGCGGCTTCCCCAGCAGGTCATCCAGGCATTCACGTGCGGCCGAGCCCGGCTCGCGCATGGCCCAGTGGCGCACCTGCCGGGCACAGGCCGCGATGCTGCGCGTGTGATCCTGCGCAGGCAGTGCGATGCCCTCCTGCCACTCCGCGCTGCGGAGCAGGCGGTAACCGCCGCCGAGCTTCTCGCGCACTGTCTCCGCATTGCGGTCCGGCTGCTCCACCGTGGAGCGGTGCAGCGCCGCCACATGCACCACGCCCTGCTGTAAAAGCCCCAGCGCGGCACCGCCGCCGCGCGGAAAAGCCAGCAGCCGGAAGCCCGACGCCGCAGCATACTCCGCCGCGAGTAGCCCCACCGCTGGATCACAGCCCGCCAATACCAATGTCTGCGTGGCATCCCAGTCGCTGCGCTCATGCAGTACTTTCTCTCGGCAGAGGCCGTCATGCGCCCAGGCACCGCCTGGCACTGTCTCCACGGGATACAGCCATTTTCTACCACCGACCTCGGCCTCCCAATAGCGGCCCGAGTCCGGCTGCGGGCCCCAGGCCCAAGCCACTTCTTTGACCGTCTTTTCTCCACCCAGGCCGAACAACTCCTCCACGCTGCATTCCAGCGCCTGCGCCACCGCCAGCGCCGCAGTGACCGAGGGCGTGAGCCGCCCGGCCTCAATCGCGCTCACTGAGCTTCGCGGGACACCCGCCCGCACTGAAAGATCGTCCTGCGACCAGCCAAGCGCCCTGCGCCGCGCCGCCACGGGATGCTGCTGTGAACTGGCTCGTGACATGATGCTGTCATGGTGAGGCTGAATCGCAGCAGAGTCAATCCGGCAGCAGAAACACCAACACTCTGTTTTGCAGCAACTCGCACCTCGTTTAAAAATTCAGGCAACCCCGCATGAATGTCCACATTCTTCAGCATGTCCCCTTTGAAGGCATCGGCAGCATGGAGCCCTGGCTGCGGATGCGGTCTGCGAATACCACCAGCACGCGCTTCTTTGAGCCATGGACGCTGCCCGATGTCAGCAGCCTGAACCTCATCATCGTCATGGGCGGACCCATGAGTGTGAACGACGAAATCGAGCTGCCCTGGCTGACGGATGAAAAGCAGTTCATCCGCGCCGCCATCCAGCACGGAGTCCCGGTGCTCGGTATCTGCCTGGGTGCTCAACTGATCGCCAGCGCGCTCGGCGCACGTGTTTATCCCGGCAGGCAGCACGAAATCGGCTGGTTCGACATCGAGGCTGTGCCGCATGCGGGCCGCACCTTCGCCTTTCCCAAAATCACCCCCGTCTTTCACTGGCACGGCGAGACCTTTGATCTGCCCGCAGGCGCGGTCCATCTCGCGCGCAGCGCCGCCTGTGAACATCAAGCCTTTCAAATCGGCTCGAACGTCATCGGTCTGCAGTTTCATCTGGAAACCACCCCCGCAAGCGCAGACGCCATCATCACACATTGCCGGAACGAACTGGTGGCGGACACCTTCGTGCAATCAGAAGCCGCCCTCCGCGCCGCACCATCGGCGGCCTATGAACGCATCAATGTCCTGATGGCCGAGGTGCTCAGCTATCTCGTGGACGCCGTTTGAACAGCGTACCGGCTGTGCGGCCACCGGTCATTCCCGGGAATGAATGGTTTTCATTGAAAAACTGAATTGCTCGAAGGTTCCCTTCGGTCTTTTGGCTGTTGACATGATAATGTCTTTGTATGACAGTATTGTATCTGGTCCATTCTACCGCCATGTCTTCACGAGTCCTTACGGCATTAATTCTGCCAGCCCTCTTTGTTACAACAGCGCATGCCGCAGAACCTCAGCCCTTCGAACTCGGAGAGGTCGTCATCACGGCAGATGCAGAAACGGGCGCGGATACGATGGCCAGCCGCATCAGCGCGGGCAGCATCCGCAAATTCGAGCGCAACGATCTCTCTGAGGCACTGCGCCTCAGCCCCGGCGTGGTCACCAACAGCAACGGACCGCGCAACGAGGCCGGTGTCTATGTGCGCGGCTTTGACCTGCGCCAGACGCCGATCTTCATCGACGGCATTCCGGTTTATGTGCCGTATGATGGCTACGTCGATCTGCAACGCTTCACCACGGCTGACGTGGCTGGCATCAGCATTTCGAAAGGCTTCAGTTCTGCAACCTACGGTGCCAACACGCTCGGCGGGGCCATCAACATCGTCACGCGCAAGCCTGAGAAATCCTTTGAGGGGGATCTGCTCGGCGGCTGGATGCAGCAGGGCGGCTATCAGTCGGCCTTGAACGTCGGCTTCCGCAATGAGCACTGGTATTTGCAGCTTGGTGGTTCATTTCTCAACCAGGACAGCTACCCCATGTCGAAGGCTTTTGTTCCGACGCCCAACGAAAACGGCGGCTCGCGTGACAATGCCTACCGCCAGGACTGGCGCGTCAGTGCCAAGCTCGGTTACATGCCGAACAAAACGGACGAATACGCCATCGGTTACATTTACCAGCGTGGTGAGAAGGGGAATCCCGTCTATGCCGGCACCCTGCCTGCCGCGCAGCAGCCACGCCGTTACTGGCAATGGCCGCAGTGGAACAAGCAGACCCTCTATTTCATCGGCCACACGCAGTTCACCAAGAACAGCTACATCAAAGAGCGCCTCTACTTTGACCAGTTCGTGAACTCGCTCTTCGCCTACAACAACGCCAATTACAACACGCAGAACCCACCCTCAGGATTCCAAAGCTACTACGATGACTACACCCTCGGCGGCAGCCTAGAGTTCGGCACGAAGCTCACCGAAAATAACACTCTGAAGGCCGCTCTGCACGGCAAGTATGACCGGCACAAGGAGCACAACGCAGGAGCGCCTTATTACACCTTTGAAGACACCACGTATTCCTTGGGTCTGGAAGACACCCATCAGTTCACCAGCCGCTTCAGCGTCACCGCCGGGGCCAGCTATGACCGCCGCAGCGTGATTGAAGCGGTGGACACCAACACCGGTGCCGCACTGGGCGGCAAAACCTTCACAGCGCTCAATCCTCAGATCGGCTTCTTCTACAAGCTGCCGGAGCACGGCACCTTCCATGCCACCATTGCCCACAAGAGCCGATTTCCCACCATCAAAGACCGCTATTCCTACCGGCTCGGCGCAGCCATTCCCAATGCCAACCTGCAACCGGAGCATGCGATCCATTACGACATCGGCTACGACGGCAATCTCACCAAGAAACTCGCCATTCACGCCAGTCTTTTTGCCTCCACCGTGGATAACACCATCCAGCGTGTGGACAATGTCACTCCGGGCGTGTTCCAGCTTCAAAACGTGGGCAAATCACGCAATCTCGGCACGGAGCTTGGCTTCACGTACAAACCGCATGATGCCATTGAGTTTGGCACGAACTACACCTACCTCGACCGCAAAAACATCAGCCAGCCGAATGTGAAGCTCATTGATACACCCCGTCATTCCTTGTTCAGTTGGGCCGACATCCGCCCGTTCGATTGGCTCAGCATCATCCCGAGCGCCGAGTACAACAGTTCCCGCTGGTCGCTCACCACAGGTGCCGGGGTCGGTGCGTATGCGCTCCTCAATCTCAAAATAGCCATCCGGCTTCCCGGCCAGACCACTCTGAGCTTTGGAGCCAACAACCTCTGCGACCGCAACTACGCACTCACGGAAGGTTATTACCTGGCCGGGCGGACCTTGTTTGCCAACATGCAGATCAAATTCTAACCCCATTTCTTCATGCGCCTGCTGCTGCTCTTTTGTGTCCTCGCCACTCATCTCACCGCCCAGACGCTTGAAGTCTCGGGTGAAGTGGAAACTCCGCTCAAACTGACGCCAGCCGATCTTGAACTCCTGCCTCATCAAACCGTCGATGCCGTGGAGCACTCCGGCGAAAAAGCGCAGTTCACCGGCGTGCCGCTGCATCAAATTCTCAAAAGTGCCGGAGTTCCCATGGGTGAGCAGATGCGCGGCCCGGCATTGTCGCTCTACATCGTTGTCATCGCCACTGACGGCTATCAGGCTGTTTACGCATTGCCGGAGCTTGATCCACTCGCCAATGAAGGTCCGGTGATTTTGGCGGATCAAAAAAACGGCCAGCCTCTGGATGCAGCCACCGGCCCTCTCCGCATCATTCTACCCAAGGAGAAACGCCATGCCCGCTGGGTGCGCCAAGTCATCAAGATCGAAGTCCGACGAGCTGCAAAGCCATAAACCAAACAGCGCCGCCACCCGCAGGCCACGGCGTTGTGCAAAGCTAAACTAAAGACGTTACTTCGTTCTCGCCTGATCACCGCCAGTTTCAGCAGGCAGCGACTTGCTTGAGGTAGAAGAGGAGCAGGCGTCGGATGAGAACATTTACGCCATGATGGCAGCTGTGCTGGACTGCCTGGTCCGGGCCTGAAGCAGACAACGCGCCGCCGAAAGATGGGACAAACCCCGTTTTGTCTTTACCATGCTCGTGTCAATTGACGACATAAAACAATCTATGCCGGATTTTCACCACGCGCGCTGTTCCAAGCACCGATCATGTTTCAGTCGGCTGCCAGCAGCACGGGTGCTGTGCGCCACCGCCGCTCTTGTGCTGGCAACGGGCCAGGCTGCAGATCCCGCGCCCGCCTTCAAACCCATCGTCAGCCGCAGCGTGTCGGTCAACCGGGTCGCTGAAAAGCCCGATTATGCCCGCACGCTCAGCGGCAGCCTTGACTGGCTGCAGTTCGGCGCAGAATCACGCACGCGTTATGAAGTCGAGCGCGATGACTACACGAACGGATTGATTTCGGATGATGCGCTGGTCACGCGCAATCTACTGTACCTGGGCATTCGGCATGCGTTTGATCCGCTGCGCTTCAACGTGGAGCTGCAGGATTCAAGGCGCTTTGACAGCAACCTGCCCGACAATCCCAGCGTGGAGGACCGCATCGATGTGCTGCAGGCGTATGCTCAGTTGTACTTTGAGAACGCTGTCGGCAACGCGCCGGTGAGTCTCAGCGCGGGGCGCATGGCATTTGACTGGGCGGATCGGCGTCTCATCTCGCGCAATCGCAACCGCAACACGATCAATGCCTTCGACGGCCTGCGACTGCGGATGGGGGATGAAAACGCGCCGTGGGAGATCGACGCCATTGCGGTGCGCCCGGTAGTTCGCAATGTGAAAAACGCGGATCAATCGTCCGCTGACCTAGCGCTGTATGGTCTGGCCTATTACTGGCGTGGCTGGTCGCCACATGTGGTGCTGGAGCCGTACTGGCTCTGGCTGGACCAGCGGCGGGCGCCCACGGCGCAGCAGCGCAACCTGCACACGTTTGGCCTGCATGGCTATGGCCAATGGGGCAACAAGTCCGCGTGGGACTACGACTTCAGTCTTGCCGGACAATGGGGTGCCGCAGCAGGGCAAAGCCGGCAGGCGTGGGCGGCGCACCTTGAAGCCGGATATACGTGGACCAGCCCATGGAAGCCACGGATGGGCCTATGGCTGAACTATGCCAGCGGTGATGCGAACGCGAAGGACAGCAGCAATCAGCGCTTTGATCCGCTATATGGTGCCTCCTATGCCTTCTATGGGTACACGAGTTATTTTTCGCTGCAGAATTTGATCAATCCTGCCCTGCGCCTGAGCTTTCAGCCCCTGAAGAAACTGAAGTGTGAACTGATTCACCGGGGCTACTGGCTGGCCAGTGACACGGATGCCTGGGTGAAGGCCGGCCGCCGTGACGCGACTGGTCGCAGCAGCAGCTACATTGGCCAGGAAACCGACGTGCGCGTGGTCTGGCAGATCCGGCCGTCGTGTGACATCGACATCGCGTATGCCCACTTTTTTGCCGGCGATTTCGCCGCGAGCACGGGAGCCGCGCCGGGTGCAAATTTCATGCAGGTCGCCGCCACCGTGCGGTTTTGAAGGCGTGGCACGGTGACGGCCTGAAGCCAGTCTGTTTACTTCGTTCCCGCCGGATCACCACCAGTCTCTGCTGGCAGCGACTTGTCATTGAGCCAGACGTATTCCTTCCACGCCCCTTCATAGAGACGCACGTTCGGATAACCGGCGACATGTTTGAGATAGAAGAGGAGCAGGCTGCCTTCGCGTGAGGTGCCGCAGTAGCAGATGATGCTTTTGTCCGGAGTGATCCCAGCCTGTTCGAGTGCCGCCTTGGTTTCGGAGAAGGGCTTGAACTTGTGGGTGTTGTCTTTCTCCATCAGGCGTGCCCAATGGAAGCTGATGGCGCCGGGGATGTGGCCCTTGCGCAGCCAGACATCATCTTCGCCACGGAACTCATTCAGAGGACGAGCGTCGATGAGGAGATTGCCAGGCTTGCCAACGTGGGCCTGCACGTCGGTGATGTTGGCGGCGATGCCGGGATGTCCCTGCTCAGGAAGCTGCCCGGCAGGATAGCCAAAGTACTCTTGGGTGGGAGCGAAGCCCTGGTTTTTCCATTCAGCGAGACCGCCATCCACGATCCTGATGTCTTTGACGCCTAATTTTTCCAGCACATGCACGACCATGGTCGAACTGAGGATTTCATCATTTGGCAGGACATCGCCAGTAGCATAGATGAGATGGAGACGGTCTTTGTCCACACCAGCACGAATGAGCAGCGCCTTGGTCAGATCATCGGGCAGATACTGCACGGGCACGGCGTGGTCGGTGCCACGTAGCGTGTCGAACTCCATGTGCTGAGCGGTGGGCAGATGGCCGCGGAAGTAGTCTTTGTAGCCGCCACGGGTGTCGAGCACGATGGGTCGCTTGGAGGCATCCGAATTTTCAATCAGCGCCTTGGCTTCAGCGCAGGAAATGAGGCCGATCTCGGCATGCGCTGCTGAACTCAGCAGGGCCAGGGTAAGGAATGATAAGATGAATTTCATGAGGTTGGTTGGGGATTAAAAAGTGAAGACGTAGTTGATCTTCCCGATCCAGCTCACGCGGTCGCGGTCCGGGAAGTTCGCCCAGGTTTCGAGCACGATGTGCTTGCAGAGGAAGTGCTTGGCTCCAATGGCCGTGATCAGTCCGTGCTGGTTGCGTGACTGCACCAGGTCCGCGTTCAGGTTGAAATTGCGGTCAAAGAGTTTCCAGGTGAGATCTGCGCCGAAGAGGTAGCTGTTGCCATGGGTTTGTAGGCCGTAGCCCGCATGCAGGCGCACCACATGGAAGTCGTGATACATCATCGCGTAGGTGAAGGGATCGCCCGCGCGTCTGGTATCTGTCAGCGCGACGCCTGCAACACCGAGGGCAAACATGCCGTCTTCCCAGGGTTGGATCCGCGCCTTCGTCTGAAACAGCAGCGGACCTGAGTAGCCGGTGCCCAACACGCTGTCGAGCCCCCACTCCAGATGCACCGGGTTGAAGTCCCAGCCAGTCTTGAAACCCACCCAGTCCGATGTCTTTCCCGGACCACTCGTGGCGAACTGGTTCGAGCCCCCAAAGCTGCTGAAGAACTGCACCGCCACCGTGCGATGGTCGATGGTCTCAGCCGTGGGAATGTTGTTGAGACCTGTGGGTGTACCGAAGGCCGAGGTGACTGCCGCGAATGCAGCAAGTGTGATGATGCGCGTTTTGTTGATCATGGGGAAAGGGTGCGGCCAAGATGAAAGAGCACCGCCGCGACCAAGGCCGCGAGCGGCAGTGTGATGACCCACGCCGCGAGCACCGGAATGACCGTGCGCCACTTGGCCTGCCGTGTTGTGATGCCGATGCCGATCAGCGCGCCGACGGACACATGCGTCGTCGAAACCGGCAGGCCGTGAATGCTGGCGGTCGTCACCAGCAATGCTGTAGCGAGGTTCGCCGCAAAGCCCTGGCCCGGATTCATGTCAGTGATCTTATACGCCAGAGTTTCAGCCACCTGCTTCGCGCTAATCAGACCACCTGCCGCCATTGCCACCGCGATCAAGATCATGCCCTTGGATTCACCTAACCAGCCCACACTCAGAAGCAGCGCCGCCATCTTGGGCGTGTCATTCAAACCCCGCGCAAAACACACCGCACCTGCACTCAGGAAGTGCAGCGCATCCAGCGTGCGCGTGCGATGATCCGGCGCCAGCCGCAGCGCTTTCAAGACCCCGTAAATCAGCATGCCTGCGACCACTGCGAGCACCGGACTCAGCAGCAACGGCTTGATAAAGCTCTCCCAAAGCTTCGCCACATTGACCTCACCGGCAGTCCAAGCCGCCCCCAGCAGCGCACCAGTCAGCATATGCGTCGTTGAGACCGGAAAACCAAACTGCGTCGCCAGCAAGCCCGTCGCTCCCGCCGCTGCCGCCACCGAAAACAAAAAAACCGGCTGCGCTATCAGCACCTCTGGCACCAGCCCCTTGCCCGAGAATGTTTTCAGCAGGCTCGCAGCCAGAAACGTGGCCGCCACACAGCCCGCCGCTGTCGTAATCGCAGCCCAGTTCACCGCTGTCCGGTAGCTCGTCGTCCCGCTGCCAAACAGCGCCGCCACTCCTTTAAAATTGGCATTTGCCCCGTTGGCATAGGCCACGACGCCGACGGCAAGAGTGATGAGAAAAAGCATGGGCGGGGCGTTCTGTGTATATTTGCGCTTATACGCAAATATAAAGCCAGTGCCACTCATTTCGGAATAATTATTTTCGCAGCATGGGGTCAGCCGCCCGCCAGCAACTTCCGCGCACGTTCCTGGCAGAAGTGAAACGCCAGCCCCAGACCAGAGCCCAGACCGATGCCATAAAAGACACCCCAGCTGAGCTTTGCGGCCAGCGGATGCTCTTTGATGAGGGCTGCTTCAGAGAAACCGCCCACGAAGTAGCCGACCGCGTTCAGCACGAACAGGGCAAGGAAGACTTTGACCACCACACGCAACGCATCAAAGGCCGCCACAAGCATGCAGGCCATCACCATCGTGCCGACGAGCAAGCCGGCGATACTTCCAGGATGTCCACGCAGCAGCATCCAGCCCGCGATCCATGCCACGGAATACGCGGTGAATGAAAGGCCAAAGAGCTTGTAAAAACGCGACACCGACCCCGGCCCGATGATGAGCCGGTGCAGCAGCGGCGCGGTCAGAGTGAGGAACACCATCGCACAGACAGCATACATGCCAGCCTCCCCCACCTGCGAATGGAGCCATTGGCCAAACACGGCCCACGGCACAAATCCAGCCACGCTGACAACGGTAAACCCAATCATCCCCCGCAAGAGCGAAGCCCAGAGTGAAGGCACGGGAGAATCTGCCGTACGAGCGCGGCCAGCGATGCTTTTGGGGTCAAGTTGGAACCAGCTCATGGAATGCGGAAAGGTGAAAGTGGCATAAGACGACAGCTACTTACGCCAGAACGCTCACTCCCGCATGATTCGTTCTCTGGAATGTACCCGACATCTCGAACGTTCTTTGCTTCACCACTCCCATGACTCACTCCCGCTTTGCCTGCCTCTACCTCGCCCTCGCCCTGGTCCTGTCCGCCGCTGCCGCAGACGCACCTGTGCAGACCACGCCGAAACTGGAGATCCTGAACAAGCAGATCACGGAAAACGCGGACAACTACCAGGCCTATTCCAACCGCGCTTACGTGCTGGCACTGCTCGGACGCAAAGACGAAGCGCGTGCGGACCTGAAAAAGGCGCTGGCTCTCCACGACAAGCCGCCCATGCACAACCGGGCAGGCTGGGCGTATTTCAACATGGGCGACTATGCCGACTCCGTGCGCGAATTTGAGATCGCAGCCAAGCTCAGCGACCATCAGGCCCACTACGATTACTACTCCCTCGTCCTCGGCTACTGGGGCACCGGCGAAACCCAGCGCGCCCTGGAGAACTACCAGCTCGCCGTGGACAAAGACCCACGTCTCGGCAGCTACAAAACACTGCTGGAGCGCACCCTCGAATGGACCCCGCTGGAGCAGCGCGCCATGCACGAAATCTACGTGCTGTGGAGCAAGGCCTGGAAACCTTAGAAAGCTCGATAACGACTACCGAAAAAGACAGCGCGGTGATATATTTCTGCATCGTGTGAATGGCAAGGCTGTCAGGGTGGCGTATGAGTCAGCCCCCTCATGCTGTTGTCTGCTTTGCCTCGATTTCTCGCTCTTCTGTTTTGGATCATCCTTTCACCGTCTGCCTTCGGCACCTCAGTGGATGCTGTGAACCAGACGCTTGACCATGAGTTGATGCCGCTGCTGCAACAGCGCTGTATGGACTGCCACGATGCCGAGATGAAGAAAGGCGACATCAGTTTTGAGTTTTTGCACCAGCCCGATGAGGCACGACATGACATCCGCCTGTGGGGTAAAGTGCGCGAGCAGATCCGCGCCGGAACCATGCCACCCAAGGCCAAACAGCCGCTCGAAGCGGCCCAGCGCGATGTGTTTCTGCGCTGGATTCAAAACAACGAGAACGCCGTGCTGGAGATGCAGGCCACGCGGCCTGGCCCAGCACGCACGCGCCGGATCAACCGTGAAGAATACAACAACACCTTGCGCGACCTGCTAGGCATCGCCAAACGCCCTGGTGACAAATTCCCTGCCGACGGTGCGGGCGGAGAGGGCTTTGCGAACAATGCCGACACGCTGAGCCTCTCCCCTTTGCTGGTGGAAAAATACCTGGGCGCAGCAGACGAAGCCGTCACGGAAGCCTGGCAGCGGGGCGACCTGCGCCACCAGCTCATTGCTCCAGTGACCAGCGACAAACTGCCGCCGAACACCGGCGCAGAGCTCGCTCTACGCCCTTTTCTCATCCGCGCCTTTCGCCGCCCACCCACGGAACCGGAAGTGCAGGCCTTTCTGAAGGTCTTCCGCCAGGCCTGGCAGCGCCGCCCAAGCTGGGATGACGCAATGAAGGTCATGTTCAAAGCGGTGCTCGTTTCACCAGCCTTCCTCTTCATCGAAGAAACCTCGCGCACAGGCTCACAACAACCACGCCGTCTGAGTTCCTACGAGATGGCCTCCAGCCTCTCGTATTTCCTCTGGTCCTCCATGCCCGACGAAGAACTGCTAAAACTGGCTGCGGAAGACAAACTGCAGGACGATGCCGTCCTGGAGGCGCAAGTGCGGCGCATGCTGGTGCATGAGAAGGGGCGGGCCTTCACGAAGAATTTTGCGGGGCAGTGGCTGCGCTTTGACCAGGTCTTCAACACCGTGGACCCGGACCGCCGTAAGTTTCCTGAGTTCAACGGGGATCTGCGCCAGGCGATGTATGATGAAATTTTCAGTTTCTCCGACCACCTCCTTCGGCACAACGGCCGTGTGCTCGACTTCCTCGACAGCGACTACAGCTTTCTCAACGAGCCGCTCTCCAAAGTGTACGAAGTCCCCGGAGTGCAGGGCAAAGAAATGCGGCAGGTAAAGTTCCCCAACCCACGTCGCGGCGGGCTCACCGGCATGGCGGCTATCCTTGCGAGCACCGCCTATCCTCAGCGCACCAGCCCCGTGCTGCGTGGCAAATGGGTGCTGGAGCAGCTCCTCGGCACCCCGCCACCTCCCCCACCCGCCAACGTTGGCCAGCTTCCCGAGGACGACCGCGCCTTAAAGGAAAACACCCTGCGCAAGAGCCTCGAAGCCCATCGCAACAAACCCGCCTGCGCAGGTTGCCACACACGGCTTGATCCACCCGGCTTCGCCCTGGAAAATTTCGATCCCATCGGTAAATGGCGAGAGAGCGAGAACGGCAAGCCGCTGGATGCCACCGGCGTCATGCCCGGTGGCCGCGCCTTCGCCACCCCCGCAGAATTTCGCCGCCTGCTCATGGAAGAAAAGAATCTCTTCCTCCGCTCCCTCTGCACCCGCCTCCTCGGCTACGCCACCGGCCGTACGGTGGAGCTGGACGACCAGCCCACACTGCTGCGTTTGGAGAAAACCCTGCGCGACAACGACTACCACAGCGAGCCACTCATCATCGCCTTGGTGAAGAGTCTGCCATTTCGCTCAAGACTCTGACAGGCATGCTGCCGAATTATACCAGCCCTTTCAGCGGGCCGGTGCTGTCGCCGAAGCGGTCAACTCTAGTGCCGCCTAGCTGAAGCATGCTGAGGAAGAGATTGCACAGGGGCGTATCATTGGCGCTAACCAAATGGCGACCGCCGGCAAGACCGCCGCCGTGTCCAGCGAGGACGAGGGGGAGGTTCTTAGGGCTGTGGGCATTGCCATCGCGCATGCTGGAGCCGAAGAGGAGGAGGGTATGGTCGAGCAGCGTACCATCTCCTTCTTTGATGGATTTCATGCGATCCAGCAGATGCGCGAACTGCTCCACATGCCAGGTGTTGATTTTCTGATACTGGTCCAGCTTCTCAGCTTTGTTTTCGTGGTGGGAGCACTCGTGATGGCCGTGCTTCACTCCATCGAGGAAGGTGAAGTTTTTGCCGCTGACGGCCCAGCCAAACATGAAGGTGCTGACGCGGGTGGAATCGCTCCAGAAGGCGAGGGTCATGAGCTCCATCATGAGGCGTGAGTGCTCGGTGTGGTCCAGCCGGAGATTGCTGCCGGGGTCTTTCTGCTGGGCCATGGCGGTGTTGATGCGCTGGTCGAGCTGGGAGATGGCTTCTCTGGCGGCGGGATCGAGATTTTCACCGCTGGCGACGCGTGCGATGTCTGCCTCGATACGCTGCTCCACGCTGCGAATGCTTTCCAGATACTCGTCAAGCCGGCGCTGGTCATCCGCTCCCACGCGGCCACGCAAGGCTTTGGCGTCTGACATGACGAGGTCCAACACGCTTTTGTTTTCGAGGGCGGAGGCTTTACGCTGTTCGGGGTTGTCGCGGTAGAGACGGTCGAAAACGAAGCGTGGATTGATCTCAGGAGGCAGCGGGGAGATGGGTGTGCGCCACGCCACATGCGAGCCATAGAGCATCGTGTAGTTCACGTTGAAATCGACGCCGGTCATCACCGGCTCGGTGCCCAGCTCCAACGATGGAAAACGCGCCAGGCTTCCCGCCTGCTGGGCGAAGACCTGATCCATGCTGACGCCGCAGTGCAGGTTTTTGCCGGTGGTTTTTTCGATCTCGGTGCCGGTGAGCCAGTTGGCAGTTTTGGCGTAGTGGCCGTCGCCGCCGAGACAGTTGGCATGGCCGAGCTGCGTCAGGATGCTGATGTCAGCGCGATGCCGTTCTAGCGGCTGGAGGATGGGTGAGAACTTGAATTCTTTACCTTCACCTTCTGGAGTCCAGCGGTCCTGGCGTACCCCATTTGGCATGAAGAGCACGCCGATGCGGGTGGGGAATGATTTCCCCTGCACAGCGCGGGCGGTGGGTACCATCGCATCCAAAAAAGGCAGTGCAATGGTGGCCCCAAGTCCACGCAATGCGGCACGGCGGGACATGGGATCTCGGGGAGTGGAAATATAACTCATCAATTGTGGGTGAAGCAGACGCTACGCCATCCCAACGCCATTGCTTGCGGAATTCCATTCAGCAGCAGCCGCTGCCCGGCTTGCAACCGCCCTGGGTCTCCATCACCACTTCACCATCACGATGCGTCGGCGTGGGTTTGCCGGGACGGAAATGCTCCTCGTGGTCCAGCGTGGCCTTCAAACCAAAGAAATTCAGCGTGGCTTCATCCAGCCCGTCCTTCACCGCTGCCATCAGCGCGGCGGGATCAGCCTCGGCACGCAGATTCACGATCAACTGTCCGCCCGTGGTCGGCTCGTCCAGCTCCATGCCGAGCTCGGCCACATAGTCGCTCCGCACGAGATTGATGCTCGCGAGTTCACCTGCGATGCCGTCATCAGGACTGAAGGTCATCTTGAAATGCGCAATCTCGGTGCCGTCACGCTGCAAACTCGCCTGCACGATCAAGGCGAGCTGCTTGAGAAACGCATTCGCATCAAATTCATCATCTGCCTTCAGCGTCACCGTGGCATTCAGCCAGCCCAGCAGCGCTTCGCCGTCGGCATAGACTTCGTAATCCACCGCCATCGGATTGCGCCGCGCCTGCTCATCTGTCATCAAACTCGCAAACAGCTCATCCAGCCCCGTCTCCTGCCGGGGTGATGCGGTGACGATCTTCGCCAGCGGAAACTCCTTCGCCAGCACCGCACGCAACTCCTCACGCAGGGCATCTTCAATGAGATCGCTTTTGCTGATGACAATGATGTCCGCCTCTTCGAGCTGCTTCTTGAAGATGTAGGCCACCTTGGCCGAAAACGTGCCGCCCTGATCCAGACCAAAGACACGCCGCGCACGAATCGGATCCACCAGCACGCTGAGCGGAGCGACGGTGAAGGCATCCCCATACATGCGACGCAGCGGATACGTCACGGTGGCCACGAGATCCGTGCAGCTTCCCACCGGCTCGGCAATGAACACATCCGGCTTCGCCTCATTCGCCAGCTTGCTAGCCGCATCGACGAGCGTGTTGAAACGGCAGCAGAAGCATCCGCCCGCGATTTCCTCCGTGGCATAGCCCTGACCGCGCAGCAATTTGGTATCGACGAGCCCACCAGCCTGATCATTGGTGATGAGGCCGACCCGGAGTCCTTGATCGCTGAGATGCTTGGCCAAACGACCAACGGTGGTCGTTTTTCCGGCACCTAGGAAACCGCCGATCATGATGTAACGTGCTTTGGTGGACATGGGATTGAGGGAAGGTTGGGAGGTTCGACAAGCGGCTGCAACAACTCAAATGACGACGCCGCGTCTTATCTTATTTGCTCCCATTGGCAATTATTATTTCACCCGGTGTGATTCAGATTCTTGCGGGGGCAGGGCGATCTGCTAAACATCCCTGCATGCCTTCACGCACCGGGACACGTTCATTCGACTGCCTCACCGCCATGCGCGCGCTGGGAGAGCCGACACGTCTTCGTCTGGTGCGTCTCCTCATCGGTGGCGCAAAGCCGGTCACCGAGCTGTGTGAAACTCTGCACGTCACGCCCTACAACGTCTCCAAGCACCTCCGCGTTCTCAAGGAAGCCGGCCTGCTCGAAGTCGAGAAAAACGGTCAGCAGCGCATCTACGCCCTCGCGGAGGCGTTCAGCGAAAAACTCGCGCGCAACTCCAACACCCTCGACCTCGGCTGCTGCCAGTTTCATTTCGACAAGCTGCCGGAGTAAGCGCGATTCAGCGAAAGCAAAGGAACCTATGGGCGTTCTCACCATCCATGTTCCGCATCGCTCTCTTTCTCTTTGTCGTTTGCCCATCGCTTTTTGCAGCCGCAAAACCCAACGTCCTGCTCATCTGCGTCGATGACTTGAAGCCGCTGCTCGGCTGCTATGGCGACACGCTGGTCAAATCGCCCAACATCGACCGTCTGGCTGCTCGGGGCGTGCTGTTTGAAAAGGCGTTTTGCAATCAGGCGGTGTGCTCGCCTTCGCGCAATGCGATGCTCACCGGTCTTCGGCCACAGTCGCTCGGCATTTATGAACTCAGCACCAACTTCCGCAAAGCAGCGCCGGATGCCGTGACGCTGCCACAGCACTTCAAAGCAAACGGGTACCGCGCCGAAGGGCTTGGCAAGATCTTCCATGTGGGTCATGGCAACGTGAACGACGAAGCCTCCTGGAGCGTGCCGCATTTCACGCCGAAGACGATCAGCTACGCGCTCAAGGATAACAACCTGCCGCAGTCCACGCGCGAGCAGGCTTTGTTTGAAAACAAGACGGAGGCCTGGAAGCTGCCGCGCGGCGCGCCCACGGAGTCCGCCGATGTGCCTGACAATCGCTATGGCGACGGCGTCATCGCCGACGAAGCCGTCCTACGTCTCGCCGCTGCGAAGCAAAAACCCGACGAGCCGCTTTTCCTCGCCGTCGGCTTTTTAAAACCCCACCTGCCCTTTGTGGCGCCCAAGAAATACTGGGACCTCTACGATCCCGCGTCCTTCAAAGTACCCGCACTGCTAACCGCGCCAGAAGGCGCACCTGAATTCGCGCCATCCACTTGGGGTGAGCTGCGCCAGTACCGGGACATGCCAGAGCAAGGCCCGCTGACTCAGGAGCAGGCCATCCACCTCATCCATGGCTATTATGCTGCCACGAGCTACATGGACGCGCAGCTCGGCAAGGTGCTCGATGCACTCGACGCCAGCGGCGTGGCTGACAACACAATCATCGTCCTCTGGGGCGATCACGGCTGGGACCTCGGCGACCACGGCCTGTGGTGCAAGCACACAAACTACGAGCAGGCCGCGCGCATTCCCGTCATCGTCTCTGCGCCGGGCATCCAGCCAGCACGCACGCAGGCGCTCGTCGAATCCTGCGACATCTACCCCACCCTCGCCGAGCTGACGCAGCTTCCCGCTCCGCCACAGGGCGACGGGCGCAGCTTTGCCAGCGTGCTCAAAAATCCCGCCACCACCGTGCGCGACCATGCCATTCATGTGTATCCGCGCAGCAGTTTGATCGGTCGTGCCATCCGCACCCAGCGCCATCGCCTCGTCGAATGGAAGAAGCCCGGCGCTGCACCCGAAAGCGCCATCCTCGAACTGTACGACTACCAAGCCGATCCCGACGAAACGAAGAACCTCGCCACCGAACAACCCGCTGTCGTCGCCAGTTTGCGCCAGCTCCTCGCCCAGCATCCCGAGGCCAAACCGCAGATCGGCAGCAAGCCGGAATCGAAACCGGCCGCAGCGAAAAAGCCCGTGCAGGATCGCGGCAAGATGTTTGACCAACGCGACAAGGACAAAGACGGCCTGCTCACCCAGGAAGAATTTCTTCTCTATCAACCAGACCCTGACGAAGCACCCAAACGCTTCCCCAAGTTCGACACCGACGGCAACGGCACACTGAGCCGCGACGAATTCATCCAGGGCGGCAAGAAATAGCCGCTTCGCCACATTCAGCTCTGCGCCGTTTGCCGCTTCCAGATCTGGCAGAGGTACCAGGCTTTGAAGGTGGCTGCCAGCTCACGGTAATTGGAGCAACTTTTCAGCATCATCCCGGCAAAGCCTGCGGCCAGAAACTCGACCGCAAACTGGCTGCGGTGCGCGCGTGAGACGTTGCCTTTGCGCATCAGGCCCAGGAAATGCCCCATTTCACGCAGCGCCTGCTTCTGCAGGGCTTTGCGCAAGGCAGGTGGCTGGCCATTGGCAAGACCTTTCAACAACTCCGCGACTCTGAGGTAGCTGGCGATCCGATGATGCACCTTATCAGCATTGCGCGACTGCGTCAGCGAGGCCGGATTGCGTCGGTAGCCATAGCGTGGCGGCTGCGCAAACCCCAGCCGCTTTACGGCCAGCGCCAGCTGCACCGTCCATGGAATATCTTCGTGAATCATGTCACGTCTGAACCGCAGCTGCGCCTCCTCAATGACACTGCGCCGGCAAAACTGCAGCCAGACATAGTGGGGCCATTCCCGCAGCTTGACGCCCTGCACGATCCAGTCGGCTCCGGTCAGTGTACTCTCCCAGGGCTGCTTTCTTAGAATCGCCAGCGGCTTCGAATCATAGAACGCCTGCGGATCGGTCTTGAAGCTGAAACCATTGCATAAGAGACAGTCCAGCTCCCCTTTCTCAGCCTGCTGATGCCACGCCACCAATGAGCCGGGAGCGAGCCAGTCATCACCATCCATAAAGGCCACCCACTTGCCCGTTGCACGGTCCAGCCCGGCATTTCGTGCTGCCGAGACGCCTTGGTTGACCTGCTCGATCACAATGATCTTGGGATCACGCTCCGCATGGACTTTGATCAGGCTCAAAGACGCATCCGTGGACCCGTCGTCAATGATGATGATCTCCAACGAGAGTTCCTCCTGCGCACAGGCTGCCGAGAGGGATTCATCCAGATACAGCTCGTTGTTAAAAACGGGAATGATGAGTGAGACGTCGGGTTGCATGAAGTGTGAACGCGCCGTTGGAAACTAGACCGGTTGCCAACGCCTGGACCACTTGAGGCCAAGGCAAACCATGCTTCAATCGACATCTGCGCAATTAAGCGGCCTGCTCCACACCGCTCAGACGATACTCAGACGGAGACACTCCGGTGTGACGGCGAAACCAGGCGGTGAAGTGAGACGCATGACGAAAGCCCAGTGCAAAAGCAATTTCCTTGAGCGTGTCATGATCCGTCAAGATGCGCTCGCGTGCGACATCAAGCCGCCGCCGCTCCATGAACATGCGCAGCCCGATGCCAAACTGCTGCTGCATCAGCTGCTCTGCACGACGGCTGCCAATGGGAAGATCCGGCGGCAAACTCGGGGTCGTTTGATCAGGCGGCAGCCCCTGCAACCACGCAACGATTTGATCCACCCGGCGGCGGCTAGCCCGCACCTGCGGCATAGTCTGCACGCCGAGTTGCTGCAGGGTTTCCATCCACACCACAAACCAGGCTGCGTATGCGGCCTCACGCGCTGCCCACTCACTGGCGGAGCACGAAGCAGGCTCAATGGCCTGACGATAGGTGACGATTTTTCGCGCACCGTGAATGCTGGCAAAAAGCCCGTGTGTCGCTTTTCGCAATGCCGGAGCCTCAGCGGCGAAATTGAGCGCATCGCGGAACAACGACGTGCCATCGGGCCACTGGCTGCGGAAACCGACGGAGAGCAGGCAGGTGTTCGCCGCAAACCAATGCCGCCGCAGCCGTGGTGAAGAAAAAAACGCCTGCCCGCGCGGCACGAGGGTCTCTTTGCCATCCGCCTGGATGCGCACCTGACCACGCTCCACGAAGAAGACACCGGCAGGCACTGGAATCTCGGCCGACCACACCTCGCACTGCGGCACGGGGCCGCGATAAACCCAGAGCCACTCATGGCGCAGACTGCGCCAGACATCAGCGGGAAGTTGGAGGGCCTTCGGTTTCGGCATCACCCAGCTATGCGGGAGATGTAAGCGATTTCAATCCGGCATAATTCACCCCGGTTGCCAGCAGTGCCTGCATGGCTTTGATCCACGCATGAAATCCAACCTCCTGCTGCTCGCGGCATTCACGGGTATTCTCGCCGCCGGGGAGCCGCGCCATGTCAGCGGCATCTACCCAGACCTCGCCATGTTCAACAAAGAAGGCGAATGCGGCACCGGTGCCGTGGTGCCATGGGCAGACCGTCTCTGGGTCATCACCTACGGCCCGCATCTGCCCTTTGGCTCAAGCGACAAGCTCTATGAGATCACCTCGGATTTGAAACAAATCGTGCGCCCTGAAAGCGTCGGCGGAACGCCCGCGAACCGGATGATCCATCCAGAGTCGCAACAGCTTTTCATTGGTCCCTATGTGATCGACACTGACCGCACCGTCCGGGTGATTCCACCGACCAAGATGCCCGGCAGGCTCACCGGCAATGCGCGCCACCTGAGCGATCCCACCGGCAAAATCTACTACGCGACGATGGAGGAAGGCTTCTACGAGGTGGACGTGAAATCGCTGGCCGTCACCTCGCTGATCCGCGACGGCAATCCTTTGAAGAAAGGCTTCGAAGTCACGACAACCCTCACAAAACTGGAGTCTCAACTGCCCGGCTATCACGGCAAAGGACTCTATTCCTCCCAAGGCCGTGTGATTTACGCCAACAACGGCGACCGCGACAAACGCGTGCTCACGGACCCCACCACCCCCAGCGGCGCGCTCGGCGAATGGCGCAAACCTGGTGATGACTGGCAGCTCGTGCGGCGCAATCAATTCACCGAAGTCACCGGCCCCGGCGGCATCCAGGGCAGCGCCACGGACGACCCTGTTTGGTGCATCGGCTGGGATGCGAAGTCGCTCATTCTGATGCTGCTGGATGGCGGAAAATGGCAGTCGTTTCGCCTGCCGAAAGTCAGCCACAGCTACGACGGCGCACATGGTTGGAACACCGAATGGCCGCGCATTCGCGACATCGGCGAAGACGATCTGCTCATGACCATGCACGGCGCATTCTGGCGCTTCCCACGTACCTTCTGCGCCGCCAATACGAACGGCATCCGCGTCCGCAGCGCCTACATGAAAGTGATTGGCGACTTCTGCCGCTGGAACGACCGTCTGGTCTTCGGCTGCGATGATTCAGCGAAGTCGGAGTTTCTCAACAAGCGCACCGTCAAAGGCGGCATCGACAGCGTGGGCCAGTCGCAGTCCAATCTGTGGTTCGCCAGCCCCGCGACACCCGACAACCTCGGCCCCGCGCACGCCAGCGGCGCATTGTGGCTGCATGAAAACGTGAAGGCAGGCGATGTGGCAGACCCGTTTCTCATCGCAGGCTGGCAGCACCGCAGCCTATGGCGGATTGATCACAGCGCAGGCACTGCGAAGCGCGAGGACATTAGCAGTGACGCCGATTGGCTGACGGTGAAAGCCGACCAGGATGGGAAGGATGTGAGCGTGATCATCACACTCACGAATGGCGATTCACGTAGCACCACAGCCGATGCCATGTTCGACGGCGTGGCCCGAATGGGAGATGACAAAGTCCAGACCGGCATCTTCCGCGCTCGTGGCGAGAACAAGCGCACGCTCAGTTTGGCGGCCGACGCAGGCTATTACGAACTGGACGCTGCTTTGAATCTGCACCGGGTCGATGACGCGAAGGCAGAGCAGTTTGTGAAGACAAAGGTCGCGATTCCACAGCACGTCATCACGCTGGATGAAGCCAGCGTTCTCGTCGTCGATGATCGCCGCCGCCGCTGGCGTCTGCCACGCGCCGTCACGGCTTTGGATGCCGCGACGAGTGCAGGTGAGCTGCGTGTGTGCCGTGAGGTGGCGACAGAGCGCGACATGCTCAGCGCCTGCGGCACGTTTTTCGAACTCCCCGCCGAAAACGCTGACGGCTTCGCGAAAATCCGTCCCGTCGCCTCGCACAATCTGCGCGTGACCGACTTTGGCGGCTATCGCGGCCTGCTTCTCATGAGCGGCATCAAACCAGATGCACCTGCCGGGGAACACATCATCCGCAGCGACGATGGCAAAGCCGCCCTCTGGGCGGGAGCCATTGATGATCTCTGGAAACTCGGCAAGCCACGCGGCCAAGGAGGCCCATGGAAAAACACGAACGTCAAAGCGATCCAGCCGAGCGACCCCTATCTCATGTGGGGCTATGACAAACGCACGCTGACCCTGAGCCATGACTCCGCGCAGGCTGTGAACCTGAAGGTCGAGCTGGATCTGACTGGCACCGGCTTATGGGTGACTTACCGGGACGCCAAAGTGACTGCCGACTCTCCGCTGAAGATCGAATTCGAGCCCGCAGTGCAGGCACGCTGGCTGCGTGTCACAGCAGATGCCGCATGCACCGCGACGGCGCAGTTGTGGTACGAGTGATCACTTTTTCCGCCGGAACGGATGGAGGAACTGCTGCCAGTGATGGAACCCTCTGTGACGAAGAATCGCTCGAAGAGGCCGCGTTTTTAGTATTCCTTGGTTTGATTACCAGAAGACCGGGAATGATCCGCCGAGGTTTTTCTGCATTTACCGGCCTACGGATCATGAAAAAATTCATCGCATACACGTCCGGTGATGTCACACTCGGCGTATTCCAACGAAACCATGACTGCTTCATTCGGCCAGATGCTCATCGCAGCGCGTGAAAAACGCGGCTTGTCCATCGAGGACGCCGCGCACGAGACGCGCATCCCCGCGCAGCGCCTGCGGTATCTGGAGTCTGGCAACATCGCCGCGTTTGGCAGCCTGACGTATGCACGCTCGTTCATGCGTCAATACAGCGATTTTCTTGACGTGGACGCATCTTCCATGCTGGAAGAACTGCCCGAAGGTGCCCTGGGTGGAGAGCGCGATTATCGTTATCTGACGGAAAGCCAAGGCCCATGGCTGCGTGAGCCCGCCAAGAGCGCAGATCGCATCACCGCACCTGCGGCGAGCCGGGTGAAATCCATCAAATCTCCGCTGCCGGCGGCTATCATGGTCTTTGTATTCGTCCTTGCGGGTACCGCCATGTGGGGGAACCATGTGGCTGAGATGCACCGCAAAGTGGAACCCTCCGCCCTGAAGGCTATGCCGGTCGAGGACGACGAGAACTCTGACACGTCACCTGCAACTGCACCCGATATGGCGCACTTGAAAACCGGGCATGTGAGCTTACCCTACCGCAAAGCACCCTCTGTGAACTGATCTGTGATGTCTGCTGCACCTGAAACTCCCCCGTCCAAATCCCTCTGGTGGCTCGAATCGCTGCTCTGGTCTGTCGCAATCATCACCGCCGTCGCTGTCGCAGCCTATCTGAATGAAACCGTGCGTGAGATCTTGGCGCAGGGGCTGGCCTATCTCTTTGTTTTTTTAGCCACGCCGTTTGTCCTGGAGACCACCACGGCATTCTTCGGGTTGTGCATCGTGATTGCCATCAACAACCGCCGCCTTGAACGCGAAGGAGACGGCTGGGTGGTAATGGAAATCAAGGACACTGCGGCACCGGAAGTCCTCAACGCAGGTCAAACGCTCATCGACAAAGCTTCCGAGGTCTGAATCTAGCTGGCCTTTGACGCGTCAATGCTTCACTTTTCGGACCTTCCGAACGTGAACTTTACGTCTGCATGACTTCCGCCCCGCCGTCTCCCATCCCTCCGCCCGTGAGCCACGGGACGCGCGTGGTGGCGGCAGGAAAGTTCCTGCAACTGGCCGATGGCACCTCCCATTTCATACGTGGCGTCAGTTACGGCCCGTTCAAACCGAACTCGCGTGGTGAGCCCTTTCCTGAAGATGACCGGCTGTCCGCCGACCTGCGCCACATCGCTGCGCTGGGTTTCAATACCGTGCGCCTCTACGAACTGCCGACACCGGCTGTGCTGCGCGAAGTTGAAGCCCTCGGCCTGCGGCTGATCGTTGGCATCCCGTGGAGTGAGCATGTCGATTTCCTCGCCAGCCCCGCTCTTTGCCGTGAGATTAAAATCCAAGTCGCCGCCACATGCGCCAATCTGTGCGGTCACTCCTGCATCACCGCATTCCTCGTCGGCAATGAGATCGAGAAAACCCTGGTGCGCTGGATGAAGCCCCGGCGGGTGCGGGCATTCATCGAAAAACTGATCGAGATCGCCCGCCGCAATGCGCCGCAGACGCTCATCAGCTACGCCACGTATCCGTCCACCGGCTATCTCGTGCCACGCAATGCCGACTTCATCGCGGTGAACGTGTATCTGGAATCCGCCGCAGCTTTCCGCGCCTGCCTCGCTCAATGGCAGAATCTCGCGGGCAACCGGCCTCTGCTCATCACCGAGTTTGGGCTTGATGTCGCCACCCATGGGCCGCAGCAGCAGGCAGAGGTCATGCGCTGGCAGCACGACTGCTTGCTGAGCGGTGGCTGTGCGGGCGGGGTCTGGTTTGCCTACACGGACGAATGGCACCGGGGCGGCAAAGAAATCACAGAGTGGCAGTTTGGTCTGGTGGATCGTGAGAGAAAGGAACGCCCTGCCTGCGCCCTGCAGCGTGCGCTGCCACCTGTCTGGCTCCCCCCCTCCACACCGCCACGGATCTCTGTCGTGATCTGCACTCACAATGGTGCCGCCACGCTGAGCCAATGCCTGGATTCATTGGTTTCTCTGCGCTATCCCGACTTCGAGATCCTACTGATCGACGACGGCTCCCGCCAGCAAATCGCCGAGATCGCGAAAGGCTTTCCGCAGGTGCGCTACCAGTTTCAAGAACACGCCGGGCTGAGTGTCGCCCGCAATCTCGGTGCCCGGCTCGCCACCGGTTCCATCATCGCTTACACCGATGATGACTGCATTGTACATCCCGATTGGCTCCTGCACATGAGCCATGCCTTCGAGGACGAAAGCGTCGCCGCCGCTGGAGGTCCCAATATCCCACCTCCACCACGCAATCGCATTGAGCACGTGGTGGCTGCTGCCCCGGGGGCACCAGCGCATGTGCTGCTCAATGACACCGAGGCCGAGCACCTGCCGGGCTGCAATCTTGCCATTCGGAAGGACGCGCTTGATCTCATCGGCGGCTTTCGGGCTGAATTCAAAACAGCGGGTGATGATGTGGACATCTGCTGGCGGCTGCGTGACACCGGCAGGCGGCTGCTCTTTGTCCCCGGGGCGATGGTCTGGCACCATCGGCGTTTCACCATCCGGGCGTATCTAAGGCAGCAGTTTGGCTATGGCTGCGCGGAAGCCTTGCTGATGAAGGAACACCCCGAGCGCTTCGGATACCTCGGTGGCGCGCGCTGGCGCGGCGGCATCTATGGGGATCAGCATCCGGCGGATCATCCAATCGAAGGCAGCATCTTCCACGGCCCACTGGGTCTCGGTGCCTTCCAGGTGATCTACTCCTCCTCCAGCTTCCGCTGGTGGGAATGGTTTACCGGCCTGCTGTGGCTCGCGCTGCTTCTGCTCGCACTCGTTTGTCAGCAGCCATGGCTGGCCTTCGGATTGCTGGCCTTTGCGTGCTGGTCTGCCCGGCAGGTCAGTGCTCGCAATGCAGCCGCAACCGGCATTCATGGCCTGCCGGATCGTCTGCTGCTCTGGTGGCTGAGCTTCCTGCAGCCCGTGGTGCGCGAGTGGGCGCGGCTGCGTGGCATGCTAAAATTGGGCGCACGGCCCAGCCGTCATCCGCTGCTGCCAGACATCATGCCGCCCACCCGGCCGCACAAAATCACCCTTAGCCTGGGAACGCTGTGCTTTTGGAGCGAAACCGGCACCACCCGTGACGCCTGGCTGCAGGAGCTTCGCAAGGTGCTCCGATCCGCGCACATCATCTTTCGTGAGGACGATGGCTGGCGCTGGTTTGACATCGAGGCCTGGCCCTGGTCGGAAATTTCCCGCGCCTTCTTGAGTGTCACGGAATTCCATGCCGACGGCCGCTGCCTCACGCGTGTACGCTTGCTCCTGCGCATCCGTCGCAGTCTGGGGTGGAATCTCCTGCTCTGGCTCATCGTCACCGCGATTTTGATGGCCGCAGGTTTGCACATGCTGCTCGTGCTGGGCCTAGTCGCGATCGTCGCCATCGTTCTGCTGGTGCCGCTCGGCGTGTGGTTCATTCGTCGTGAAATGTGCAAGCTCGCACGTTCGGCGGCTACCAGCGCCGGGTTGATTGAAATGCACTAGCGCTTCAGCACATGCGCCGCACCCAGCCACAGCAGAACGGGAACAATGGCGCTCAAAGCAAAAGCCCAGCCGGGCTCGCTTTGTCCGAGGTGGCCGATCGCCGCAAACACAAACCCCGTGGGCACCGATCCACAGGCCAGCGCCGGTAAAAAAACCCGCCAGCGCATGCTGGTCAGTCCCGCAAGGCAGGCCACAGCCTCCGGCAGCACTGGCATCCAGCGCGAAAGCGCCACCAGCCAGCCGCCGCGCTTCTCGAAAATTTCCTCACCTCGGCGCAGCCCCTCCGCACCTGCAATCCAGCGCGCCGCACCACGCCCCAGCCAGCGGCATGCGGCATAGGCAATGATACCAGAAACCATTGACCCGGCTACACAGATCACGCCACCCACCCACCAGCCATACATCCATCCCAGAGCCGACATGACCACCGTCGAAGGCACCGGCAGCACGATGTCCGCCACCAGCAGCACGATTCCCGCCACCCATGCCCACGCACCATAGCCCTCCATCCACTGGCGCGCGCCTTCGAGGCTCAAAGTTCGATCAAACTGCGCCCCCCAGATCACAAACGGCACGATGATCCCCGCGAGGATCACGAGTATCAGAAGGATGAGCGAGCGGCTGCCACGGGTCATACGGTAACACAGCAGGCAATGCGTCTCAAGGCAAGAGCGGCACCACATGCTCCACCATCCCCGCTTCCCGCTGGCCAGAACCCGCACGTTTGAGATCGCCCAGGTCACCACGGGCTTTGTCAGCCAGCCGCGTCAGGCGTTCCACCACCTCAGGATGCTGCGCTGACACTTCGTGATCTTCGCTGACATCGTGCCGCACATCGAACAGCTCCATCGGCGAAGGCTCCTGCTTGCCGCTCAGAGTTTTAAACTTGCCTTCGAGCGGCAGGTAGAGCTTCCAGTCTCCCGCGCGCACCGCCTGCAGCTGCTCCATGCGGTAATAGAAGAAACCATCGTCATCCCATGGAGAGGCGGTTTTGCTGGCATCGAAGAGGATCGCAGAGATGTCATGCCCGTCGATCTTCTGCTCCGGTAGCTTTGCACCCACGAGGCTCGCAAAGGTCGGCAGCAGGTCCATCGTCGAGCACAGCGCGTCATTCACTGCTCCCGCAGCGATCTTTCCCGGCCAGCGCATCACACAGGGCATGCGCATCGCGCCCTCAGACGTGTCGTAGCCTGAGCCGCGATACGGCGCATTGCTTCCCTGCGGCGGATTGCGTTTCACCGCACCGTTGTCGGAGGTCCACACGATGAGCGTGTTGTCCCCAAGTTTCAGCCGCTGCAAAGCCGCCATGATCTCCCCGGTGCTCCAGTCGAGCTCCTCCACCGAGTCGCCATACTCCCCGTTCGCACTCTTGCCGCGAAAGTTCTCGCTCGAAAAGGGATACGCGGTCGATCCCGGCATCGTGTGCGGCAGGTAGAGAAAGAACGGCTCCGCCACATGCTTCTCGATGAAACTCACCGCCTCTTCTGTGCAGCGTTTCACCAGATGATCGCGGTCTGCGGGTGCCTCAATCACCTTCTCTCCACGCATCAGCGGCAGCTCCGGCCAAACATCCGGCTTTTTATCCCTCGTCATGTCATCGCTGTACGGAAGGCCAAAGAAATCATCAAACCCCTGCTTCGTCGGCAGAAACGCCGGCTGATCACCGAGATGCCATTTGCCGATGCACATCGTCGCATAGCCCGCGCTTTTCAAAACCTCCGCCATCGTGACCTCGGCGGGATTGAGCCCCTTGCGCGCCACCGGTTGCAGCACGGCCCCTCCTGTGTCACTTACATGCATGTTCACCCGGCGCGGATAGCAGCCCGTCATCAATGCCGCACGACTCGGTGTGCAGACCCCGCTCGCCACATAGAAGCTGGTAAACTTCGTCCCCTCCGCCGCCAGCCGGTCCACATTCGGCGTGCGGTGCAGCTTCGAGCCAAAGCACCCGAGATCGCCGTTCCCAAAGTTATCGACGAAAATGACGATGATGTTCGGCTTCGCCGCAAAAGCGCTGACGGAGAACAACAGGAGGAAGCAGAGTGTTTTCATGGCGTAGAAGCCTGCTTCGATCTCAAACCGGCCAGCGAACACCGCTTCTTTAGATGGGCCTTCTTGTTCATTGCTTTCAAGCCAGCAGCTCATCCACCACCTTCGCTCCCTGATTGTCCGTGAGCGAGGCGGCGAGGCCGTTGCGCTTGTAGGTCAGCTTGGTGTGGTCAAGGCCGAAGGTCTTCAGCAGCGTGGCGTGGTAGTCGTAGTGTTTCACTTCATCGATGACAGCCTTGTGGCCAAATTCATCCGTCTCACCGTGGACGTAGCCTTTCTTGAAACCGCCGCCGGCCATCCACATGCTAAATCCGTAGGTGTTGTGGTCGCGACCCCACTTCTCGCGGCCCGCATCGTTTTGCAGCACGGGCAGGCGGCCCATCTCACCGCCCCAGTGGACAACGGTGCTGTCGAGCAGACCGCGCTGCTTGAGATCAATGAGCAGCGCGGCGCTCGGCTGGTCGGTGGCTTCGCAATTTTTAGGCAGCGCCGTGATGAGCGAGCTGTGCTGATCCCACGACTGGCCCGCATTGAGCACCTGCACATAGCGCACACCGCGCTCAACGAGCCGCCGCGCAATGATACAGCGCGTGGCGTAGTCTTTGGTGATCGGGTTATCGACGCCGTAGAGCTTTTTGACGTATTCAGGCTCCTTCGAAATATCGAGCGCCTCTTTCGCCGCGACCTGCATCTTCGCCGCGAGTTCATAGCTGGAAATACGCGCCTGCAGATCAAGCTCTCCAGGATGCAGCGCGAGGTGGTCCTCGTTGAAAGCCTTCAACAAATCAAGCTGACGCTGCTGCGGCGCACCGGAGAGCGAAGGCGGCGGATCAAGATTCAGAATGCGTGGCTCCGCAGCGCGCACGAGCGTGCCCTGAAACAGCGAAGGCAGCCAGCCATTGGTAAAATGCTCGCCGCTAAAAGTGGGCAGCCCACCGGGATGCGAGAGCACCATGTAGGCGGGCAGTTCGTCTGTCTCGCTGCCCAGACCATAGGTCAGCCAGGAGCCCAGCGCCGGACGTCCTGCGGTGATGCGACCGCCGTTCATCGCATACAGACCCTGCGCATGATTGCTTACGCCAGAGGTCATCGAGCGAATCAGCGTGATCTCATCCACCACCTTGCTCAGGTTCGGCAGCAGCTCGCTGATCTCCATGCCACACTCACCATGCTTCGCGAACTTCCACGGCGAGCCAAAGCATTTCGATGAAGCCTGCGCGAGGTTGTCGTACTTGATCTCACCGGGAAATTTCTGCCCGTCGTACTTCGTGAGCATCGGCTTCGGATCAAACAGGTCCATCTGCGACGGCCCGCCCATCATGAACATCGAGATCATCGCCTTCGCCTGCGGCTCAAAGTGCGGCTTCTTAGGCAGCAAATCGTAGCGCATCTCACCGGTCACACTCTCCGGCTTCACCGGTGCGCCGAGCAAGCCATCGCGCTCCAGCAACGAGGCAAGCGCCAGGGTGCCCAGGCTGTAGCCATTGGCATGCAGGAAGTGTCGGCGGGAGCAGAGCTGGGGGCGGTTCATTCGACGTAGAGGAAACGGTTCGAGCTGCAAAGGATCTGGCACAGGCTGGCCATGGCCTCCTGCGGCGGATTGGGCACCACGCCTTTCGCGTGCTGGATGTCGTGGTGATACTGCGTCAGCGCCTTCGTCTGCTCATCCAGATAAGCAATGCCACGAGCGACATCAGCCTCAGTCGCCGCTTTGCCAAAGAGCAGCTCCCACGCACGCTTGATCTGCTCCACACGATTACCAGGGGACCCACTCTCCAGTCGGTCGGCAAGACGACGCGAGCTGTCGAGCACAAAGGTGTCATTCATGAGCAGCAGCGATTGCGGAGCGACGGTGGTTTGCGCGCGCAGTTCGCAATTCGGCGTCATGATCGGCGCATCAAAGGTGTCGAGCACCGTCACGGGCTTGCTGCGTCGCACCTGCACGTAAATGGAGCGGCGGAAATCGTCCGCACCACCGGGATCAACCTTGTTCAGCGTGATCGTGCCTTTGTCGATGCCAGTGACCACGCGCCCCTGCGGATCGCGACCGATACCGCTGGGCGGGCCATAGCTCGTCTGCACCAGCGTGCCGGTGACGGCCAGCAAGGAGTCACGCAGCGTCTCAGCATCGATGCGGCGCAGTTTGAACCGCGCATAGAATCTGTTCTCGGGATCGCTGTGCAGCGAGGCCGCGTTCACCGACGCCTGCCGGTAGGCACTGCTCAGCAGAATGAGCCGATGCAGTGACTTCAACTTCCAGCCGCTCTTCACAAACTCATCGGCAAGGTAATCCAGCAGTTCTGGATGCGTAGGCAGCTCGCCCTGGCGTCCGAAATCACCCGGTGTGTTCACAATGCCTCGCCCCATGTGATTCATCCAAAACCGGTTCACCAGCACACGCGCCGTCAGCGGATGTTTGCCGCTCGTCAGCCATTGCGCATAGGCAAGGCGACGTCCGCTGGACCCGCTGCTCACCGGCACCGGTTTGAAAGGCTCGATCTGCGGGCTCGCGAGAACGCTCAGCTCTCCGGGGGTCAATGTCTGCTTCGGCTGATCATGATCGCCACGATTGAAAAGCTTGGTCACGGGCATCTGGCCCTTCACCTCCATCAGCGCCATCACAAAGCCTTCCACCGGCTTCGTGTCCCGCAGCTTTTTGGCTTCGGCCATCTTCGCATCCACAATGTCCTGCTTCTTCTGGTCATAGAGATTCAGCGAGTAGGTCGCGAGCGCGGAGGGATACTTTTTGATCAGCGCCTTCTGCTCCGGCGTGTGTTTGTCCTTCGGCGTGTCACGGGCGATGCGGAAGGCCACCTGCTCCGCCTCCGGCACCTTCTTGATCTCGACCTCGAAAATCTCATCGAGGAACTTTTTGCTCATCGCCCGTGCTTCGGCCTCGATCTCCTTGGCCTTGCCTTCGATCGCCGCCGCCTTGGCGCGTTCTTCCGGGGTGTAAAGCGAGTAAAGCCGCTGCGCTGGCGAGCGCCATGCCTCCCAGTTGTAGGCCGGATCAAACACGGCGCGCAGCCGATAGTAATCTGCCTGCGTGATCGGATCGTAGCGATGATCATGGCACTGCGCGCACGCGACCGTCATGGCCATCAACGACGAAGTCGTGACCTTCATCTGCTCGGCAATGACCTGGTTCTTCGCGAGCTTCGCGTCATCAGGCGCATCTCCCGTGCCATCGGGTGCCATACGCAGGAATGCGGTGGCGATGAGCTGATCCGTACGATGCGGGTCCAGCACCGCCTGCTGAAATTCCGCATGCGTCGCACCGGCGAGTTCGTCCCCCGCCAACTGCTCCTGAATGAATTCATCCCAGGGTTTGTCCGCATTCATCGCACGGATCACGTAATCACGATAACGCCACGCCTGCGGCCGCACCGAGTCAGCCTCCGAGTAGCCGTTCGAATCCGCGTAGCCCACCACATCCAGCCAATGCCGCGCCCAGCGCTCGCCGTAGTTTTTCGAAGCCAGCAGGCGCTCCACCAGCTGCTCATAGGCCAGCGGCGACTTTTCATTCACAAACGCCTCCACCTCCTCCGGCGTCGGCAGCAGTCCGGTCAAATCAAGCGACACACGGCGGATCAACGTTCGCCGGTCGGCCTCGGGCGCAAAGGAGAGCCCCTTGTCCGCCATCGACTTGAGTAGAAAAGCATCCACCGGCGTCCGCACCTGCTTCGTATCCACCTGTCGAGGCACCGCAGGACGTTGCACCGGCTGAAAGGCCCAGTACTCGCGGTCATCGTCTGAAATCATCGGTCCCGGGGCTAGCGCCAAAGGCTCAGGCCGCGCGGTCTTAGCGCCTTGGGCGATCCACTGCTCAATGATTGCCAGCTCCTCCGCGGACACCTGCTTGCCCTTCTTTGGCATCTCCCCGCTTTTGATCAGGCGCACCAATTCGCTCTGCTCCGGTTTCCCCGCCACGACGACATGGCTGCCGCTCTCCAGCTTCAGGTCCATGAAGCGCCGCAGCCGCAGATCCACCCCACCCTCCGGCTTCTCCTCCTCCCCATGACAATGCGTGCAGTGCTCCTTCACAATCGGCCGAACGTCTTTCTCAAAGGTGAGCACACGCTCCACGCCGCGAACAGTCACGGCGAGGGAGCAAAAGAGAACAACAGGAGTCAGCTTCATTAGGGGGAGGCAAACCTACGCCCCCAGTACACCCGTTTTTACGGCGGGTTTACTCCACCGCCACTTTGACCACCACTTTGAAAACCTGCTCCGGCTTGTCCCACTCGATGCAGGGCGCATGCGCGTCCTCCGGGTACAAAATGGCAAAATGCCCGCCGCTCAGGTGCAGCGGCGTCACATCAGGCACCAGTTTCCACAGCGCGGCCTCTTTTTCCTCGTTGTAGGCCATC
>NCCR01000111.1 GCA_002279765.1 Verrucomicrobia bacterium 12-59-8 | reverse complement strand
GCCACCTTCACGGATAGCGAAACGGATGGTCTTTTCCATGGCGATCGGGGTGATCAGCTCGACTTCGATCGAGACGTTGTCACCAGGCATCACCATTTCAACACCTTCAGGAAGCTTCACGCTGCCGGTCACGTCCGTGGTGCGGAAGTAGAACTGTGGGCGGTAGTTGTTGAAGAAGGGAGTGTGGCGGCCGCCTTCGTCCTTGGAAAGAACGTACACCTCGGCGGTGAACTTCTTGTGAGGAGTCACGGAACCGGGCTTGGCGATGACCTGACCGCGCTCGATGTCGGTCTTCTTCGTGCCGCGAAGCAGAAGGCCCACGTTGTCGCCGGCACGACCTTCGTCGAGCAGCTTGCGGAACATTTCGATGTCGGTGACGGTCGTCTTGACGGTCGGACGGATGCCGACGATTTCGACTTCGGACATCTTCTTGACGATGCCACGCTCGACACGGCCGGTGCAGACAGTACCGCGACCTTCGATGGCGAACACGTCTTCGACTGGCATGAGGAAATCCTTGTCGATCGGACGCTCAGGCAGCGGGATGTAGCTGTCCACGGCATCCATGAGCTTCAGGATGTTGGCTTCATGCTCAGGATCGCCTTCCAGAGCCTTGAGGGCGGAACCCTTCACGATCGGAATGTCGTCACCTGGGAAGTCGTACTTGGAAAGGAGGTCTCGAACTTCCATCTCGACGAGGTCGAGGAGTTCTGGATCGTCCACCATGTCCACCTTGTTCATGAACACCACAAGGGCAGGAACGCCAACCTGACGGGCGAGCAAGATGTGCTCACGGGTCTGGGGCATCGGGCCGTCAGCGGCGGAAACGACGAGGACACCACCGTCCATCTGGGCGGCACCAGTGATCATGTTTTTTACATAGTCAGCATGTCCGGGGCAGTCAACGTGCGCATAGTGGCGCTTGTCGGTTTCATACTCCACGTGGGCGGTGTTGATCGTGATACCGCGCTCTTTTTCTTCAGGAGCTGCGTCGATCTGATCATATGCACGTGCCTGGGCGAAGCCTTTCTTGGAAAGGACAGTCGTGATGGCGGCGGTCAGGGTGGTCTTGCCGTGGTCAACGTGGCCAATCGTGCCGATGTTGACGTGCGGCTTGTTGCGTTGGAATGCTTCTTTAGCCATGTGGGTGGAGTTAGTTGAGGGGGTGCGCTTGGAACTGGTTCGTTTGTCGTGTTTCGAAGATCCCCACAATACGCCACTGGAGCTGTTAGAGGGACTTGAGCCACTGGAGCTGTTAGAGGGACTTGAACCCTCGACCTCGTCCTTACCAAGGACGTGCTCTACCACTGAGCTATAACAGCGTAACCTGCGGCGGTTCTGTGAGAAACCTCCTCCTCTTTCGACAAGAAAACCGGGACATGAAAGCCTCCATGACTGGCGTCAGGAGACAATACACCCCGGCTTTTTTCCGAAAAAGTGGCGCGATACTAGGACAGTTGGGGGCACTGTCAAAGACTATTTCGATTCTTCTCGAAAGATCCGGGCTCCTCCTGAAGCCCTGAAAGGCCCCTGCCTGGGCGTGGTGATTTTTTATCTTGGCTGCCGCGGGGCACGTTCATACTCTCTGCGCGAGAAATCCATTCCCTCCACATACCCTATGAAAACCTGGCTGCTGACCACCCTCTCCCTCCTCACCCTCGCCACCTCCGTGCTGGCCAAAACTGGCTGGGATGATGACTATGAAAAATCGCTCACCAAGGCAAAGGAGGCCAAAAAGATGGTGCTGCTGGACTTCACCGGCTCCGACTGGTGCGGCTACTGCATGCAACTGGACGCAGAGGTCTTCTCTAAATCCGCCTTCAAGAAGTTCGCCAAGGAAAACCTCGTGCTCGTCGAGCTAGACTTCCCGCATGGAACGCCCCTGCCGAAGAAAACCAAGGCGCAGAACGATGCACTGGGGAAAAAATTCAAGGTCAATGGCTATCCAACCCTCGTTCTGCTCGACAGCGAGGGCAAGGAAGTCACCCGCTGGGTGGGGTATGATCCCAAACTGCTCAGCAAGCTGGAAGCGAAGGTCGGCACACTCAAATCAGCGGCTAAATAGCGCCCCTTCATATGCTCCGTCGTTCCCATCTGGATGGTGTGGTTTTCATGAGACCTCATGCCTGCACGCGGCGGAGAATGTGCGCGAGGCGCTCAAGGACCACATCCTATCTGAATGACAATGACATAGGCCATGCCGTTCACGCCCCACCCTGTTTCAGTTCACTGGCCAGGATTTTGCGAACGCCCCGGATAAATTGCAGACGCGGCTCACCGACAACGGTGCGAATATCCCGTGGCAAATGCTCGCACGCACCTACTACGCGGAATTTCTCAAAGGGTAGAAACTTCTACAGTTCTTGGACCACATCCAGGCCGGTGCCCATAGATGCGAGGTCTTCAGCCACGCCATCTATCTACTTACCCGGACGCGATTTGTAGTTCTCTCCGCAGCGCAATCTGGCAACTTCTCATCGTTGAGATCACTTTTTCCTTGTCGCCCAGAGGCGGGGCACCTAAAACACGCCCGTTCCCGACAACTATCCCACCAACCAACACACACTCCACTCCTCCCTCTATGAGCGAAAACAATCGAATGAGACTTCTCTGGGCCGGCTTCATGGCCATTCTCGCGGCCGGCGTCGGCTTCGCCATCCGCGGCGGCATCTTTGACAACTGGGCCAAGGAGTTCGGCTTCACCGGTGCGCAGCTCGGCGCCATCGGCGGCATGGGATTCAACGGCTTCTGCTTCGGCATCATCCTCGGGGGTGTCGTAGTGGACAAGATCGGCTACGGCAAGCTCGTCGTGGTGGCCTTCCTCCTGCACATCGTCTCCGCGCTCGTCACCTTCACCGCCAGCGGCAGCAGTGCCTTCATGGTGCTTTCCCTCGGCATGTTCATCTTCGCTTTTGCGAATGGCACTTTGGAAGCCGTGGCCAATCCGCTCGTCGCTACGCTCTTCCCGGAAAACCGCACCCATTACCTCAACATCCTGCACGCCTCATGGCCTGCCGGTATGGTGATCGGTGTGATCATCGGCTGGTTCCTTGACGATAAACTGGAGATCAACTGGCGCATCCAGCTCGCGCTCTATCTCATCCCGACCGTCATTTACGGCCTCATGTTCATGGGCCAGAAGTTCCCACAATCTGCGGCTGCGGCCAAGGGTGTCAGCTTCGGCAACATGCTCAAGGACGTCGGCATCCTCGGCGGTGCTGTGGCCTGCTTCCTTCTTTCCTTCTTCGCAGAAGGCTTCTTCAAGGACGTGCTCAGCCTTGAGCCCGCGCTCGCCAAGAACCTCGGCTACGCCACTGGCGGCGTTGTGCTGATCGCCGTGGGTGTGCTCACCAAGTTCTCGCTCGGCTCGTTCGTTCTCTTCGTCCTGTTTGTCACCCACGCCCTCGTTGGTGCGGTCGAACTCGGCACGGATGGCTGGATCCAGAACATCACCGGCAACCTGTTCACCCCTGAGCAGGGCAAGGCCCTCTTCCTCTGGACCTCCGCCATCATGTTCGGCCTGCGCTTCTGCGCCCACTGGATCGAGAAAACACTCAAGCTCTCCCCCATCGGCCTGCTTTGCGTCTGTTCAGCACTCGCCTGCGGCGGCCTCACGCTGGCTGCTGGTATGAACACCTTCACCACCGCGCTCATCGCCCTCGGCGTCTATGCTTTTGGCAAGACCTTCTTCTGGCCTACGATGCTCGCCGTCGCTTCTGATCGCTTCCCGCGCACCGGCGCTGTGGCCATCTCCATCATGGGTGGTATCGGCATGCTCTCCGCAGGCATCATTGGTGGTCCTGGCCTCGGCTACACCAAGGATCGCTTCGCCGGTGAGTCCTTGAAAGCCTCCAGCCCAGCCCTCTACGAAACATACAAGGCCGAAGCTCCGAGCAAGTTTCTCAATCTGGAAGCAACCGCCGCTGTCGGCCTTGATGGCAAGAAGCTCTCCGAAGCCAAGGAAGCCAAGGAAAAGACCCCAGATCAGCAGGCTGTCGTGTTGGCCGACCAGCAGGGCGACCGCAAGACACTGAAGTTTGACTCCTACATCCCCGGCACGATGGCGGTGATCTATCTCCTCCTCCTGGCCTACTTCAAGTCCATCGGCGGCTACAAACCGCTGACCATCGACGAAGAGATGGCTGGCGAGAAAGCCTGATCCGCTTCTCCAACTCTCCCACGCGGCGTCCCCTCACCGGGACGCCGTTTTTATTTCTCACCTTGCAAGGAACTTGAAACTTTGAACCTTAAACCTGAAACTTTGATCTCCATGCCCACCTACGTTTACGAAACCATCCCCCAGTTTGAAGGCGAACCCACCAAGCGCTTCGAAGTCCGTCAGAGTATGAAGGACAACGCTCTCACGCAGCACCCTGACAGCGGTCAACCTGTGCGTCGCGTCCCCATCGGCGGCACTGGAATGATGGGCGGCAGCAGCGGCGGCTCCCAAACCTCAAGCGGCGGTGGCTCGTGCGGCACGGGGTGTGGGTGCCATTAGAAAATGCCGAGCGAAGCGAGACAGACGACCGTAGGGAGCCCGGAGGGTGAGCGCAGCGAATCAATCTCGAATTCCCGAATGACGAATGAAATCCGAAGCTCGAAGGCCTAAGCGCCTGGAGCATTCGGAACAGCTTCGTCATTCGGAGCTTCTTCGACATCGGCCACCTTGGTTTCGTCATTCTTTTCGGCAGCCTTTCTCATCAAGCGCGCTGCGTAAAAGCCATCGAACGCGCCGGTTTCAGGAGTACGGTGCAGTTCCTCTTCGAGGGTCCAGTCTTCACCGTGTTTGGCCAGGAAGGCTTGGACCTGGAGTTCGTTTTCGCTGGGCAGGATGCTGCAGGTGGCATAGACGAGCTTGCCGCCGGGAGCGACCATGCGGCTGTAGCTTTCGAGAATTTCGGCCTGCAAAGCGATGAGGCGGTCGATTTCGACATCGCTCAGTTTCCACTTCGCATCGGGATTGCGGCGCAGCACGCCCATACCGGAGCAGGGGACGTCGAGCAGCACGCGGTCGGCTTTTTGCGCGAGGCGTTTCACGGTCTTGGAGCCTTCGATCTCTCGTGCTTCGATGATGTCCACCCCGGCGCGTGAGGCCCGCTTGCGCAGCTCTGCCAGTTTCCACGCATGCACGTCCAGCGCCAGCAGGCGGCCCTTGTTGCGCATGATCGCCGCCATGTGCAGAGCCTTGCCACCGCCACCCGCGCAGGCATCGATCACTCTCATGCCGGGTTCCGGCTGCAAAAACGGCGCGATGAGCTGAGAGGCAGCGTCCTGCACTTCAAACAAGCCGGCCTTGTAAGAGTCGGTGCCAAACAAATTCGCCCGCTGCTTCAGACGCAGTGCGCTGGGCACCTGATCGACGGCTTCGGTTTCGTAGCCTTCCTGGCCCAGCCGTTCACGCAGGGAGCGACGGTCGTTTTTGATCGTGTTCACGCGCATGAAGACATCCGCAGGGAGATTCAGCGACTCGCGTAGCGCCGGCCAGCCAGCACCAAGCTCACGACTACCGCGCGCTTCCAGCCAGTCGGGAATCGCCGCACGGATCGCAGGAGATGCACCGTCTTTGGCACGTTTCTGTACGTCCTCGGGCTTCACCTCGGGTGCGTTTTCATCCTGGGGCAGATCACGACCGTTGGAAATCCAATAAGCAGCCCACACACGCCACAAACGCTCTGGTGTGATGTTCTCCGGCTGCGTGTGCTCCTCGTCCGGCAGTCCTGCCAGATACCAGAACCAGCGCCACCAGCGCACGCACTCATAGATCGACTCCGCAAAAATGCGGCGGTCCCGGCTGCCCCACTTGCGGTGCCTTTTGAAGGTGAATTCGATCACCTTGTCTGCATACCTTTTGCCCACAAACACCTCTCCGAGTGAGAGAATGATTTCGTCGAGCAGGTGGGGCGGGAGCTTCATCCTGCGTCGATAGTCCGCCCGCGGTCACGTTGCAAGCTGACAACCTTCAGCGGCACGAATCAGCTCAGCGCCGCCGGCGCAGGCTCAAACCCAGCAGGCTGAGGAGGAGCAGGCACGCACGCCTAGGCTCGGGCACCACGACGATGATGCCGTAGGTCTGAAAGGCGCTCACATCCCAGCCAAATCCCGCACCAAGCGCCGCCAGATCGAGATCCCCGGCAATGGCATTGCCAGTGGCATCGACAAAGGTCAAGCCGCCCACGTCAAAGGTGCCGCTGATCGCCGCACCGTTCCAGTCGATCAAATTGAAGACCTGTCCGACCGCCGCTGCACCCAGGCTGGAATTCACCACCACCGAGCCCTGCCCCCACGCACCGCCTGCGCGATTTCCAATGCTCAGGGTGCCTGCGGCGTCAGTGAGCTTGATGAAGTCATGATTGCCGGCACTCCCGGGGCTGGTGTTCCAGGTGCTGAGCGCCCCCGCCTCACTGCTGAACAGGGTGAGCGCACTGTTATAGTCATGGCCGTTGTAATGAAACAGCCCGTCCGAAAAGGAGATCACATTGGCCGCCAGTGTCGGGCTGGAAATGCCGAGCCGGATCTGCGCGCCATCATTCACCGTCAGCGCCGTGTTGGCCGCAGTGAAGGTAAGGGTGTTGTTATTGGTTACCTCGGTGCTTGTGGTGCCGCTCGTCGTCACATCTCCCGGCTGCAGCACCGAGCCAGCGTTCATCACCGTCGCGCCATGCACCGTGCCCGAGCCCGCGAGCGTGGCTCCGCTGGCTACCGTCACCGCACCAGTGCCCGAGGTCCCCGTGCCATTGCTGCCCACCTGCAGGGTGCTGCCATTCACCTGCGTCGAGCCTGTGTAGGTGCTAGTGCCGGACAGTACCACCGCGCTGGTGCCGTTACCCGAGATCGTCAGACCAAGATTGTTGCCAGCATCACCGATGCTCCCAGAAAAGACGGTGTTCGCAGCCGAGCTCTGCGTGAGGGTGCGCGTGCCGCCTGCCAGCGTCACATTCCCGGTGAACGTGAGCACCTTGTCGTTGCTGGCAAGGCCGCTGCTCACCACGGTGGTATCAGCATTGAGCTGAATGTTGTTGCTGATGGTAATCGCGGTCGTGGTCGTGGCACGGATGGAGGAGCCGTTGAAAATCACCGCCCCCTGGCCAAACGGGCCGCTCGTGGGCGCACCGGCCGGACCGGTGGAACTGGACTGCGGAATCACCAGCGCGACCTGCAACATCGTGTCTCCGACATACGTGTTTTGTTGCGTTGCCAGCACCAGTGTGCCGCTGCCTGAGTAGGTGACTCCGGCGCTGCCTGTGACCACGGAACCGATGCTGGTGTTACCCACTGCATTGATCGTGACAATGCCCTCGTGGGAGCCAAAGTCGAGCGTGCCGCCAGTGATGCCAATGTTGGTTCCCGAGGCGAACAAAACCGCACCGCTGCTCACCGTCAGCGTCTGCCCGCCGGTGATCGTGGCACTGGCACCGTCGAGAATCAGCGAATTGATCGCAGCAGAAGTGCTGGCATTCGTGGTGGTGGTGAGGCGGGTGTTGTTCCCCGCTATAATCGCGTTCTGCGTGAACTCATCGGTGGGATTCAGCGGACGCATTCCGGTCGTCACATCGTAGGTCATGAAAGTGTTTGGCGTGCCGGTAGCGGTTCCCACACCACCGCTCGCCAGCGTGGCCTCTCCCAGCAGAAACGGCACGATCTTGGTGTTTTGCGCCGCAGCATTGATGCCTGTTGTCAGCGCATCCGTGCCGCCAACCAGGTCCGGAGTGACATTCAAAATCACCCGCGCCACACTAGCGGTGCTGCTTGCGTTCATGCCCAAGTTCACACCATTCACCAGCAGGATGCCGCCCTGTGCCGGACGTGTGATCTGGTTGGCGGTCAGCGTCGCCACATTGGTGCCGCCGAAGCTGACACTGAGAGTTTTCAATCCTGAGTTGACCGTGAGATAGTGAATCGTCTCGCTGGAGTTCGTCGCCGCTTGATTGGAGCCTTTATAGATGAAGGAGCCGCCTTTGAAGGCAAAGTCCGCCGTGTCCGCCAGACGGTTGTTGTTGTTGTTGCTGGCACCCGTGTTGTCGATGGTGAAAAATCCGCCGTTCAAAATAAAGCTGGTGGAGGCCAGCGAACCGCTGGCACCATACGCGGACACCGCCCCGCCCACCTGCAAAGTGCCGGAGTTGACCGTGGTGGAGCCGGTGTACGTGTTGGCGGCAATGAGGGCCTGCGTATTATTACCACTCTTCACCAGCGACAGCACACCTGTGCCGTCCTTCAGGGTGCCGGAGAAGTTGGTCGTGTTGGCAGCAGGATCTGAAATCGTCAGCACAGAAGTCGTGGCTGCCGCGTTGTTGGCCAGGGACAAGACGGCTCCGGTGTCATGATTGATGAACGTGTCGAGAGAGCGCAGCGTGAGCACATGACCGTTGAGATCCAATGTGATGGGCTTCGTTGCGGTGGTGCCGATGACGGTAAGGCTGCTGGCAGCGTTGATAGCATTGTCCACGCCGATGATGAGAAAGGAACCAGTGCCCGCGTTGTTGCTGAACAACTGTGTGTCACCCGTATAGGTGTTCACCGCCTTCAAAATCGTGGTGGAGTTGTCCGCACGGCTGAATAAGATCGGTGCGCTGCCGCTGATGACGCCGGACACCGTCAGCGTACCGCCGACACCGCCGCCGACACGGGCACTCGCCCCAGTGACAATAATATTTCCTGCCCACTCGGCCGTGGCACCGGTGGCGGTTTGCAACGCTCCGTTGTTGTTCCCACCCGTGTCGGTGAGGGTGATGGTTTCACCTGTCACGGTCACACCATTTGCCAGCACCACACGCGCTCCGACGCCCACGGTTGTTCCGCCTGCCGTCCCGCCCAGCGCGGTGTTGCTGCCCACCACAAGTTCAGTATTCGAGCCCGACAAGGTCGTGAGCCCGGTGTAGGTATTGGTCCCCAAAAGTGTCAGACTGCTGCCGCCGCTCAGCGTCAGGTTCACCACACCGGCACCATTCTGAATGACGCCGTTATAGCTCGTAGTGCTGCTGCTTGAAGACACCGTGAGCGTGGCACCCGTGCTACTGCTGTTGGTGATGTAGCTGCTTCCGGTGCCATAGTTCGCGCCGCTGCGTTGAAGTCCCGCGACCGTTTGATTGAATCCGTTCAGGTCAAAGGTCGCGTCATCGTTCACACCGGTAGTAGTCAGGGAGTCCACATCCAGCAGGGTGGTCGTCGGCAGTGCATTGGTGGCCCCCAGTTTGAGAATCCCGCGAATGATCTGCGTTGCTCCCGTGTAGGTGTTGCCCGTGCCGCTGACGAGCACCGTGCCCGTGCCGGACTCCCCAGAGATGGCCAGGGTGTTCGACGCACCATTTTGAATGCTGCCGCTGATGGTCAGCACTCCGCCGGCCTGTGCTCCAATTCGCGCCGCCGCGGATTCAATCGTCACCACCCCGGCCCATTCAGCCGAACCTCCGGCCACCGTCTGCAGCGCCCCCATGCTGTTTCCACCGCTGCCGGAGATGCCCACGGACTCTCCGGCCACTTTGATGCCATTGGCAAGCGCTAGCGTGGCGCCTGTGGCCACGCTCGTTCCGCTGGCGGTGCCGCCCAGCGCCGCATTGCTGGCCACGTTGAGCGTCCCCGCGCTCACCGTGGTCAGTCCGGTGTAGGTGTTTGCGCCGGACAGCGTAAGCGTGCCCGTACCCGTCTTGATCAAAGCACCGCCCGCACCGCTGATGATGCCGGCAAACGTCGTGCTGGCATTACTCCCGCCGAGCGTCAGCGTCGCGCTGCCCAGCGTCACCGCACCTCCTGCGCTGCCGCCACCGGCCAGCGCACCCACTGTTTGGTTGAAGCCATTTAAGTCTAGCACGACGCCCGCAGCATCTGCCAGTGTGATGGCAGAGCCCACGCCAAACACCGTCCCCCCGCCCGCCGCTCCTGCCTGCAGCGTGCCAGCCAAAATATTCGTCGCTCCGGTGTAAGTATTGGTGCCGGAAAGCGTCAGCACACCTGCGCCCGTCTTCGTGAGACCGAAGTTGTTTTCATTCGTGCCAGCTCCACCCAGTACGCCGCCAAAGATGTCAGACGGAACAATGCTGAGTGTCAGCGTGGCCGCAGTGGCATTGCCATTCACGACACTGTTACCCGCCCCCGTTCCCGCCGTCAGCAGTCCGGCCAACGTCTGGCTGCGCGAGTCTAGTTTCAGCACGCCGCTGTCATTGGTGCCGCCATCACCCAGCGTTAGAACTGTTCCTGTGGGCAAACGGTCATTACCTGCGCTCAGGATCAGTTTGCCATTCTTAATGAAAGTCCCCCCAGTGTAGGCGCTGGCTCCGACCAGCGTTAGCGCACCCGTTCCCACCTTTGTCAGCCCACCATCCACGGTGCCGCCCAGTGCCGTGTCATGCACCAGCGGCGCGGTGATGGTAACATTGAATGCCTGCGTGTCGATGTTCGCCCCACCCGCCTGCACATTCGCGGTGAACTGCCCCAGAGCCGCCAAAAATGTAGTGCTATCCTGACGCGCCTGCAGCGTGCCGCCATTGAAATTCAGCACCGCATCAATACCCGACGAAGTCACGCTGCGCACGATGGTGCCCACGGACAAGGTGCCGCCGTCAAGATTGACCACTGACTCATACACTCCAGCGGCCTGGGTGGAACTCCCGGTGCTGTTCTGTAGGTCCAGTGTCGTCACTTCAAACGAGCCGCCGTTGATGTCCAGCGTCCCCTGGCTCAAGCCCGTCCCGGCGTAGAACACCGCAAAGGTGGACGCAAGACCGGTGCCAGTGGTCTTCCTATAGGTGCCGCCGTCGATGCTGAGCAACGCCACCGCATTGGCCGCATTGACCATGGCATCCGCCCCAGTGCTGGTGCTCTCGAAAATGCCCCCGGTGATCGACATCGATCCGTTGGCACCGTTCGCGATGAACAACGAGCGGTTGCTGCCCCCACCGCTGAGCACCGTGTAACCTTGGGCGGCGGAGTAAACCAGCGTGCGCGATCCATTCACACTGAGCCGCCAGGTCATCGGAGACGCCGCACCTCCTCCGGTACCAGAAGGCGCTGCATTTCCGTTCCAGTTCGTGCCAACGGCAAAATCCGAACTGGTCGTACCCGTCCAGGCAAAATCCGTGGAGACCGCCCCCAAAGGGGAAGTCATCGACACCATGGCAAGCAGGCCGAGTGCCAAGTTGCGGAGATCACGCTGACGAGCGCTTGGGGGTTGCGCGGAGTCGCTAATCATAGGTTTTTTCAAATTAGAGCCCGGCCATGGCCTGTCAACATGCATGCCTGTCACATGAAATCGGTCTGTTTTTGAGCGAACCAAGGACGACGCGACGGCCAGCCTGCATCATATGTTAGGCAGGATTCTGATTAACCAGAGCAGAGACGGCAAACGTAGATTCACGAAAAGCGGAACACAAAGCTGGAAGCGGCCCTCTTTCTTCCATCTGACATCTCTGCCAGAGTGGCAAGAAATCACTGGCCCCTGAGTGGAAGCAGCTTAGTCTCAGCCACCCCCCAAGACATGCCCACCGAGTTCGATATTCAATACGCCCTGGAGAACACCCAGGTGCTCCATGAGCCGGACCGTCGCATCGACACCTTTGGCAGCACCCATTTCGAGTTTCAGATCGTCACCGAACTCATGGACACCGTCGGTGCTGTGCGCGTCCGCGAAGGCCGCATTGAAGCCGAGAAGCCGCTCATCCTGCGGCCGGAACTGCCCGGCCAGTTTGACTTCGAAGGCTTCGGCCCCGAGGTGGCAGGCTTTGGCGAATTCCTCCGGGACAACCTGCACAAGCTCGCCATCCTCAAATACGGCTTCAAGTTCCGCAAAGGCGACATCAGCGAACAGATCATCTATGAATCCATGGAGGAAGTTTGCGGCAAGCTCCTCGCTGACATCCGCACCTCCGGCAATCCGATGCGGGCGGTCATTCAGGGCGTGGACGACACTTGGGAAATCTGCCTGCTCAAGTTCACCGTCGAGATGATCGAGAAGTCCCAGAACATCAACCTCTTCGATTTCAAACGCCGCGGCCTGCTAGGCTGAGTGGTTGTTTGTAGGTTCACGCAATGGCCAAGACCCAGATCAAACTGCTGATTTTCCTCATCACCGTAGGCTTGGTGGCGGGCACGCTGGCGATGGGTTACTGGGTCTATATGAACATCCTGCTCAAGGAGAGCCAGGTCGAGCATGACATCGCCTCCATGAAGGCCAAGGACCGCCCGCGCATCGACCCCGGCATCCGTCGCTTCGAAGCCGCGGTCGAACTCATCCAGCAGGGCAAAATCGACGAAGGCCGCGATGCCCTCTACAAGCTCCGCCTGCAGTTTCCCGACTCCACCACCTGCGCCGAGGCCATACGTATCATCGGTGAGATCAACATGGACCAGCTCTACTCCGCGAACTCCACCGCCGGAAAGAAAGACTACATCGTGCAGCCGGGCAATTCGCTCAATTCCATCGCTACCAAGTTCGACACCACCGTGGACTCCATTATCCGCTCCAGCGGCCTGATGAGCTTCAATCTTCACCCTGGTGATCACCTCACCATCATCCCGATGGATTTCCACCTCGGCGTCAGTGTCGCCAAAAAGCAGGTTATGCTGCTGCGCAAAGTCGGTGACAAGGAATACCTCTTCAAAGTCTATGCCGCCAAAGACATCCGACTCCCGCCAGGCATGCGCCTGCCAGTGGAGATGACGCTCGCAGGCAAGAACGCCATCTACGATGGCAAGCCCGTGCTCTCCACTGACCCCAACTACGTCGATGCGGAAAAATGGATTGCCGGCACCAAATCCGGCATCAGCATCCGCACCCCGCCTGTCGCCCGCGCCCTGCCCGTAGAGGAGCCAAAATCCCTTAGCTCGAAAAAATCCATCACCCCTGCTGCCATCCCCGCGCCTGCCCCCTCGGCGGAGACCGGCATCTTCCTCACCCGTGAAGACATCGAAGAACTCTTTGCGCTCGTCCGCAAAGGGTCAAAGTTGAGTCTCGTGAGATAATTCCTCCCACCCCTTTCTCCCCACCGACCGCCATGAAACAAGTTTTGGAATTCGAAAAGCCCATCGTCAAAATCCGCGAAGAAATCGAAGAGGCCAAAAAGAAGCTCGCCGCCAAGCCCAGCGACAAGCTCGCCCAGCAGGTCGCTGATCTCGAAGCCAAAGCCGAAACCCTACAGCGCGACATCCACGCCAATCTCTCCCCCTGGCAGCGCGTCCAGATCTCCCGCCACATCGCCCGGCCCTTCATGCTCGACTACGTGAAGCACATCTGTGATGAGTTCGTCGAGCTGCACGGCGACCGCCACATCGGCGATGACAATGCCATGCCAGCTGGCTTTGCCACCATCGGCGGTCAGCGTGTGGCCATCCTCGGCCACCAGAAAGGCCGCGACACCAAGGAAAACCTCCTGCGCAACTTCGGCAGCGCCCATCCCGAAGGCTATCGCAAAGCCCTCCGCCTCATGCGCATGGCCGAAAAATTCAGCATCCCCATCGTCACCCTCATCGACACCCCCGGTGCCTTCCCAGGCATCGGTGCAGAAGAGCGCAACATCGCCGAGGCCATCGCCTTCAACCTGCGTGAAATGATGACCCTGCGCACGCCCGTCATCGCCACCGTCATCGGTGAAGGCGGCAGCGGTGGCGCCCTCGGCATTGGCATCGCGGACCGCGTGCTCATGATGGAAAACGCCTACTACTCCGTCATCAGCCCAGAAGGCTGCGCCGCCATTCTCTGGAAACACCGCGAGCACGCCCCGGAGGCCGCCTCCGCGCTCAAGCTCAGCGCCCAGGATCTCTCCAAGCTCGGCATCATCGACGGCATCGTCCCCGAGCCGCTCGGTGGCGCGCACAACGACCACTTCGCCGCCGCCAGCGCGCTTAAAGACGCCCTGCTCACCACGCTCAAGACCCTCAACGCCATTCCGACCGCCCAGCTCCTGGAACAGCGCTACCAGAAATTCCGCGCGCTGGGTCAGTTCACCGAAGGCTGATCTCCTGCCATCTCCCGCACCCATTGGAAGAGTCGTATTTTGACACTTTACAGAACGCCCGCCGCCGGGAAAGCTGGCGGACTATGAAATGGATCATCCGCATTGTCATCGTTCTCGTATTTCTCATTGGTGCCGCCCTTTGGTTTGGCTGGTCACAACTTGGCAATCTGGTCAAATTTGGCATTGAGCAGGGCACTCCCCCGGTCGTGCAGACCAGTGTGACCGTCCAGCACGTGAACCTCTCACCCTTCTCCGGCACCGGCGTCATTGAAGGGTTCCAAATTGGCAACCCCAAAGGCTTCACTGGCCCGTATGCCGTGCGCATTGGCCGTGCGGAGGTAGCCGTGGACACCAAGAGCGTCAGCGGGGATAAAGTGGTCATTCAGCACATCCACATCACCGATCCTGAGATCAATCTCGAAGCCGGTCTCGGCGGCACCAACCTCAAGCACATCGCCGACAATGCGAAGAGCTTCGTCTCCCAGCAGACCGCCGCCGCTCCTGGCAACAGCGCCCCCAGTGCAGCTGCGGCACCAGCAGACAGCAAACCGCAGAAGTCCGTCAAACTGCAGGTGAACGAACTTCTCATTACCGGTGCCAAACTGAGCGCCAGTGTGGCAGGCATCGTGCCCGGCGCAGACGCAAAGGTGACGCTGCCAGACATCCGACTCACCAATCTCGGCTCCGGCGGTGCAGGCATCACTCCGGCCGAACTAACATCCATGGTCCTG
>NCCR01000380.1 GCA_002279765.1 Verrucomicrobia bacterium 12-59-8 | reverse complement strand
CTGCATGACTTACTTGGGCGAAACGGGTGCGGCAGGAGCCGGTGCAGGGGCTGCGGGAGCGGGAGCCGGCACTGGAGGAGCAGGGGTGGTGAAAGACGGAACAGGCGGTGCAGGCGCTGGCACTGGGGGCGGCGTAGGTGCAGCAGGCGCAGTGACCGGCGGCGGCGCGGGTGCTGGGACAGGGGGCGGTGCCGGTGCGGCAGGGGCGGGTGGCGCAGGAACAGGGGGTGGCGTCGTTCCAGCAGGGGCGGGCGTGGTCGGAGCAGGGGCAGGAGGCGCGCCAGGAGCTGTGGCTGGAGCAGGAGCGGCGGAAGCAGCGGCCTGTTTGAGCTGAGTGGGAGATCCGGGGACGACCTGGGTGCTCACGCCGGACTTTTTAGCGGCGAGCGCAGTGACCGTTTTCTCAAAGACCGCCTGCTTCTTTTTGGCGTCGTTCAAGCCAAGGGTGGCAATGCTTTTCGTCTGCGCTGCAAGGATTTCAGCGGTGTTGTCACTGCGTTCCTTGGCGCGTGGGTCGAAGCCTTGCTTCGAATCACTGAAGGCCTGGAGAACAATGAACAGCACGGCGAAGCCTGCGAAGGCTCCGAGCACCCACGTGAAGGTGGCTCCGGCTTTTTTGGTTTGATCGGGCTGCGACATGGAAAGGCGGGGAATCAGTTGACGACGTTGACGGACTCGATGAGGCGCGGATCACGCCAGGGATACAGGCTGTATTTGGCCAGACTGCGCAGGTAGAGGAAGCCCATGGTGCCAACCACGGCGCACAGCGCGGCGAGATCCTGCACCCATGCGTGGGGAGCGAAGACGCCGATGCCGAGGGACGGACCACGCTCAGGAATGACGATCCAGTAGATGTCCACGACGTGCATGAAGAGAATCCAGATACAACCGATGGTGGTGAACACGGTGTTCTTCTTGAGCTTCTGGGAGAGGAGGAACAGGAACGGAACGATGAAATGTCCGAACAGGATGAACATGGACACACCGCGCCATTCTTCCGTGTTACGAGTGAGGTAGAAGCGGGTTTCTTCCGTGATGTTGGCGTACCAGATCAGGAAATACTGGCTGAAGGAAACGTAGGCCCAGAACACCGTGAAGGCGAACAGCAGCTTGCCCATGAGATGGTAGTGCTCTTCCGTGACGACCTTTTGCAGGTAGCCCAGGCTGCGCAGCCAGATGACGACAAGAATCGAAAGCGCCATCGAGGACCAGGCGCAGCCGGCAAAGATGTACACACCCCACATGGTGGAGAACCAGTTGTAGTCGAGCGCCACGAGCCAGTCGTAGGCCGCGAAGGTGACGGTCAGGGCGAAGGGAAGCAAAACGATGCAGGAGAACTGGCGGGACCAGATCGTGTGCTTGATGTCGCCATCCTGCTCCTGCTGGAGCGATTTGCCGCGCAGCGTGCGGGCGATGAACCAGAGGACGAGGAAGTACAACGCAAAGCGGGTGTACCAGGAGAACCAGGTGTCCAGGTTCAGGTAGCCAAACTTGGCAACCAGCACGTGCAGGTGCGGATTGGGCGCCAGATGAACCTTCTTGTCCGCATGGGTCACCTCGCCGCCGTGCACCACCATGTGATGCAGTGCTTCTTTGGTGGAGATGTTGTCAGCCTTGGCGATCTGCATCGCGTCGCGATGGTGATTCACCCACTCATAGAGAGGCGATTGAACCGCAGGAACCAGCAGAGGAGAAGCAAGGATGGCCAGCGGGATGACCATATTGGCCAGATTTTCCCAGATGCGGCGCACGGCGACACCCCAGCCCGAGTTCGATGCGCTGTGGAGCAGGATCCAGAAGCAGCCACCCGCAACGAAGGTGAAGGTGAAGAAGAGCGCGAACAGCCAGGAGTAGGCGAAGGTGTCCGTCTTGGCGAAGAAGAAGTAGGCCGAAGCTGCGAGACCGAGCAGGCCCAGAAGGCCGAGCGTGCCAATGAGCTTGCCGCCCTTGGCTGGTTCGAATTTTTCTCCGCCTTGGGGCAGATCTTTGAAGGTGACGTGGTGACTCATGCCGGGATTCGCGTGCGTGCCGTTACTGGAGGGGAAGGGTGACGCCAGGCTCATTGGCGGCGATTTGCAGGGAGCGGATGTAGGCCACAATGGCCCAGCGATCGCGCAAGGTGATGTTGCCGCCGTAGCTGCCCATCAGACCTTTGCCGTTGGTGATGGCATCGAAGATGGCACCATCCGCGCGATACGCGCCGGCATTGGCAGGGTCCAGGTTACCGGCCTGCTGAAAGTTGAAGGCAGTGAGAATGCCATACTTGGAAGTGACACCCTTGCCATTGCCGGAGGTGCCGTGGCAGATGGCGCAGTTGATGTTGTACCGCTGCTCGCCGCGCTTGATGAACTCAGCGTTGAAGACCGTCTTGTCGGCGGTGATTTCCTCTGGCAGGCCGTCGCCGTAGAAGTCACCGACTTTGCCGGTGTCGTAATAGCTGAGACCGCCGGTGAAGGCGATGCGGGCAGGGGTCGGGCCATCCGCCGCCGGTTTGGCAGGAACTTCGAAACCCATCGGCAGGGTGCCTTTGACCGGCAGGCGCGCGCCACGGCCGTCTGCGAAGAATTCGCTCGTGACCTGATATTTGATCTTCGCCTGATGATCCATGTCCGGGATGATTTCGAGCGGCGGCAGTTCGGATTTGCTGCCACGGAAACCGAACGCGCTCACAACGATCGCGATGACAAAAATGTAGCTGAGAAAGAAGTACCTTTCCGAAAATTTGGCGAAGTTCTTGGAGACGAACAGGGGGTGGTTCCAGCGCGGCAGGCCGATGAGGGCCAGCAGGCCGAACAGGGTGGTGAAGGCGCTGAACAGAATCGTCAGCTCAAACATGACCGGGAAGAACGCCGGGATGGTCCAGATGTCGGTGGGCTTGCCCTGCACAACGGTCGGATAGGTTTCGACGATCTTCTGCAGGAAGCCGAGGCCGATGTGGCTCCAGAAATTGGTCTGGGTGATCGTTTCCAGCGTGAAAGCGACCGCCGTGCCGGTGATGCCACCGCAGAAGACGAAGATGGGGAGCTTCGAACGGGGGTTGCCCATCGCATCGTCCATGCCGTGAATCGGGAAGGGCGAGTGCACATCCCAGCGCTGGTAGCCGGCGTCGCGCACATGCTCGGCGGCATGGTACAGGTCCTTCACGCTGTCAAATTCAGCGAGGTAGCCGTGGACTCGTTTGAGGGTGGTGCTCACAGTCAGGGTGCAGTTAAAAGGTTAGGCGGCAACGGGTTTGGCGACGTGGCGGTCGGGATAGTCCATGAGGTCTTCCTCCTGGATGCCGGGTTCGGCATGGTCGTCAGCGTGCGGGTTCGACTGTTTGCACACGCCTTTGACTTCGCCGATGGCGATGACAGGCAGGAAGCGCAGGAACAAAAGGAACAGCATCATGAAGAAGCCGAAGGTGCCGAGGAAGGTGTACTTATCGACCCATGTGGCCTCATAGACGCGCCAGGAACCCGGGATCATGTGACGCTCCAGCGTGGTGGCGATGATGACGTAGCGCTCGAACCACATGCCGGCGTTCACAAACATGCAGACGATCATGACGACCCACACATTGTGGCGGCACCAGCGGCTCCAGAAGAGCTGCGGAGCAAACACGTTGCAGCTAAACATCCAGTAGTAGGCCCAGGTCGAAGGACCGGTGAGACCACGCAGGGTGAAGGCGGCGGATTCATACGGATTGGCGCTGTAGTAGGCCACGAACAGCTCCATGCAGTAGGCGTAACCGACGATCGTGCCCGTGAGCAGGATGATCTTGGCCATGTTGTCGATGTGCTTCGCCGTGATGAGATCGTCCAGGCCGTAGATGCGGCGGACAGGAAGCATGAGCGTCAACACCATCGCGAAACCACCGAAGATGGCGCCTGCCACGAAGTAGGGCGGGAAGATGGTGGTATGCCAGCCGGGAACGACGGAGGTGGCGAAGTCGAAGGACACGACGGAGTGCACGGAAAGCACCAGCGGGGTGGAAAGAGCAGCCAGCAGCAGGTAGGCGGTCTCGTAGTGGCTCCAATGGCGGTTGCCACCGCGCCAGCCGAGGGCAAACAGGCCGTAGAGGAATTTTTTCAAGCCCGGGCGGCAGCGGTCGCGCAGCGTGGCAAGGTCAGGCACGAGGCCCAGGAACCAGAACACAAGAGAAACGGAGAAGTAGGTCGAAACCGCGAACACGTCCCAGAGCAGGGGAGACTTGAAGTTCTGCCAGATGGCATTGGCGTTCGGGATTGGCGCGAGGAACCACACCATCCACACACGACCGACGTGGAAGGCCGGGAACAAACCGGCGCACATCACGGCAAAGATCGTCATGGCTTCCGCAGCACGGTTCACCGACGTACGCCACTTCTGGCGCGTGAGGAACAAGATGGCGGAAATGAGCGTACCGGCGTGGCCGATACCGATCCAGAACACGAAGTTGGTGATGTCCCAGGCCCAGGCGACCGGCTGTTTCTGACCCCACACACCGACTCCGGTGGAGATGAGGTAGGTGAAGCAGAACACCATCAGTCCCGTCAGGAGCACGGAGGGCACAAACAGGATCCACCACAAGGCGGGCTGCTTGTTTTCCACGATGCCGCAGATGCGGTTCGTGATCCACGAATAGGAGCGGTTGTTCAGCACCAACGGCTCGCGGTCGAGAATGCGTGGTGGGGTGGTTGCTGGGGCGGAGGCGTCCATGTGTCCGGATTAGAATTGGTTGTTGCTCCACACGGCGATGTTCTCTGCGCCGGGCATGTTCGTGTTCGGATTGCGCAGACGGGCGAGGTAGCTCGTGCGCGGGCGGGTGCCGATGTATTTGAGCAGCTGGTAATCGCGAGGCGAGGCCTTCGACTTGGTCACCGCAGAGTTCGGATCAGCCATGTCGCCGAAAATGATGGCGTCGGCCGAGCAGGACTGCTGGCAGGCCGTCTTGATGGTGTCGGTCGGCACGCGGAAGTCTTTGGAATCACGCTGCACCTGCTTCTGCAGGATCTTGGCGGATTCGAGACGCTGCACGCAGTAGGTGCACTTCTCGATGACGCCGCGCATGCGGACGGTGACGTTCGGATTGCGCTGCAGGCGGAGGCTTTCGTCCTCACGCTTCTCGCCGAGCGGGCCGGCGTAAAGATTGCCGACGGTCAAACCGAGCACCTTGGTGTCGATCAGCGGGTTGCGCTTGTTGTAGTCGAACCAGTTGAAGCGGCGGGCGGTGTAAGGGCAGTTGTTCGCGCAGTAGCGCGTGCCAATGCAGCGGTTGTAGGCCATGGCGTTGAGGCCGTCTGGCGTGTGGACGGTGGCGTTCACCGGGCAGACCGTTTCGCACGGAGCGGCTTCGCACTGCTGGCAGGCGACGGGCTGCTGCACCATTTCAGCGTTTTCGAGCTGCTCGGCTGTCGCGTTGTCTTCGGCAAAGGTGCTTTCCTGCTCGACTTCGTTCTTGCCCCACTTCGCCACGGCGAAGTAGCGGTCCATGCGGATCCACTGCATGATACGGCCTTTGCGGACCTGGTCTTTGCCGACCACTGGAATGTTGTTCTCGCTCTGGCAGGCGACCATGCAAGCCGTGCAACCGAGGCACTTGCTGAGATCGATCGTCATGCCCCACTGGTGCTGCTTCTCGTAATCGAAGCCGTCCGGGTTTTC
>NCCR01000110.1:15245-15775 GCA_002279765.1 Verrucomicrobia bacterium 12-59-8 | reverse complement strand
GTGCGTCTGCTGTTGATGGCAAAAACGGAGGCGGGCAGCGAAGGCATGCGGGTGCAGAGGACTATCTATGCATTGGTGGTCACGACTGCTGTGTCCTCCTTCGTGGTGGACCGGGCCTACCACATGGACTATTTCCTGTTGTCGGGCTTATTGTCGGCATTTCACCGACGGTTTCTGTCGCCCGAGAAAAACAAGGATAGTGAAGATGTGCCAGTTGAAGACGCTGAGCTGCATGATAGCACTGTAGGTCCGCCGTCGCATATGGGGGCCATACAGGCTGGCGTGAAAGTCGTGGCTACATTTTCTGTCGCGACCACAAACAAGGATGCGCCCGAGTCTGCTTCGGCAGCCGCGTCCGAGCCCACGACTGCCACGCCCGATGCGGAGGAGGCAGCAGCAGAGCCTGAGCCAGACCAGCATGGAGCCATCAATCTCAAATGGCCGCGTCTTGGCGTGTTTGATCTGGTCGCGATATACGTCACGTCGCGGGTGGTCCTCTATTACTGGGACCTCTTTTCCACGGACTTCTA
>NCCR01000110.1:0-15202 GCA_002279765.1 Verrucomicrobia bacterium 12-59-8 | reverse complement strand
GCTGCACCCGCTCACGCGTGGCGGGGATTTGCGCACCTTTCATTTGCTGCGCCACCTGCATCAGCGGCATAAGGTAACCTTTGTTGGCATGACGGCGGATGCAGGCCAGGTGGCGGGCGCGCGCCAGGCCGGAGAGTATTCCTCCCAGGCTTTTTGGGTTCATGAACCTGGGACGTCTTTGCAGCTTGCCAAGTGGAAGTTCCTTGCCGGGGCGCTGGTCAATTTGACGTCTTCGCTGCCCTATGCTGTCGCTCGTTTTAGATCGAACCGACTGCGACGTCTCCTGACTGCAAAACTCAAGGAGCAGCGCTATGACTTGGTGGTGGCGGATTTTTTGTTTCCTGCGGCCAGCTTGCCCTGGGAGCTCAAGGCGGCAAGCCAGTGTCCGTGGGTGCTCTTCCAGCACAACGTGGAGTCCATGATCTGGCGGCGTCGAGCGGAAGGAAAGCAGGGAGCGCAAGCGCTTTACTACAATGTGCAACGTGATCGCATGTTCCGCTTTGAAAACCGCACCAGCAGCCGCTTCGATGGCGTTCTGGCCGTGTCTGAGGAGGATGCGCGGATTTTCCAGACTGAGATGAATTTGCCCAATGTCCTCGGTGTAGTCCCGACCGGTGTGGATCTTGACTACTTCCAGTCACTGCCCAGGACGACGTCTGCTGTGCCCACCGTCATGTTCATGGGGTCGATGGACTGGTATGCCAATGTGGACGGCGTGAATTGGTTTGTGGATGCCGTGTGGCCGCTGGTGCAGCGGGAGGTACCTCAGGCCCGGTTTGTGGTGGTTGGGCGCAAGCCGCCGGGTGAAATCCAGGCGCTGGCCGCCAGTGGCAGAAATATCGAGGTCACCGGCACGGTGCCGGATGTGCGGCCTTTTTTGCGCGGGGCGGATGTGATCGTGGTGCCGTTGCGTATTGGCGGAGGCACGCGCTTGAAAATTTATGAGGCCATGGCTGCCGAGGTGCCGGTGGTGTCCACCCGCATCGGTGCGGAAGGCCTGGCTGTGGAGCATGGCCGACATGTCCTGCTCGCGGATACAGCGGAGGAAACGGCCGCGCAGGTGGTGGCGGTGCTGCGTACTGCGGAACTGGGCACAGAGCTGGCCCGCCAGGCGCTCGATGAGGTGGCCCGGCCATGCTCATGGGCGGCAGCGGCACAAATTTTTCAGGACGCCTGCGAGGGGCTTGTTCAAAAGTACAGCCAGTCATGATCGTCGCCGCTTGGATCGTTCTTATGGCAAGTGTGGCCGCAGTGCTGCACTGCTACGTTGGGTATCCGCTCTGGTGGCGTGTCATTGGCCGCCGCAGGCCGCCGCTGCCGCTGCCTCCCACGCAGGAGGAGCCATCTCTGCCTCTTATCTCCGTGGTCGTGGTCGGCTACAATGAGGCCGGCTGCATCTCCCGCCGCGTCGAAAACCTGTTGCAGTGTGTTTATCCTACGGAGCGCCTGGAGATCATTATTGCTTCCGATGGATCAGACGATGGCACCGAGCAACTGGCTGCCCTGGCCGCAGGTGGAGATGCCCGCGTGCAGGTGCGGCATTTCACGGAACGGCGTGGGAAGGTGAGGGTGCTCAATGAGGTGTGCCCGCAGGCAAAAGGCAGCATTCTCGTGCTGAGCGATGCGAATGTGGACTTCGCGCCTGACACGTTTGTGGCAAGCTGGTATTCAGACCACGCGAAGGGGAGGCTCACACCCAGTCTGAAGGCATTTACTGGAAACTGGAAACGTGGCTGAAACAGCATGAGGGCGGTCGCGGCGTTCTGCTCGGTGCCAATGGTGCCAACTATGCCCTGCGGCGCGATTTGTGGACGGGCTGCCCGCCGGAGATCGTGGTGGAGGATCTTTACGTCCCGCTGCGATTGCTGATGGAGGGATGGGCCGTCTTGTTTGAGCCTGCCGCCCTGGCCTATGAGGAACTGCCACCGGCACTGTCAGATGAGTTTGGCAGGCGGGTACGCATCGGGGCGGGGGACTATCAGATCCTCGCTCGCTGTCTGGCGCTGCTGAACCCGGCGCACGGTCTTGCGGCCTGGGTGTTTTTCTCCCACAAGGTGCTGCGCTGGCTTGTTCCCTTTTTCATGCTTAGCGCATTGCTGGCGGTGTTTGCGCTGCTGTTGTTGGGTGCTGCTGGTTCTTTCGTGGTGGGTGCAGCTTGTCTGGCTGTCCTGACACTCACAGCCGCCGGCTTTTTCTCCTCCCGTCTGCCTGGCCCGCTGGGACGGCTAGCAGCCGTGAGCGCCTACTTTGCCTCCATGAATGCCGCCCTGCTGCTGGGCTGCCTGCGCTGGCTGCGTGGCGGACAGAAAACCACATGGAAACGAACCCGTAGATCCTGAACGCATGATCAAAGCAATGGACCGCTGGCTGCTGCCCTGGCTCAAGGATACCCTCCTTCGGCCCAAGGCTCCGATCACCGATGTCATGCTCGCCGTGTGCGACCACTTCGAGCCGTTTCACCATACCGACAAGGCGGGTGCCATGCGGCGCATGGAGCAATGGCATTCCCGGCTGCCTGACATCCTGGCCACCGGCGTGGATCATGACGGCCAGACACCCCGACACACCTTTTTTTATCCGGTGGAGCAGTATGATTCGGAACTGCTGCAATCACTGGCTGATCTCTGCATAAGCAGTCGCAATGAAGTGGAGATCCACCTGCACCACCACAATGACACAGCAGAGAATTTTTGTGCCGCCATTGAACTCGGCAAAGCAAACTTGCGCACTCACGGTTTGCTCGGCAGCAATGCAGCCGGTGCAGCGACGTTCGGCTTCATTCATGGCAACTGGGCGTTGGATGATTCCGACCCCACCGGCACAGGCTGCGGCGTGCGCGGGGAGCTGGCGCTGCTGAAACAAGCCGGCTGCTACGCGGACCTGACCATGCCCTCAGCACCTCACCGCACGCAGGCCCCCATCGTCAACAGTCTCTATTACTCCAAGAGCACGCTCAATGGTTGCTCCCATCATCGCGGCACACCTGCGGCAGTCCTAGCTGGTGCAACGCAGTCTCTGCGTGAAAAGCCTGACCATCTGCTGCTCGTGCAAGGTCCGCTCATGCTGGACTGGACTAGGCGCAAATGCGGCGTGCTGCCACGGGTGGAAAATTCAGACCTCGGTCCCGCCAATCCACCGACGATCCGCCGCTTCCGGCAATGGCGTAAGGCCGACATCTCCGTGCAAGGCGCAGAAAACTGGTGCTTCATGAAACTCCACACCCACGGCGCGCCAGAAAAAAATCATTCGTCGGTGATAGGTGACGCCCGCCGCCGTTTTCACACAGAACTCCTTGAACTGGCTGCGCTTGAAGGCTTTCGCCTGCATTATGTGAGCTCTCGTGAACTGGTGAACATCCTCCATGCGGCTGAAGACGGGAAGGGTGGGGGGGATGCTGGGCCTTGGCGAGATCACCTGTACTCTCCACCTCCGTGTCTGCAAAGGAACTGACCGATGAATCTGCTTGTCGCCACCAATCTATTTCCAGATCTGAACGAGCCCTGGCGCGGACTCGATAACGCCACACTCGTGCATGCCCTGCAAAAGCTGGATCCCGGACTCAACATCCGTGTGCAGGCGTTTCGCCCGTCGTTTAGGCATTTTGGCTCCGCCTCAAATCAATTGCAGTCACGGTCTGAAGACGCCGGTTTGCAGCCCGACTATTTCTGGGCCCCTTATGTGCCCCGGTTCGGGGGTATGAACCACCGGCTGTTTGCATGGGCCTTTGCCAGAGCACGGAAATCTCTTCCCCAGGATTTTTCTCCGCAGGCGATTTTGGTGCCATGGCTCTTTCCTGATGCCTGCGGTGTGGTCTTGCAGGCTGCCGCCTGGGGGGTGCCTGTCGTCGCAGTCGCGCAGGGCTCTGATGTGCATCGCTATCTGGACATGCCCTTGCGGCGTCGCGCGATCCTCGCCATGACCCGCCACGTCAAAGCCATCGTGACCCGCAGCCAGGATTTGGAAAAACGCCTGGTTCGTCATGGTGTGCCGAGCAGCAAGGTGCATACCGTTTACAATGGGGTGGATGTGCACACCTTTAAACCGGCGTCGCGCACCGCCGCACGCGATGAGTTCAACGTGCCACATGACGAGCGGCTGCTGCTTTTCGTCGGCAATTTCCTGCCGGTCAAAGGGCTGGATCTTCTGCTTGCGGCCTTTGCCCAGGTTAAGGCATCTGTCGGACAACCGGTACGGCTGGCTTTGATTGGCGGCGGGCCGCTTGAGGCCTCCTTGCGTGCCCAGGCCACCGAGCTTGGCATCACCGAACAAGTGTGCTTCCTCGGTCGTCATGCGGCACCGCAGGTCGCGCGTTGGATGCAGGCTGCAGATGCCGTCTGTCTGACCAGTCACAATGAAGGGGTGCCCAACGTAGTCCTCGAGTCCCTGTCCAGCGGACGTGCACCCGTTTGCATGGATGTGGGTGGTATCTCCGAAGTGGTGGAGCCGATCTTGGGAAGACGATTTCTGGTCAAGCAGCGCAATGCAAATGCTTACGCCGCCGCGCTTCTGGTCGTATTGAAGCATCCGCCAGATGAAAACGCTCTGCACCTTGCCACCAGGAGCTATTCCTGGGAGAATTGTGCTCAGAAATACCTCGACCTGCTGCGCACGGCTTGAGGACGGAGATCAGACCTCGGCTAGGCCGCGAATTTCCGTGGCGGGCCGTTGGGGAAGGTCAGCGCCATCAGCCTGCGGTTCTGCGTCGGTAGCATCAAGGTCAAAGTCGATTCCCGTCGTGTAGCGCTGCTGAGTGTGGCTTTTCAATCCGCCACCGATCACCACACGCACGGTGTCCAGTAGGATAAGACTGTCGAAGAGCACCCCGGCGTGTTTTAAGTAATAAAGGTCGTACTCCAGCTTGCACTTGGCATCGTTGATGGAGGCTCCATAAGGGTAGCATACCTGCGCCCAGCCCGTCAGCCCAGGCTGCAGCATGTGACGTTCCTGGTAGTGTGGAAGCACCCGTGACAGCTTGGCTACAAATTCAGGACGCTCCGGTCGTGGTCCAACGAAGGACATTTCTCCGCGCAGCACATTTAGCAACTGGGGGATTTCGTCGATCCGATAACGGCGCAGGAACGCACCGCCAGGGAACACACGAGGGTCAGCGGATATGGAAGACCAGACAGCACCACCTTTTTCGGCGTCTGTGCGCATGCTGCGCAACTTGTAGATCTGAAAGCGCTTGCCGAAGCGTCCCACCCGCTCCTGACGGAAGAACACTGAGCCTTCAGGCGAAAAGAAGCGAACGATGGCCATGCCCAGCAGCAGGAATGGCGCGAGAACTACCAGCAGGATGAGCGAGGTGGTGATGTCAAAGAACCGCTTGAGCTTGCTAAAATAAAAACTGCGCGAAACTGATTCCGACTGCAGCAGCCAGTTCATTGTCACCAGATGCAGCGGTACATAGTTCAAGTGGCGCTCACAGACGGAGATCAGGCTGTTGCACGAAAACCCCAGATAACGCAGACGTCTGAATTCATGCCGGGCCTTCTCGTCTTCGACCCGCTGCTCAGTGAAAATGATTCGATCCAGCTTATGCACCCGGATAAGCCTGCGGGCATTGCGTAGCCGTCCAAGAAAGTCGTCCTGAGTGTCGCTATCCTCTTCAATGCCGATACGTCCGACCAAGTTCACTCCAGGCGGACATTTGGCAAGCATGAGCCGATACTCCTCAAGCTCCTCCGGGGATTCCGCCACAAATGCGACCCGTTCAGGAGAGATCCGATGCTTGTGGTACATCAGCCAGTGGCCGGCCAGCAGTACCGGATAGGAAAACAGGCAGCCAAGGGCCATGAAACCGCGACCGATGCGCAGGTCAAAACTCATGTATCCCACCAGGGTGATGATCATGAATGAAATGATGAACGCAAATGTCAGCAGGATGCTGTGAATGAGGAAAGTCGATCTCCGCTGTGATTCGACGGAGTAGAGTCCGAGAACATAGACCGACGCACTCAGAGCTACCGCTCCGGCTAGGATCGGGGCAACATAGTCCTCGAGGCGCCAAAGTTCCGTGAAGCGCACGTAGTTCGCGAGCAGGTAAGCGCCGATAAACACGGAGACATCACGCAGGGCGCGAATGCCAATGTTTGTCCAGTGGCCTCTGTTTGAACTATGCATGGTATGCTATCGTAAAGGAGCGACGGAAATGGTTAAAAAACACTAAACAGCCCGGTAACGAGCCACGACGGCGAATGATTGCAAGACTTGTTCTGTGAGCATTTGGAAAGACTTGGTGGGCGAATGTTCGGGCTGAAATGGCAAGGATTACTTTTGAGCTTTCTTGAGCACATGGAGCCCTAGCAAACCCACACAGAATGAAATGGAAATCGCAAGAGGATGAGACCAGAATAGCAGGTCACGGGCCAAGTGTAGGTTTTCAAAGCCGGAAAGTGACCATCTGACAGCGATGTAACCTGCTAGAAGCGCACAGGCACCAAGCGTTGCGAGCAGGGTGAAAAACAGCACTCCTTCATCAAGATGAATTAATTTTCTGGTGATGCCGAGCGGACGGTCCTGGCTCTGCAAATAGAGCATGCAGCCGAACAGGTAGAACTGTGCGCCGATGATGCCCGCAAGCAGCAGCAAAGCCTCGCTGTGTAGATCGAAAATGTGAAATACTCCGCCGATGCTCACCGGCCCGGTGCAGAAGGCCGTGATCTGCAGCAGGGTGGTGATCAGCACTGTAGCAAGGCCAAACAACTCAAAGAGTTGGGGTTTCTCCGAGAAAATGAACAGCAGATGGCGCATGCCATCACGCCATGTCCGCAGATGCGCGACACGTCCTTCCGGTCCTTTGCGCAGGCCGGAAGAAATCTCCACGGAGCGCGCCCCGGCTTTGAGCGCTTTGATCAGCAACTCGGAGGCGAATTCCATGCCATTGGAGCGAATCTGCCAACTCGCAAAAGCCGACTTGCGAATGCAGCGAAAGCCGGAATTGCAATCAGACAGCTTACCATGGAAGAGCCAGTTGATCAGGGTGGTGAGCACCGGCGTGCCAACCCACCGATGCAGGGCGGGCATCGCTCCCGGTTCGATGCGGCCGATCATCCGGGAGGCAATGGCCATGTCTGCATTTCCGTCCTTGGCCGTGCGGTACAGAGGTGCCGCGTCCGCGTAGAGGTAGGTGCTGTCTGAGTCGGCAAACATGACATACTCGGCCTGGCTGGCCTCGATCCCTCCGCGCAATGCCGCCCCATAGCCGCGCACTTCCACCGGTACCACCCGGCATCCCATGCTCAGTGCGATTTCACGGGAACTGTCCGTGCTGCCGTTGTCTGCAATGATGATTTCATAACAAATGCCGGCTGAATCGAGGGAAGCCTTAACTTGTTGAATGCATGTCCCAAGGGTTTGCTCCTCGTTGAGGCATGGAAAGACAAAACTGAGGTCAGGTGCGGAGGCACTGTTAGTCAATGGCATGCTGAAATATGATATGTATCCGGTGCAGGTGAATGAAATTTGTATTCGCCCCGAATACAGCTTTGGCAAAATGCAAAATGTGAAAAATTAGCGTGTATTTACACTGCTTCTGTCAATATTTCCACCCCGACCACTTCTAATTTATGGCATATGGTTCAGAAATGAGTCCGTGCTTGCAATCGACGATGCCTTCATCAACGGCCTGGAGAAACTTGGCGAGATTGGTTTTGTAAGCATCGCCATCGGAGCTTTTGGTGCACACAGAGTGACCACCACCTCGTTTTAAGGATTGACGCGCAGCAGCGTGCCCTCAGCTGAGCTGCTCCGAATGAATGCGCTTCTCGTGGGGGCTCTGATTGTCTTCCGCGCAGTCTCGGGAAATAGTGTGGTTAATTTCACCCCAGCCCTGCTTCTGCAAGGCGTTCCTTGAGGTCACTGGCCAGCAGGGCCTGAAGGATTCCTTCAATGCGCCCTTCCATGAACTGATCAAGATTGTACAACGTCAGCTCAATGCGGTGGTCGGTCACGCGGTTCTGCGGGTAGTTGTAGGTGCGGATTTTTTCCTCGCGACCGCCGCTGCCGATGAGGTTTTTGCGGTTGGCGGAGTACTTGGCGGCTTCTTCCTGCTGCTTTCTTTCCAGCAGTCGTGAGCGCAGAATGCTCAGGGCCTTTTCCTTGTTCTTGATCTGGCTGCGGCCGTCCTGGCAGCGCACGATGGTGCCGGTGGGGATGTGCAGCACCTGCACGGCGGAGTCGGTCGTGTTCACGCCCTGACCACCCGCGCCGGAGGAGCGGCAGACTTCGATGCGGACTTCGTCTGACTTGAGTTCGAAATCGACTTCCTCAGCCTCGGGCATCACGGCCACGGTGGCGGCGGAGGTGTGGATGCGGCCCTGCGCCTCGGTGGCAGGCACGCGCTGCACGCGGTGCACACCGCTTTCGTATTTCATGACGCGGTACACGTCGTCACCGCTGATTTTGACGATGACTTCCTTGAATCCGCCGACTTCGGAAGGGCTGGTGTCGAGGGATTCCATCTTCCAGCCACGGCCTTCCGTAAACCGTGTGTACATGCGCAGCAGATCGGCGGCAAACAGCGAGGCTTCATCACCGCCGGTACCGGCACGGATTTCGAGAATGATGTCACGTCCTTCGAGTGGATCAGGCGGCAGGATGGACTCCTGGATGGCCTTTTCCAGATCGACCAGGCGCTGCTCCAGCACAGGAATTTCCGCTGCGGCCATCTCGGCGAATTCCTTGTCCTCCTGGGACTTGGCCATGACGCGGCTCTCAGCGAGCTCGACCTGGGTTTTTTCAAACGAATCCCAGCTCGTGAGCAGGTTTTGCAGGCTGCGGTGTTCGCGCAACAGGTCACCCGCCTTCTTGGCATCGTCGTAGAAATTCGGGCGGCCGATGATGTCTTCGAGGTCGGCGAAGCGGGTGCGTTTACCGGCGATGACGCCTGAGTAGTCCATGAGAGGTGGAGAGAAGAGTGAGCGGAGACAAAAAGAAAACGGTGCCCAGCACGAGGCATGGACACCGTTTGACTAAAAACAGGGAGCTGTGAGCTAGGCTTCGGCAGGAACTTCGGCGGCAGGAGCAGGCGCAGCGGATTCGAGCTTCGGAGCAGTGCGGCGGGCGCGGACGGAACCGTAGCGCTGGGCGAACTTGTCCACACGGCCGGCGGTGTCGATGAAGCGCTGTTCACCGGTAAAATACGGGTGGCAGGCAGAGCAGATGCCGATACGAAGGTTTGGCACGGTCGAGATCGTGTTGTACACGGCACCGCAGGTGCAGGTGATCGTCGTCTCGGTGGTCTTTGGATGGATGTTTTCTTTCATGTTGGTGGGGATCCACGTGATCAGGCGAGGCGCGGAATGCTGCTTTCGCCGGGGCGTGGAGCAGGGATGTTAGTGGTATTCGAGAAATGGTCAAGGGGTGAGTGTATGACGATGCAGGGCGGGGAAGCCGCTGAAAGCAACGCCCCGCATGCTGCGTTACCGGACGGACCATGATCCACCGACTTTGTTTCATCCTTGCCTTTGTCGTTTGCACCCAACTCCATGCAGCGGCACCGAATGTGGTGGTTATGCTGGCGGATGACTCGGGGTGGGGAGATTATTCGATCCATGGCAACACGAACCTGAAGACGCCGAACATTGATTCGCTGGCGCAGTCGGGGGCGCGGTTTGACCGGTTCTTCGTCTGTGCGCTGTGTGCGCCTACGCGGGGCGAATTTCTCACGGGGCGGTATCATTCACGCGGTGGTGTGAAGGGCGTTTCGACGGGGTTGGAGCGGCTGAACACGGACGAAAAGACCATCGCGGACAGCTTTCTGGCTTCGGGCTATGCAACGGGTGCGTTCGGAAAATGGCACAATGGCAGTCAGTGGCCGTATCACCCGAATGCGCGCGGATTTCAAGAGTATGTTGGATACACGGCGGGCCACTGGGGCGAGTACTTTGACCCGCCGTTGGAGCACAACGGGAAGATGTTCCGCGCCAAGGGATTCATCGTCGATGTGCTGGTGGGGAAGGCGATGGAGTTCATTGAAACCAACCGGGAGAAGCCCTTTTTTTGCTACATCCCACTGACGACGCCGCACTCGCCTTTCAGCGTGCCGGACGAGCATTGGGACAAGTTCAAAGATTCCCCGGTGACGATGCGTGGGGTTGAAGGTGAGAAGGAGGATCTCGCCGTGAGCCGCACCGTGCTGGCAATGATGGACAACATCGACCTGAACGTGGGACGGGTGCTGAAGAAGCTCGATGATTTGAAGCTGAGCGAGAACACCATCGTGGTCTATTTCAGTGACAACGGTCCCAACAGTGTCCGTTGGAACGACGGCATGAAGGGGAAAAAGGGCGTCACAGATGAAGGTGGGGTTCGCTCCGCGCTGTTCATGCGCTGGCCTGACAAGATCAAGAAAGACACTCTAATCACACCGATTGCCGGGGCGATCGACCTGCTGCCGACGCTGACTTCGCTGGCAGGTGTGAAATTGGTGAGCACCAAGCCGCTGGATGGCTGGGATTTTTCCAACCTTCTTCTCGGCGGTGAGTGGAAGCGTGGGCCGCGTGAACTGATGAATTACAACGGTGGCAAGCTCAGCGTGCGCTCTCAGACCTATCGCCTCGACGCGAACGGGGTGTTATTTGACATGGTTGCCGATCCGAATCAGACGAACGACGTCACTGCCGCGCAGCCGCAAATCGCCGCAGAACTAACGGTCAAGGCCACGGCCTGGCACCAGGAGGTGTTTGGGAAACCCTATGTGCCTGCTCCTGCCGGGGGCAAGGGTAAGGGGAAGTCGAAGGGGAAAAACCCTGGTGCCGAGCCGTTCGCAGATGACCGGCCTTATCCCGTGGGGTATGTCGAGTTTCCCGTCACCATGCTGCCCGCGCGCGATGGCATCCCACATGGCGAGGTCAAACGCAGTTCCGGAGCACCGAACTGCTCCTATTTTGTGAACTGGATGACGAAGGAAGATGGCATGACCTGGGACATTGAGGTTCACACCGCAGGTAAATATGAGGTGAGCATTGATTACGCCTGTCCGGAGGCAGATGCCGGAGCGACGGTGGAACTGAGTTTCGATGGGGCCAAAACGACGGGTAAAGTGACACCCGGCTGGTATCCGCCTCTGCTGGACAATCAGGATCGTGCTTCGCGCAAAGGCGAGAGCTACATGCGCGATTTTCACAGCCTGCCTCTCGGCACGATCAAGCTGCCAGCCAAGCGCGGCCTGCTCACGCTGCGAGCGTTGGAAATTCCAGGACAGACCGTCATGGAAGTGCGGCGCCTGACGTTGACCCTCAAGACAAACTGATTCATGGCATGAATCCTGATGTTGCTATCAGCTTCCAGCCAAGGAAAATAGCAGCCATCCATTTTATGAAATTGTATTTTACACTCGCCCTTACCCTTGCCTCGCTACTTCTTGCTGCCTGTGGCTCCATCGCACCAGTTCCAGCGGGTACTAAAGGGATCCTGATCGGACCGAATGAATCACGCCTGTGCGGCCAGGGGAATGTCATGTTTCCATCTGGGTTGTATCAAGCGGAGGTTGTCTCTCCCAATGGAACGTATTACCTGGCTCCAGAGCCTATACGCACGAAGGGAGTCTTGCTCGGCCGTGCCGAACGTGGCGGCATTTTTGTTTCCACTATGGCTGGAAACCCCCAGGCCGCATGGTTTGGCGATCTGCATGACGCTGTCGATGAAAAGCCCAGTACTTTGCTCGGGGCTATTGGCGTCAACGCGCCAAAATTATGGCCCTACACGCCACGCATTCCTTTTCAGGTGAAAAAGTAGCGGTTGCGACCTCCGTTCAAAACCTTCCCCGCCACTGGAGGTTTTAAACGTAAGTACTTTGTCAACGGAAGGGGTTTTCGTTGCGGAAATTATTATAAAAACTATAATTTGAGGCGTTATGAAAAGCCGTCTCATCATCTGGTTAAGCACCGCTGCCGTCCTGTTGGCGGGTGGGACTGCCGCATTGAAGGAAGGTTGGCTGCAGGGTTGGGAAATGCGGCTCGGCGAGTTGATGACAAGTCCCGGGGCCAAATACAGTGCTGCCAAGTTCCGTCTCGACTTGGTGGATCAGTTCAATTATTCGCGCATGGCGGAAAATACACCGACCCTGCGGGTTGATCCTGAAATGGAGGCCTGGCTGGACAATGAGTTTCCCAAAATCGACACGACGGACCTCAACAAAGTCACCGAACTGGTGCAGGAAGGCATGCCACGTTACTATCGTGTCTCGGTCTGTTCCGCCAGCAGTCCAAGTCTGCGCGAGTTGTTGCAGCGTTTCCACGAGTATTCGCACCGGGCACAGCCGGAGATGACTCACATGGCCATCGCTCTGCGTCCGCGGGCCAGTGGGCTGATGCACGAAGCCTTGCTCGTGCTGGGGCAGCGCCTGCGTGATTTCACGCCGGAAGCTTTGTCCCAATCAGGCGATGAGCCGTTTTTCAGCACCTGCGTCCATTGCAAACAGCCGCATTTCATGAAGCTCTCGCGGGCGCAGCGCAGCATGGCGCTGGAATGCCCCAAGTGTCACCGCAAGTATGCAGTCATCGCGGCAGACACTGCTGGCCGGTTCCATTATGTGAACGAGTTTTTGACTGGTTACGCCCCCTCGGCGGTGTTTGCGAAAAACCAGTCGCGTGTGCAGCAGCTCTTCACCATCTGGTCCGCCGTCCACTCCAACTGCCGCTACACCAACGACCCCGGTGCCAAGGCGGGCAGCAGCTTTGCCAAGCCGGAGCAGACGGACTGCTGGCAGTTTGCGGATGAAACGCAGCGTCTGCAGCGTGGCGACTGCGAAGACTCCTCCATTTTTCTGGCCGACTGGCTGATGTCGCGCGGATTTCAAGTGCGGGTGGCTCTGGGACGCTACGGCGATCTCGGCGGGCATGCCTGGTGCGTGGTTAAAATCGACGACAAAGAATACCTGCTGGAATCCACGGAAAGCCGTCCAGACCCGAGCGATCCGCCACTCGCCAGCCGCGTGGGCAGCCGCTATGTGCCGGAAGTTCTGTTCGATCGCTTTGCCATTTATGTTCCCACCAGTGCCAACCGGTCCTGGAAGGGCGACTATTGGTCGGCCAACACCTGGACGCGTATCGAACCACGCGCCGAACTGGGTGGCGATCCAATCCTGGCGCGCGCACCCATCGGCAGCGTGGTCAAACTGCGGACCCAGAATCTTCTTGAATCTGCGGCATCTGCGGATGCCAGCCGTCTCTCCCGAACGACATTCGCCAGCCCCGCTTCCCCCACGTTTCTCAATCTGGGTGATATTCCTACGGGGGCGAAAGACTGGCGGCAGTCCATGGTGCCGCTGCGTGAGCCCTGATCTAAGCTGTGGACTTTCGGTTACGTGTATGATCGCGTGTTGACGCCCTGTCTTGCAGCATCCAGCTTGAACTCCTTATGCTCGCCAGCATTGCCATCCTTACGCTGTTCGGCATCCTGCTCATCATGCTGGAAACCTTCCTGCCCGGCTGGGTGGCGGGCATTCTAGGCACGATTTCGATCTTTATTGCCATCTGGCTTGCCTTGACGTCGGAGGAACTGGCAGGCTGGAGTTCCAGCCAGCGGCTGGCGCTTGTGCTGGGCATCGTGGTGTTTGTTGTGGCACTGTTGATCGTCTGGCTGCGCTGGTTTGCGGTTAAATTTTTCCACCGTGCATTGACACTCACCGCCAGCATCGAAACCCCGGTTGCCACCGGTGCCGCCCCAGGTTCTCAAGGCTTTGCGCTTACGGAGCTGCGTCCGCTAGGGCGTGCTGAAATAGCCGGTCAGCGCTACGAGGTGCGCTGCCAGAACGGCCTCGCGGCAGCTGGGACCCGTGTCGAGGTCATTGCGGCTGAGCCCGGTAATCTTCTCGTGCGCATCCTCTGAATCGCCCTTTTCCCCCAACCCACATACCTCCCTCTCATGGCCACCCTCGAAATATTCCTCATCGGCGCTGTCATCATCGTCGCTCTTGTCCTGTTCCTGATGGTTGCGAAGTTTTTCAATCTTTGGCTTCGCGCGCGCATCGCCAACGCGCCTGTCAGCTTCCCCACGCTGCTGGCCATGTGGCTGCGGGGGGTTCCTAATGCAATGATCGTCGATACCCGCATCACGGCTGCCAAGGCTGGCATTCCTATTGGCACCGACCAGCTTGAGGCGCACTTCCTGGCCGGTGGTGAAGTGACGCATGTGGTGCTCTCCTTGATCGCATCCGAAAAGGCCGGCATCCCGCTCGATTTTAACCGCGCCTGTGCCATCGATCTCGCTTGTAAGGGCACCGGCAAAACGGTGCTCGAAGCGGTGCGCACCAGCATCAATCCCAAGGTCATTGACTGTCCCCATCCCGACATGGGCCGTGGTGGCAAAATCGATGCCGTTGCCAAGGACGGCATCTCCCTGCGCGTCCGTGCGCGGGTGACCGTGCGTACAAACCTCGACCGTTTCGTGGGCGGTGCCACGGAGGAGACCGTCATCGCCCGTGTCGGTGAAGGCATCGTCACCTGCATTGGCTCCTCGGCATCCTACAAGGATGTGCTCGAAAATCCTGACTCCATCTCCAAGCTCGTCCTGCACAAAGGCGTGGACGCCGGCACCGCCTTTGAAATCCTTTCCATCGACATCGCTGACATCGACGTCGGTGAAAACGTCGGGGCCAAGCTCCAGACCGAGCAGGCCGAGGCCGACAAGAAGATCGCACAAGCCATGGCCGAAATGCGCCGCGCCGCCGCTGTGGCGCTGGAGCAGGAAATGTCCGCCCGCACCCAGGAAATGCGCGCACGAGTCGTGGAAGCCGAGGCGCAGGTTCCTCTCGCAATTGCAGAAGCCTTCCGCAACGGGCAGCTCGGTGTCATGGACTTTGCCAAATACAAAAACGTGCTCGCTGACACCGAAATGCGCACCAAAATCGCCGGCGGCTCAGACGGCGCGAAATGACCCGTAGGTGTTATTTAGTCCATGAATCCACTTTTGCTCAGCGGCGATTTCGATCCTTTCCAGATGGCGATCATCGTCATCGCGGTCTTGGCGGGCTTCGTCAAATGGCTGTGGGAGAACTGGCAGCAGGGCACCGGCGCGGCACCCGCAGCACCACCAGACCCCGAGGAGCAGCGCCTCCGTGAAGCCGCCTGGCGCAAGCAGACCGGGCAGTCATCTGCTGCTCCGCCACCACTTCCGCCAGTGGTGGCACCCTCAGCGTGGGATGAACTGCGCAAGGCATGGAAAGAACTGCAGGAGACTGCCAAACAAGCACCGGCAC
>NCCR01000109.1:16441-22248 GCA_002279765.1 Verrucomicrobia bacterium 12-59-8 | reverse complement strand
CGTCTTCCTCAGAAATCTGAGTTTCTGTTAGGATTCATTTATATCGCTACACTTGCTGTGTGTGCAGTCTCGGCTACAGAGGAATTCACATTAGGGCCTAAGTATCATGCCAGACACACTTCAAGCGGATTCCTTGAACTAAAGTGGGGGCTAGGAAGTATCCAAGGAAAAGATTCAAAATTCGCCATCCCTTTAAATTTGGTGTTTGCAACAGAGCCGACTACAAATGTTTTCGGCGGTTTGCCGCCAGGCTGGAAGTTGGCAGTACTGGATTCGCATGTCTATTTAGAGTCGGAGGAAGTTGCCTGTTTTATCTTGCCGAGCGGTCAAAAAATAACAATGCCTCGTAGCGGAGAAAACCAGTTCGGGATGGGCGATGAACTTGCTAAAGTGGACTTTGTCCATGATTCAATCAGACTCAGCTATGACGGGCAAGAGTATCGTTTTCAAGATGGCAGATTGCGAGATCTGCATGATAAAGCCTCGAACACTACGCTCAGTTGGCGCTACGACGATGACGGCAAATGTAAGGGCATTTATGACGAGACGGGAAAGGAATTGGTTCGCTTCTCCCGCGAAAAAATTGATGGGCAGGAACGGCTGAAGGTTCTTCAGGCGGGTGGCAAAAATGGAAGCGAGCCTTTGCTGGCCACAATAAACTACTTTTCGCCTCCGCCGCTTTCTGGCGGATATCTCTCAAAGGTTGATAAAGCGTTGGGCAGTGGGTATGTCTCGGAAATCTGTGTTAACTCAAATCAATTCAAGCTTGATAGAGCTTCTGAAGCGGATGAAACAGAACATCTTGAGGTCACCACAAAAGAATCCGGGCAAAAGGCGAGTTATGCTTGGCTTAGTCATACAGGCTGGTTGAAAAAGATCAACGACATCACGTACGAAGTGATCAACTCTGAGACAATCAGAATCGGTGAGCATGAGAAGATTCTGTCGCCAAAAATCATTCAATATGATAAGAAAGGAGAGCCTTTGATCGTTCAAAATTTCCAAATAGGCACACCCGTTGGATGGAAGGAAATTTTGCCAAATGGGGGTATGAAAGAATACATTTTCACTATGCTACCCGGAGGCGGCAAGATGTTGCGGAAAATTGAGCTTCGCCAAGGTTCCGGCGATGTTCCAGCTATTTCCTACAACGCAAACTATAATGCCAAAGCGGAACTAATAAGGGAGTCCAATGGGGATTACACGCGGACTTACCAGAACGGAATTTATAAGGTTTATAAGAATGGCACCTTGGTCCGCGAATATCCAGGAATGAATTGATCTCAATATAGAAAAGCATTTTTTCACACCCACATACCCCCACACCCCATATGAAATCGAAAACAATACCTGCCATTACAAAAAAATCTGGAGCGCTGCTCGGCCTGCTGTTCTGTGCCGCGCTTATCCTGAGCCGGACTGACTCATTGAGTTCGATACCTGAATGCAATGGCCAGTCCGGCAGCTGCAATTACGATTGTCATGATTACTGGCTTCTTCTTAATATTTCCAAAGCTTGGACTGGGTGCCAACCCCAAACCGATGGCTCTGGTGGTGGCATCAGCGCTAGGATAGGAGGCTCAGGCTGTGGCTTTCAAATATCAGGTTGGGTAGAATCATCAACTTGCGACACTGTACAAAACGTCCGTTGCGGGGCGAGCAAGACTATTACTACTAGTTGTAGAGATGGGGCACCACCGTCACAGTAGTAAATATAATTCCCAAAATCTGCTATACTCTATGAAAGACTTCCTGGCAGACTCTCGCTTTTTCGTTTTTAATCGACGAGTGGATCTCGCCGCATGTTGCACATTGCTTCTCTCCTCGGTGTCCGTGTGCTCCCAGGAAGTCTCTGCCAACGCGGTGGCTCCTACTGTAGAATTGCAGAAATTGCTTGTTCACGTTCATGAGCAAGCCTCAGCCATTCCTTCTTTAGCGATGGAGTGGGTTCAGCGTGACGAGGCAAACCAGGAATGCAGGGTGGAGTTTTGCCAGCAAAACGGCAAGTATTACTACAAATCATTCAAAAAAGGCGAGCCATCTGGAAGCGGGCTTGAGATGATGTCAGCGTTTGATGGCGTTACATATTGGCATTGGGACATCTTTAGCAACACCCTTGCAATATCATCTACCCTATCTGACACCTACACAAAACTCCGGTTTGAGAATAAACTGCGCTATAACCCACTTTATCTTTCACTCTATCTTTTGCAGGCGAAAAAGCATGATCCGTTTGTAATGCCCGATCTTGGCAACTCAGCCACTTTAGTCGGTGCGGTTCTGCCTTTTTTCAGAGGTCAATCGAGCACGCCCAGTGGGCTGAACCTAAGATTTGAGCGAAGTGATTCTTTGGTGAGATCTGTGCTGATTGAGGCTGATACACTTCAAATCGTGGGTGCGGAAAGTACTAGAAATGGTAAGGTGCTTGCCAAGCATGAGCTCAGTGACTGGTACGAACTAAAAGCTGGTGGCAAGATCTTTAAGATCCCATTAAAGTATCAGGTGGTGGCGCCTGGAATGGACCCGTCGCATTATCCAATGTATCAAGTAAACAGGGACTCGATTAAATTGCTAAAGCAAGTCATCCCTGATGAAGCTTTCCGTGTTCCAACGACGTATGCCAGTGAAATACGCGACATGGATCTGCACCCACTCCTTAAATCGAAATAGTTCAATTGTCCCTTGAAGTCATTATTTAGGTTTATGAACCGATGCGTCATTTTTTTGTGGGCGACTACAGTTCTCCTTTGCGGTTGTGGACGCGCAGCCTTAGGAAGGCTTCGAGAAGATCTCAAAATCGAGATGCCAGAGACAATTGATGTTTCTCCCAATACGCGTGTTCCTTTCCTGATTGGACTTAAAAATGTCGGAGATCGTTCGGTTGTGCTCAAAGCTGTGGTCCCGAGTTGTAGCTGCGTAACGTTGGCCAAAAATGCTGGCGATAAGCTGGATCCCCTTGGCCGCCTCAATATTCCTTTTCAGCTGGACGTGCCAGACGTTCAATCCGGTTCGTTCGCAGTGAAGGTTATGCTGGTATTGGTTCACGGTGCGGAGCAGTTCAACAAGGATTTCGTTTTGAACTATAATGTGACAAGCGATTTAATGGTGTCTCCACGGAGGGTCATCATTTCACCTTCATTTGAGGCAGTGCGGTCTAAAGAGTCTTATGAGATACATCTGACGACTGGCTCGAAAAGAGTGATCGAGGCAATTGAAGCGAAGGCCAATTTTCCTGGCATGAAGACGTCAATCGAGATTTCTTCGTCCAACACCGGCCTAATACACCTCCAAGTAGAGGGATTGGAAAAAATATATGGCGAATTTGTGTATCACCTTCCGATAAAAGTAACAACAAATACGGGAATCATCGTCGCCGATCTCCCCGTCGTTGGCAGGAGTCAGTTTGCTACCGAGGAAATTTGGAGCGACCCGACATTCATAACTATTGGTGCCGAAGCCTGGAAAACCACGCAACATTTGAGATATAAATTCATGGGTGAGGCAAAAATTATAATAGATCATAACAGTCCTGCGGCTATCGAGCATTTAAATTGCGTCAAGGAACGGGATGGTGTTATCGCAATTGGAATGCGGAAGCATTCTGCAATTCCTTTAACAGGAAGCATTCATGTGGTCGCCGATGATAAAATTCTTTCTGTTCCTTTTTATTATACGCCTTGAAGCGGATGTATAAAGGAGGTGTGAAATATTTTCAGGTCGGCAATCGCTAACTCGACTAAATCCACGTTGAACAACGCATGCCCCTGCCCGCCGAAGACATTGCCAAAGCCTGGGGCATGTCCTTGGATGCCGCCACCGCCAGAAAAGAGCCCCCAAATAATTTTGCCGCAGGCAAATAACTTACCTCCCTTCCAATCCCCCATGCCCGCTCCCGAACATCCTTACCAGACAGACGAGTCCCAGCCAGCTTACGCACCCGAGCCGCCGCCAGCCTGGCAGCAGCCATTCGCAGCGCCTCCCCCAGGATACCAGCCCCATCCCCAGCAGGCATGGAACAGTCCGGTCGGGCAGCAGTCCCCCGCATGGTATCCCCCGCACCAAGGCCAGCAGAAAAGCAAAGCCTGGCTCTGGGCATTGCTGGGTGCCTTTGGAGCGGTGGCCCTGGCCATCGGGGGCTTCATGCTGTTCAAGACAGGCGCAGACCCGCTCCGCACCCTGGAGGAATTCCCCATTGAATCCTACCTGCGCAACCACGAAGCCGTTCTCGGATCCCGCTTCCGCGCCGAGCTCATCCTAGATGCCGACCTGGGCGGTGATTTGGGAAAAGGCCGCTTGTTCTCCTTCCGCAGTCAGTCCACGGGTCGAATTCTGCCCATCCTTATTCCTGACAACAGCGGCCAGTCCGTCTTCGACAAAGGTCAACGTTACCAGTTGGAACTCGAAGTTCGTACGGGTGGGGTCATCTATGCCAACTCTTGCCGCAAAAGCTGATGACTGCAGAGTTAACTGGTTCACTGGGTCTGATTACTGCCTATGATTGAAACACGACGCCTATCCTTCGTCGTGCCTGGACTGGCTTCTTCTCCGCGCTTTCTCATTGAGAATGCTGCGGTTGCTTTTCCTGCGGGAACTTTCACGGCGGTGGTTGGACCTTCGGGCTGTGGTAAAAGTACCTTTCTCAAGATTCTGTCGGGAATCATTCCGGCTTCTTCAGGCTGTGTCTTGCTTGATGGGCATGCGCCTGCCGTACTAAAAGCACAGTACCCACTGGCCATCGGCTACCTACCGCAGTTTTCGGCTTTCCACATTGAAACGACCGTGTTGGAGGCGTTGGATACGGCGTTGGCTCTGCGCTTGGGGAAAATATCTTCGCGAGAGAGCCTCGACTGGCTGGCCCGGGTGGTGAATCTGACAGGGCTTGATGGGGTGATGAATCAGAAGATTGCCACGCTCTCCGGGGGGCAGTTAAGGCGACTGGCGCTGGCTGAGGAACTGCTTGGTGATCCTGCTTTTCTGTTTTTGGATGAATTGACAAGCGGCCTTGATCCACACTCGGAGCGTGAATTGATGCACTGGCTTGCGGATCTCGCGAAGCAGAGCGGCAAGAATATTGTCATCGTGACCCATGCCATCGCCAATCTGCATGTCTGTGACCAGGTTGTGCTGCTGAATCAAGGGCAGGTTCTATTTGCGGGTCCGCCGGATCGTATGCTCGGTTACTTTGGCCAGTCAGCGTTGGAGGACATCTACCAATATGCTGGTAGTTACGGGCCCATGGATGTGCTTGGGCTTGAGCAGCAGCCGCTTTCACCTCCTGTGCCGATCAAGTCCGCCAGACCAGCGTCCAGTCTCAGACAGTTTTGGACCCTCAGTCTGCGGCAGATGAGCCTGCTGTGGCTGGACAAGGGTCAGCTCTGGCTGCAGCTGGTCCTCATGATTTCCTTTCCGCTGTTGGTGGCGGTTTTTGCCCTCAAGGGCTTGCCGGAGGTCAAGCGCCTTTCGCTGCATGTCCAAACCAACGTCGTCGAAAATCTGGCGGAGCGTCTGCAGTACCTCACCGAATCTTTTCAAGTGTCCTCCCTCGTTGGGGGGCTCAGCATGTTTCAGGTCATCCTCTTGACCTTGATGGGGGCCAACAATGCCGCCCGCGAAATCGCCAAGGAGCGCCAGGTGCTTACCAAAGAGCTGCGTGCCGGTCTTTCTCCACCCGCCTACCTGCTTACCAAAGTAGGGCAGGTCTTTGGCTTCAGCCTTCTGCAGGCCGCCTTGATGGCTGGCTTTGTCAAAATCATGTGCGGGTTTCCGGGACTGATGGCTGAGCAGTTCTTTATTCTCTTCATGGCCAC
>NCCR01000109.1:0-16419 GCA_002279765.1 Verrucomicrobia bacterium 12-59-8 | reverse complement strand
CCTGCCTTTTCTTCTCCGCCATTTCCAATACTCCGGAACGCGCCTCGCTGCTCTCCATCTATCTCGTCGGCCTTCAGTTGCCGCTCTCAGGAGCTGTTCTGGCCCTGCCCGAATGGCTCAAGTGGATCACGCGGCCCTTCATTACCGGTTACTGGGGGTGGAGTGGTTATCTGCGAACGTTCGAGAACTTCCGCCACTTCGACATCGTTAAACAAGTCTCCAAGACCGACATCGCCAGTTACAGGCTCAGCATCATCGTCCTGTCTCTGCACGTCATCGTGACCCTGTCTGCTGCGCTCATCGTCATCTATCGCAAACGCAAACATCCTCCGGCTTAAGCCTCCGTTCTTCGCCCACCATGCGCGACTACTTTTACAACGGCCAAGTCCGTCTTGATTGGGGCTTCGGCAATCCGAATGTCACGGGCTCGCTCATCACTCTCATCATGCTGGCGGTATGGATGCTGGCCTATCTGCCGAGAGGATGGGGAAAAGCAGGTTTTTGGATCGCTCTGGCCGCGAATGCAGTGCTGGGAGTCTTCCTGGTCCAAACATTTTCTCGTGGAGCGGCCGTCGCCTGGCTGGCCGGGGCCGTCATCCTCATGGCTTATGCACCACGCCCTTGGCTACGTCGGAGATTAATCGCGCTGGTCATACTCTCCCTCGGGTTGATGCTCTACGCCACGAATCTCGGCTTTTCTGACCGGACCCTGCATGGCATGTCAGGAGAAGACAAGTCCGTCACCAATCGCTGGCTGATCTACAAGTCTATACCGCGCATGGCCTGGGATGCGCCGGAGGGCTGGGGTCATGAGCGGGGAGCAGAGGCATTTCGTCAATGGTATCAACCGGTCGGAAGAACCGAAACCTATGGCCGGCTCGTCAACAGTCATGCCACTTGGCTCGTGGAGTGGCCTTGGTATCTGCGGTTGGGCTACGGCCTTGCCTGGGCGGCGGCACTCCTTCTTTGCACGCCGTTGGCGCGCATGCGTTTTTCACCACCGCTGGCCGTTTGGGTGTCCTTCGGCCTGGGGGCCTGCTTCACCACTATCGCCCACCATTGGCAGCTCTGGCTCGTGCCTAGCGTGTTATTCGTGCTACTACTGCTCGTGCGTCTTGGCCTGAAAGCTTGGCCGGGAAGGGGACATTGGAAATTCGCAGGGGCTGCTTGGGCTCTTGTAATTCTCGTGTGGTGGACTTGGGCGCTGTGCACCCCATCTCAGATCCAGTTGACCGACGGGGTGGTGGCTGTTCATGGACAGCTACCGCAAACCACCGTGCTTGTACTCGGGCTCGATGAAACGGTTATGGGAAAATTTTACGGTCACCGCATCCGCGAACGCTGTGCGACTGAACCGCTGCAACTTTGCATGCGATGGACTCCAACCGCCGCTGCTTTGCCGGCTGCCGATGTCTGTGTTCTGGCTGGGAACGTGACCGAGCAAGTTGACGTTCAGGATAATCCCAGCCTTGCCATGACCAAACGCTGGGTGCTCCTCAATCCCGACCAGCCCAGTTCGTCCCTTCTGAAACTCATGGATGTGGCCGCACCACCGGCCGTGACGATTCAGGTTGGCTCGTTTGCTGGCGGCCCAGGCCGTTACTTTTGGCAAGCCCTTGCCGCCAAGCATCCCGCTCAAATCAAGATCGAGGAGATCACAGGCAGCGGGCGTTTCCTCCGTGACTGGAGCCGTACCACTTTTTAATCTCGGTCATCCATATACTTGCTGCGCAGTGCTCATTTTCCATAGCTTCAATCTCCGCTTCGCCATGTTAGCTGACTTCAAACGACTCCTTGTCCTCCTAGTCATCGCCACAGGACTTGCATTCCTTATCAATCAACTGCGGTCCGATGCTCTCGGCATGGTCTACACCACGCAGGTGCAGCAAATGGAGGCCCCTTTGAAAGGGCCGGGTATTGATTCCGATGCGCGTCCCATCACTGTCGTCGGTATAGAGCAGGTGATTCAGGCGGTCACGAGTCGCACACATCTCATCATTGATGCTCGTCCCGATCTCTTCTGGGAGATTGGCCACATCCCAGGTGCGATCAGCCTGCCGAGGAAACAATGGGCAGAATATTACCCAAAGACCGAATCTCTCCTGCGTGAAGCCGTGGCCGCTGGCCGTCCCTTGCTGCTTTATTGCGCCGATTTGCACTGTCCCGATGCCGGTGCCCTCGCCAAAGAGCTCCATCAACGTGGCTTCAACGGCCTCCTCCTCTTTGAGGCTGGGTGGGCCGCTTGGGAAGAGGCAGGACAGGCCGTGGAAACCAAGTAAACCACAAACCGCAAATATGTCTGCCTCCACTTCAGATAGAAAAAAAACCCCTTGGTGGGACTGGCCCCTAATCTTGATCATTGCTGCCGTGTTCGGCTACGCAGGCGTCGTCAAGTTTCAAGGCGTTGCCGATTTTTCCCATGTGATCGCCCGCTTTAATGTGCTTCCCAGTGCTCTGATCAATCCGGTGGCTTTGATTTTGCCCGCAGTCGAGATCCTACTCGCTGCGGTCTTGCTGGTCCCAGCGCTGCAAAGGCCCGCATTGCTTGGTGTACTGCTTTGTTGTGCTATGTTTGGCATGGTCCTGGCCTCAGCAGTCATCCGGGGTGTTCCAGTGTCATGTGGGTGTTTTGGTCTGACTGAAAAGCCATCCCTTCACGCAGCCTGGTGGGCATTGGGACGCGACGCGATTTTATTCGGAATTTCTATTCCACTTTACTTGCGGAGAGTGCGTGCTCCCTGATCGTTGGTTCGAATGTCGTGGGCAAACGATGGCTGAGTCGCTTTTTGCCGCATCCACATTCTTACGGCTCGGGCTGCGACGCTCACATTGAAAGATGGTTTCCCATACTTGCACTCATGATGAGCCACTCAATAGTCATTCTCGAATGATCGCCCGCACCTACTCAGCCACCCTTGTCGGCGTTGATGCTATAGAGGTGGAAATCGAATCATACGACGGTGGTGGAACTCCGAAGATATTTATCGTCGGCCTGCCAGATGCTTCAGTAAAGGAAAGCCGCGAGAGAGTCACGGCGGCGATTTCTTCCTGCGGCTTCATGATGAATGATGGAGTCACCACCGTGAACTTGGCTCCTGCGGATTTGAAAAAAGAAGGCACCGGTTTTGATCTGCCGATTGCGATTTCGCTGATCGCGCATCGCGCGCGGATTCCGATCAATACCCTCGTTGAAACTGCGATGATCGGCGAGCTGGCCCTGAACGGCGAACTGCGCCCAGTGCGGGGCCTTCTCGCCGTGGCCCTGGAAGCGCGCAGAAAGGGGCGCAAACGCATCTTGGTTCCCAAGCGGGCGGCCATTGAGGCCAGCGTCGTCGCAGGCATCGAAATCATCGGCGCTCAGAATCTCCGGGAGGTGGTGGACTTCCTCAAAGGTGACTTGGAACTGCTTCCTGAACCGTGCAGAGCCGCCGAGTTCTTTGCGACGGCAGACTACTATGACATCGACTTCGCCGACGTGAAGGGACAGCGCCACGCCAAACGAGCCATTGAAGTCGCCGTCGCGGGAGGTCACAATCTGCTGATGGTCGGGCCGCCCGGTACCGGCAAGAGCATGATCGCCAAACGCATCCCCACCATCATGCCCCGGATGACTGAGGAGGAGGCCATTGAGACGACGAAGATTCACAGCATCGGCGGGCTGCTCAACGAATCACGGGCTTTCATTGCCACCCGGCCTTTCCGCTCTCCGCATCACACCATCAGCGATGCTGGCCTGCTCGGTGGTGGCACCAATCCAGGGCCGGGCGAGATCTCGCTCTCACACAATGGCGTGCTTTTTCTCGACGAACTGCCGGAATTTCGCCGCAGCACCCTCGAAGTCATGCGGCAGCCTTTGGAAGATGGAAAGGTGACTATCTCACGCGCTGCGGGAACGATGACTTTCCCGGCCTTGGCGCTCCTCGTGGCCGCGATGAACCCATGCCAGTGTGGATTCTACGGCGATTCTAAAAGAGCTTGCCGCTGTTCCTCCGTGATGATTCAGCGTTATCGTCAGCGCATCAGCGGACCCCTGCTGGATCGAATCGACTTGCACGTCGATGTCCCGCTCGTGGACTACAAAGCGCTCACAAACAATGAGCCGAGTGAGCCCTCGGCTGACATCCGGGCCCGCGTCGAACAGGCCAGGACCATCCAGGCCGAGCGTTTTAAAGGGCAAAAAGGCATCCACACCAACAGCGCCATGAATCCTCGTCTGATCAAAAAGCACTGCCAGCTTGATGCCAGCAGCAGCGCATTGCTGGAGAATGTCATGTCTGAACTCAGCTTCTCTGCCCGGGCGCACGACCGCATCCTGAAAGTTGCCCGTACCCTCGCCGATCTTCAAGGTGCCGAGTCCATCAGCAGCGACAACCTGCTTGAGGCTATCAACTATCGCACTTTGGATCGCAACCTGTGGACATGATTCCTGGCTCCTCATTCGAAGGCCAGTTATGTCAGCTGGCTTTTCAGGCTCGTCTGTCCGGTAACAAGGCAGGGCATGAGGTCGAGACTCCTCTTGCAACCTGACGCCCTTTCCTGATGTTTTTTGTTTGAAATCGATTTCTTGGCGATGCCCGTAGACGCTTTGATCCAAGGCGTGGGCTGATCGTCGAGTTTGAGGAAGCCTTTGCGGGGCATGGGCCTGCCAGTAGCCCCATGCTGGGTCAATGTCTGGCGGAAGCTCTGGCTGTCGAAGCCTTGGCTCCTACAAAATGAATGCCTCTAAAGGCGTCGAGGATCGGGCGCGCTGCGGTTTGATCATGCAGGTTGCCGGAAGTCAGGACGAAGGCGCAGAGGCTGCCAGCTGTATCCGTAGCAGCCAGCAACTTGGAAGGCTGCTCACGCCACGGGGGGCGGTGCGTGGATGGCCTTGCGGTGTGTCAGCGCCCGCGCACCACCCGAAAGCCCACATACGATGCCGTCTGATCACCCGCCAGGCTGAAACGACTCGCGCAGCGGGCGGCAGCGGCGGTGTGGCGCCAGCTGCCGCCTCTGACGACGCAGGTTTTACCCGTGTCTGGGCCGTGCGGGTTATTGAGCAGCGGCATCGGGGCACCGTAGCTTTCATCGTAGAAATCCCAGCACCATTCGGCCACGTTGCCAGCCATGTCATAGAGGCTAAATTCATTGGGTGGAAAACTGCCAATGGCAGCGGTGCAGGGGGGGCTGCTCATCAGAGCGGCGGCGGGCCCGTTACGCTGGCTCTTGTCATAGTCGATGTGTGTGGAGCCATGGTAGTTGGCCTGCTTATGCGTGATCTCGTTGCCCCAGGGGAAACGCTTTCCAGCCAGACCACCGCGCGCGCCCAACTCCCATTCGGCTTCCGTGGGCAGGCGATAGCCATTGGCCTGCCAATAGACCTGCTGGTTGCCGATGTCCGCCGCACCTTTGCGCGCGATGGTTTGCCGGGTGGCTTCGGTGTAATAACATGGCGTCAGGCCTTCCTTTTCACTGAGGGCGTTGCACCACTTCACCGCGTCATTCCAGGAGATGCCATAGACAGGGTGATCGTTCGTTTTACCACTGCCAGGAGGAAGATCTGGGTAGCCTTGGTCCCGGCCCCAAAGCATGACGTTGGTCCACAGCTCCAAGGTCACTTCATGTTGGGCCATCATGAACGGGGCCAGACTGACCTGATGAGGCCTTGCATCCTTCGATCCATCCATCGTGTCCCCCATGGAAAAGCGCCCGCCTGGGAGCGCCACAAGTTCCGTCGCGGGTGCCGTGGCAGAGGAAGATGCTGCACTGGGTCGTCCAGTTGGAGATGCCGATGGCCGGTGGTTGATGCCGAGAAGATAACCACAAACGCCGGCCATGACGATAGACGCAAAAACGTATCCTTTTGGCCAGGGCCGTGACCGCCGGTTGGCAGCCGAGGGATGCGCGTGGAACGGCCTGTCCGTTGTCGATAGCAGTTCGAACTCTTCCAAAGCTTCAGGGGGTTGCTTTGCTAGGCAGTCCTGAATCGCCATCTGGCGTGTTTCATTTTTCGAACGCTCTGCATTATTCGTCATTTCGGGTTCTGAAGAAGCTGTCTGGTCATCTTGAGAAAACATGGCGGCTATGCTGAATAACTCTGGAAAAAGCCCGTCACCGATTTTTTTGTGCGCATGTGCAATGGTATAAAAATTTAGCCGGATTTCCAATCCGAATTCATGGCGGTACAATTTGGAAAGGCAGCATCTGATGCGGAAGGTCAATGCAGGGAATTTTTGCGCAAAAGCTGCGAATCACTACTGGGTGACACGTCGGCACAGGGGGGAGGCGGGAATTGATACCACATTCGGGCTGCCCATTTTTGAATGGTTCATGATGCATCAGCCTTACCTGCGGCGTGCTTGAGTACTGAAACGCGGTCATCAAGCCCCATGCGGATTCGCGGCAGGCTTTCAGGATGATTTGTGCGGATGTATTCGACGAGCTTTTCGCGGATCTCGCAGCGCAGATCCCGGGCTTTCGAGCCGTCGGCGGCACTGGCAAGAGCGCGCAATTCCAGGGTGCTGTCTAGGCTGTCGGTGACCTGCAGACCCACCACGCGACCGTCCCAATGCCCGGAGGCTTTCACGATGCGTGTGAGTTCGTCCCGAAGTTCGCCAACAGGCGCACTGTAGTCCACCTGAATAAAGACGGTGCCCGGCACTTCGGCGGTTTGGCGTGTCCAGTTTTGAAACGGCTTTTCGATGAAGTAGTTGATCGGCAGCACCAGCCGGCGCTGATACCAGATGCGAACAACAACGTAGGTGAGCGTGATTTCTTCGATGCGCCCCCACTCGCCTTCGACCACGACGACGTCATCGATGCTGATGGGCTGGGCGATGGCGATCTGGAAGCCTGCAAGCAGGCCGGCGATGCTGCGCTGAGCGGCCACACCAACGATCAAACCTGCAATGCCCGCCGATGCGAGGATGCTGCTGCCGTATTGACGGACAGAATCGAAGACCATGAGCATAGAACCCGCAGTGAGGATGAGGACGATGGCGACGATTACTTTTTGAGCAGGTTGGCCTGGGTGAAAATGCGGCGGGCTTCCCGATTGTCTGGGGTGTCAAGCTGGTGGCGGCTGAGGAGCACTTGCTCGAACGCATCCAGCCCCTGAAGGATAAGCCACGACATGCCGCCGATGAGGAAGAGGCTGGTGATGTGGTTTATTACCAGCAGATTCTCAGGGGGAAGATTCAACAGCGGCAGCATCATCAGCAGCGCGACCGTTGGAAACACCAGGCGCACGCCTTTGCGCAGGAGGGCGGCGAGGATCACAGCAGAATGACGGTCGTCCTTGGCGGCCCAGACTCGAAGACGTCCGTTCACGAGCCTGACAAGGCGGACGGCAAACCAGGTGAGGGCGATCAGTACGACTGCATCGGTGACATGCCCCGCCAGCGACTGCGCTTTGTTGCTCCCGTTGGAGTTGGCAAAATGGGGGAACAGAGGTGTGAGCGTCCAATAGCCCCCGCACACACAGATGAAGAGGTAGAGCGGGTGTCTTAGCGCATCGAGCAGGAGTTGGGAGGCGCTCTGTGGCCGGTCTGCGGCAGGCGTTTGAAGACGCCTGCCGATGGCTCTGTGGAGCAACGGGGCACCGATGATGAGAACCAATAAAAGGAGTCCGCTGGTCAGGATTTTCAGCCAGATGATGCCCCGCCAGACTGGTTCATTCATCCATTCCATGGGCGTCGCTGCGAGTGAAGCGCCGATGTCATCAATAACAGAACCGAGCCTTTCACCCGATTCGTTCATCTGCTCTTTGCGTACTAGAGACGACTCACTTGGGATGGCAGCGGGCACCCGCTCCTCCTCTTCTTCTTCTTCTTCTGCTGCATGCAGTGCAACAGCCTGTCCCCAGACTAAAAAAGCGAGATAATAGGCGCGCAGCATCATGGGACTCCACTTTGATTCATATCTCATGCCATGTCCCTCAGAACAATGGCATGATATACCCCAAGGTCAGTCCACCGCCAACTGAGTCAGCACTTTAGAGACGGTGTTTTCGACACTGAGTCCGTGCTTTTTGCGGAGGACAGAGGGGGCGTACTTGATGAACCGATAAGGCCAGCCGATTCGGACGACGGGGGTATGGATATCCGCCTCGCTAAGTTGTTCGATGATGCCGGTGCCGAAACCGTTGCGAAGGACGTGGTCTTCGAGGGTGCAGACAACCTTCACCTTTCGGGCGAAGGACGCGAACCAGTCCTTGATCTAGTTTTAATGAGGCACTTCAATTCCCTCCTTATCAATCAGGATCCCTTAAGGCGACTTATTTTCTTATAATGAATATGGCTATGAGTGATGATTCTATCACGATAATGATGCATTCATAATTGATATAAAGTGGCGGTAGAATAAAAGAAACGCTTGATTAGGTTTAGGTATAGACAAACTTAATCTAATGATGTTGCTGAAAAGTGATTCGCTGGCGCTTAAAGGCGTTGTAGAGCCTTTGCTCTTATCTCATGAGGGCGGGGTGTTGGGGCGTCAGTGCGATTTTTCTCCCGTGTCTGCCAGCGCGAATGAGTTCCTGTTGGTTTACAATCCGTTGCAGAACATCATCGTGCCCACTGTAGGCCGGGTGACCCACATTGCGAGGACTGCCAAGGCGTTGATTGGTCGTTGCACCAATGTGGTGAAGGATAAGTTTCACCATAACAGAGCCAGTGGTGTGAGATTCAATCCCAAACGTAACCACGCACATGCCATTCTATAACAATTTAAAATCAGAAGAGGAAGCGGACCGCCGCACGGCGGAAGGATTACTGCGCCTCAAAACGCAGATCGACACCGAGGTGCCGCAGAAGGATCTCGACAAGCACCTTCTGGTGGCCACGTGGAACCTGCGGGAGTTCGGTGCGGCAAAGTACGGGCCGCGCACCACTGAGAGTTTGTACTACATTGCTGAGGTGATGTCACACTTTGACCTGATCGCGGTGCAGGAGGTGCGCAGCGATTTGAAAGCGCTGGACCAACTGATGTCCATCCTTGGGCAGTCGATGTGGAAATACATCGTGACGGATGTGACCCAGGGGCGGCAGGGCAATGACGAGCGCCTCGCATTCATCTATGACACGCGGAAACTTTCCTTCGGCGGGCTGGCTGGAGAGATCGTGCCAGAACAGACGAAAAAGGAGAACGGACAACTGGTGGCTGACGCTGCGTATGCCCGCAGCCCCTATATGGCGGGTTTCCGTGCGGGCTGGTTCCGCTTCAGCATCTGCACGGGCCACCTGTACTATGGCGAGGGAGAGAAGGATACGCAACGGATCAAGGAGATGGGAGATCTGGTTCGGCAGTTGCAAAAGCGGGTGAATGATTCGGACCGTTGGGCGCGGAACATCATCGTGCTGGGGGATTTTAATATCTTCTCGGAAAAAGATGCTGCGATGGATTCACTGACCAAGGCTTTCAAGCGACCTGCAGCCATTGAAGGGATGAAAGACGGATCGAACCAGGACAGGACGAAGCCGTATGACCAGATTGGCTTCATCTCACCTGATGTGGCCTATCAACTCGACAAAGCCAAGGCTGGCGTCTTTGACCCGTATCAGTCGGTTTACCGCAAGGGTACGGACGAAGGCGAATATCCGTGGGACAAGACGAAAGCGTTGAGTTTCAAAGAGTGGCGCTCCTACCAGATGTCCGACCACCTGCCAATGTGGGTGGAACTGAACGTGGACTTTGGAAACGAATATCTGGCCCGCAAAGCGCGCCCGCCCGCCCCTGCGAATGCCAAGCCAGCAGCAGCGAAAAAGACTGTGGTTAAGCGGGCGAAGAAGAAGGCAAAAAAGCCCGCCTGAACACATGCCCCCGCGCTGGAAATTCGCGGTCATTTCTGGCAACCTCCAAATGAACATCGAAACCACCTCCATCCTAGGTGCCGCCCTCGACCACATGGCCATTACCACCGATGCTGACAGAGCCAAGCGGGAGGGCTGGCAGCATGAGAATGCGGAACCACGCGTTCTGCGTGTGCATGTGACCGTTTCTACTTTGATAACAAACTAGTCTGCCTTTTTTGACAAACAGCCCCCAATCCTATGACTGAAAAACAACGCCAAGCACGCAATCAACAACGTCTGACCGAGTTGTATCCAACCTTTGCCACACGTCTCAAGGCTGTTATCGCTGACTTGGAATCCCAGGGGCTGCGCCCGCGCATTCAGGATGCATGGCGCTCTCCAGCGGATCAACTCGCCGCCTACAACAGCGGACATTCAAAGCTAAAGTATGGCTATCACAATGTAACCGGGAAAAACGAAGCGAAGGAAGCCTTGGCCGTTGATTTGCTGGATGACGACCATGCTGCGAATGAAGGTCGGGAATATTTGCTGCGCCTCGCTGCAGCAGCGGAGAAGCAGAAATTGTCCACGGGTATCAGGTGGGGAATCAAGCCAGCAAAGATGGTCGAGGCGATCAACACGGCGATCGCGAATCAGGATTGGAAGGCTCCAGTGAAGATCGGCTGGGATCCAGCGCATGTGGAGACGACTGGGGTGACGGTGCCGGAGGCAAAGACGGGCAAGCGTCCGAAGTAATGTTGAACCCGCATCGCAGAATCCACCCGCGCCCGACACATTAAGCTCTTTTCTCACGATAGCCAGTCACTTGCCTCAAATCTAACTTTATGATCCCGCTGACCTCCGCCCAATTGCTCCTCCTCGCTCCAAATGCTCGTTCGTCCTACCGTGCGGCTTTTGAAAAGGCCGACGAGGTGCTCGCCACCTATGGCATCAATGACAACAAGCTGCGCTTGGCGCACTTCATGGCACAGACGCTGCATGAAAGCGGAGGGCTGACGGTCCTAGTGGAGAACATGAACTACACCGCGAAGCGCATGACGCAGGTGTGGCCCTCGCGCTTCCCTGACGAGAAGTCGGCGCAGCTTTATGCGCACAATCCGGAGAAACTGGCAAACAAGGTTTACGGTGGTCGGATGGGCAACAACAAGCCCGGGGACGGCTGGAAGTACATCGGCCGCGGCATCATCCAATGCACGGGCAAGGAGTCGTATGCGAAGTTTGGCCATCAGTTGAGCATCGACCTCGTTGGGAGCCCGGATCTGGCCATTGATCCGCGCTACACGCTGAAGATCGCATGCGAGGAATGGAAGGAGAAGGGCTGTAACCTATTGGCTGATCAAGACGACCTGAAAGCCATCACGAAGAAGATTAACGGCGGTCTGATCGGTCTTGCCTCGCGACAGGATTGGCTGACGAAGACAAAAAAGGTCTGGAAGTGACGTTCCATATGCCGGATCCCCCCCCAGGCAGTTAAAGGGCCTGTCTGGCACGCCATGCTGTACTTTCAGGTGAGGGCTCGCGATCACTCCCGCCCCAGAGCACCCAGCACCGTCGCCACAGTATTTTCGACGCTGAGTCCGTGCTTCTTGCGGAGGACGGAGGGTGTGCCGTGCTCAATGAACTGGTCGGGCCAGCCGATGCGGACGACGGGGGTATGGATGTCGGCGTCGCTGAGCTGTTCGATGACGCCAGTGCCGAAACCGTTGCGGAGGACGTGGTCTTCGAGGGTGCAGACAACCTTCACCTTTCGGGCGAAGGACGAGATGCAGTCCATGTCGAGCGGTTTAATCCAGCGCGGATTGATGAGGGCGACGGAGAGACCTTTGGCTTCGAGCTCTATTTTTGCGGCTTCGGCGATGGGGAACATGTCGCCGAGGGCGATGAGGGCGACGTCGCTGCCGTCAGCGACGACTTCGGCCTTGCCGATTTCTAGGCGTACGGGCTTCTCCTTGGGCAGGATGCCGGGGCCGTTGCCACGCGGGTAGCGGATGGCGATGGGGCCGCTCTCGTAGCAGGCCATGGTCCAGAGCATGTCCACGAACTCGTCTTCATTGCGCGGCTGCATGTGGACGATGCCGGGAATGCCGCGGAGGTAGGCGATGTCGAAAAGACCATGGTGGGTGGGGCCGTCATCGCCGCTGAGACCGCCACGGTCCATGCAGAGGCGCACGGGGAGATTTTGGACGGCCATGTCATGCACGATCATGTCGAACGCACGCTGCATGAAGGTGGAGTAGATGGTGAGGAAGGGCTTCAGCCCTCGGGTGGCGAGGCCGCAGGCAAAGAGCGCGGCATGTTCTTCGGCGATGCCGACGTCGAAATAGCGCTCGGGGATTTCTTTTTTGAAGACGCTCAGGCCTGTGCCGCCGGGCATGGCTCCGGTTATGGCGACGATTTTTGTGTCGGATTTGGCAAAGTCGGTGACGCTGCGGGCAAAGACCTGGGAGTAGGTGGGCTTGTCGCTGGTCGGTGTCTCGCCAGTTTCGATGGTGTATTTGCCCAGGCCGTGGAATTTGCCAGGATCGTTGAGGGCAGGGGTGTAACCACGGCCTTTTTCTGTGATGATGTGCAGGATCACCGGTTCATCCTGAGTCTTGAGGAACTCGAAGGTCTGGATGAGCAGGGGAATGTTGTGGCCGTCAATGGGGCCGTAATAACGGATGCCGAATTCATCGAAGAGGGAGCTGCGATTTGTCGGCGTCTGGCTCTGCGGCAGCAGGATGTTTTTGGCGTGGTCTTCGACCTTCTTGGCGATGCGGCGCACGTCTTCGCCGAGCATGAATTCAAGAAGCTTGGCGGCTTTTTGATGCAGATTGGCGTATGCAGGATGCGTGGCGATGGAATTGAAGTACTTCGCGATGGCACCGACGTTGCGGTCAATGGACCACTCGTTGTCGTTGAGTACGACGATGAGGCGCTTGGTGTGCGCGGCGACGTTGTTCATCGCTTCAAACACCGGGCCGCAGGTGAAGGCGGCGTCACCGGCGACGCAGATGACATTTTCATCACCACCGACGAGATCACGGCCTGTGGCCATGCCAAGAGCGGCGGAGAGCGCGGTGCCGGCGTGGCCTGCGCCGTAGCAGTCGTGCTCGCTCTCGGTGCGGAGGAGGAAGCCGTTCAGTCCGTCGTGCTGGCGGATGGTGTGAATGCGATCCCAGCGGCCGGTGAGCATCTTGTGGACATAGCCTTGATGCGCGACGTCGAAGACAAAGCGGTCTTTGGGGGTGTCGAAGACCCGATGCAGGGCGATGCTAAGCTCCACGACGCCGAGATTCGGGCCGAGGTGGCCGCCGGTCTGGCTGAGGGTCTCGATGAGCGTCTGGCGGATTTTCTCCGCGAGTTCGGGCAGTTTCTCCAGCGGCAGGGCTTTGAGGTCGGCGGGGGAGGTGATGTCAGGCAGTTGGGTATCCACAGGTCAAAAAAGTCGAATTTCGCCGCCTTCGGACTCGGCGGTTTTACGGCGGCGGGCAGGAGAGCGGGGCTTTTCGGTGTCTTCGGCGCTCTCGTCGTTATCTGCGGCATCGTCAAATGCTGTGAGCGATGCTTTGCCACCTTCCAGGTCGGCGCTGATGAGTTCCACACGGCGGCGGGCACCGTCGATGCGCTGCCGGCAGAGCTTGAGAAGACGAACGCCGTCTTCGTAGCTGGAGATCATTTCCTCCAGGGAGAGTTGGCCGTCCTCCATGCCCGCCACGATCTCATCCAGACGCTGCATGGCGTCTTCAAAAGAAGGCTCGTCGGTCTTGGGGCTGGGTTTGCTCATGGGTCAATCACTCGCCAGGGAGGCACAGAAGGGCGGCCATTATCCGGGCTTCGCAGGGAGCCGCAAGCAGGAAAACAAGCAGGAAAAGCCGTGCGAGGGGAGCAATTGTCCACTGATGGAGCCGCATTGATGCTGAATGATGCAGAGAGGGGATGGATGTGGGCGGTTGGTGGCCCCATTGCACTAACTGAGCTTAGTATATTATGGTTAAATTCAATAATTATTGAATTTATATTCAGGGCGGGTAAGGTAATATTTAGCCCGTGAAGATCATCGAACGCAGATTTTACCTCCATGCCTGCGTCTTGGGAGCCATGCTCTGGTCCCAGGACGCCTCTGCCTATTTGGGCGGTTTCGAGGAGGAAGACGGTTATCGCATTCCCATGAACGGGCAGATTCTGTCCTCGTATCTGGCCGGGGACGCCCAGTTTTATCTCAACAACAACTCCGCCAACGGTTACACTGGTGTCGTGCCGCTGGGTGCCTATCCCAACACCCTGGGTGACGGTACGAACGGCCCCGATGTCACACGCTACAACGCGGGCCAGTATGGCACGAACTACGGCGGTCCTGGAGGAGGAGCGGCAGACATTGCGGATAACTCGGGCCTGTGGCAGGTGCTTTCGGGGGGCAGGTTGTATGAAGATGCCACGGCACCCTACTACTATGGGAGCCAATACGACCGGAATCAGATCGTCGCCTACCGCAACACCATGCCTCACGCGGGATCGCAGACCCTGAACCTGATGGCTTCGGATCAAAGTCTCAGCTATCGCTACAGCCTGGATTCACGCGATTTTGGCGGGATTGTCCCTGCTAGTACGGCGGGATTGCAGGTGCAAATGTCGTTTTGGGTCAAGCCTTCGGACTGGGATGACCCGGACACCGGCAATATTTTGGGTCTATCGCTGCTGGATGCGGCCAACCAGTCGGTGTTTGAAGTCGGATACACTGGAGACAACCTGCTGCAGTATCGCCTGACTGGCGGAGCCTGGCAGACGACGGCTTATCAAATGGGCGCTCAGGGATGGTCAGAAATTGCCCTAGTGCTGAACACATTGGACAATACCGCCAGTCTCGGCATCAGCGCCTACAATGACGGCAGTTCCATGCTGGGAGGCAGCAGCAGCGTGCTCAACCATCAAAGTCTCGGGCTGGTCAGTGCTGCGCTCACCGGGCTGCAGTGGGATCTGCGAGGTGGCTCGCTGGACAATGGTGCGGTGAGCTACATCCAAAGCTTTGATGATTTCAATTTTGTCGTCACCGCCGTCACGCCTGTGCCTGAGCCTGGGTGCGCGGTGCTTTTGATCCTGGCTGCCACCTTGCTGCATGCCCCGCGTCGGCGCGGATGAGGCACGGGCAGGTCTGGCACGACAGGACGGCATAAAAAACACCCGGTCTTGCGACCGGGTGTCTCACATTGAGGAGATGATCCTGCGTTTGGTTACGCGAAGATGTCCGTAACAGGAACGCCCTTGTCACCGACCGTGAACGGACGGTTCGAGGGGGACATGACCACTTCATCCACGGGCAGGCCCATGGCGTGGCCGATGGTGGCCTGGAAGTCTTGCGGTGTGCATTGCTTGTCAGCCACACGGCGGCCTTCCTTATCGGTGGCGCCATAGACGAAGCCGCCTTTGACACCGCCGCCTGCGAAGACGGTGGAGTAAGCGAGCGGGTAGTGGTCGCGGCCATCATTCTCGTTGATGTCGGGTGTGCGGCCGAATTCGGAGCCCATGACGATCATCGTGGATTCAAACATGCCGTTGGAGACGAGGTCTTCGATCAAGGTGGCGAAAACGCTGTCCATGGTGGCTGCGGTCGTGCTCAGCCTGCCATCAATGCCTTCATGCATGTCCCAACCGCCCGATTGAACTTCAACGAAGCGAACGCCTGCCTGCACCAGACGACGTGCCAGGAGGGCTCCCTGGCCGAAGTTGTTTCTACCATACTTTTCACGCACAGCCTGGGGCTCCTGGCTGAGATCGAAGGCCTTCAGGTCTTCGCTTTTCATGAGCTTGACGGTTTCGTCATAGAACTCGGAATAGGACTTCACATCATCCGACTGGAACTTCTTGCGGAAGGACATGTCGAATTCATCGGTGAGCGAGAGACGCTTCTTGAACTGGTCGTCCGAGGTGGTTGGCTTGATGTTCTGCAGCCCGGACTCAGGATTGGAGATCGGGATGGGGCTCATCGTGGTGGGGAAGAAGCCGGCACCCGGGAAAGCATTGCCGCTGTTGACGACCACGCTGTCTGGCAGGGTTGGTCCCTTGATACGACCCAGGAAATGGGAAGCCCAGGCACCGATGCAAGGATGGACGATCGTGCCACGCGGCTCATAGCCGGTTTTCATGATATATTTACCCTGATCATGCACGCCGGTCTTGGAGCTCATGGAACGGATGATGGAGAACTTGTTGGCCACTTTGGCCATTTTCTCCATGCTACCACCGAGGCGGTCCATGTTGCCGGAACCTGCATTCGCTTTAATGGGATCCGTCGGTCCTTTGGTGGGGCCGTCCTTGGGATCCCAGGTGTCGATGTGAGTCATACCGCCATCCATGTAGAGGAAAATGACGCTTTTGGCTTTGCCGAAGCCGGGGGTGCCCGCACCGGTGGTCCCGGCCGCAGCCAGATTCAGTGAGGGCATGACCGTCACACCGAGAGCGGCCTGGGCCGTGCGCATCATGAAGTCACGACGGGCGATGGGATTGAGTTTGTTGAGTTCTGATTTCATAAGCAAGATGATTGGCGCGTTATGTGTTGTGATTTATCGTTTCAAATTATTGGATGAAGATGAACTCCCGAGTGTTGATGAGAGCCCAGATCATGTTGGCATAGCCGTCATCACCGCCGGAG
>NCCR01000005.1 GCA_002279765.1 Verrucomicrobia bacterium 12-59-8 | reverse complement strand
TGCCGATCAATTCCAAGCCGCCGCCACCTCCGGGCAACTCCTCGCTGCCAGCCACGACAACATCCGCGCCCTGCTCGCCGCCAGCGATAATCCGCTGTACCGCGCCAGCATCGAGGAACTCGCCACCGCAGGTCAGTGGGCCGAGCTGAACGACCGCTTCTTCCAGGCGCTCAAATTTGGCACCGGCGGCCTGCGTGGCCGCACGGTGGGCAAAATTGTCACCAAGGCCGAGCGCGGCAGCGCTCCCGAAGACCAACGCCCGGAGCAGCCCTGCGTCGGCACCAACGCGATGAATTTCTACAACGTGAGCCGCGCCACCCGTGGCCTCGTGACCTACATCAAAAACTACCGCGCCAACGCCAAGCTCAGTGGCAAGCCTAGCCTCGTCTTCGCCCATGACACCCGCCACTTCTCGGCGGAATTCGCGAAGTTCTGCGCTAAGATCGCCATGGATCACGGGGCCAATGTGTATCTCTTCGACTACTGCCGCGCGACGCCGGAAATGTCCTTCGCCGTGCGCCAGCTCCGTGCCGATGCAGGCGTGATGCTCACCGCCTCCCACAACCCGGCGCATGACAACGGCTATAAGGTGAATTTCAACGACGGTGCCGGCATCGTGGAACCCCACGCCAACGGTATCATCAAGGAAGTGAACGCCATCAAAGGTGAAGAGTACACCGCGCTGCCGGAGGCCGAACGCGGCAAGCTCACCACCCTGGCCAATGAGATGGACCAGAAGTATCTCGCCCGTGTGGAAACCATGATGCTGCAGCCCGAACTGCTGCAAAAGGAAGAAGCGAAGAAGCTCAAGATCGTCTTCACCGCCCTGCATGGCACCGGTGGTGTCCTGGTGCCCGTGCTGCTGAAAAAGCTCGGCTTCAATTTCCTCACCGTGCCCGAGCAGGACGTGCGCGACGGCCGCTTCCCCACCGTGAAGTCCCCGAATCCGGAAAACGCCTCCGCTTTGCAGATGGCCGTCGATCTCGCCAACAAAGAAGGCGCGGACATCGTCATCGGCACGGATCCCGACTGCGACCGCATGGGCGTGGGCGTGCGCAATGCCGCAGGCGAGATGGTGCTGCTCACCGGCAATCAGGTCGGCTCCCTCATGGCCTGGTACCGCACCAAGACCATGTTTGAACTCGGCATCCTCACGGACGCCAACAAGAGCCACGCCGTGCTGCTGAAGACCTTCGTCACCAGCCCGCTACAGGACGCCATCGCCGCGAAGTTCGGCATCAACTGCGTCAACACGCTCACCGGTTTCAAATGGATCAGCGCCAAGCTCTCCAAATACGAAGCCGCCTTGCCTGCCGACATTCAGAGCCGCTACCGCGACCTCAACAATGTCGAAAGCCGCGCCGCACGCCTCAAGCACAGCAAGTTCCTCGTCTTCGGTGGCGAGGAAAGCTACGGCTACATGGGCGATGACTTCAGCCGTGACAAAGATGGCAACGGTGCCGTGGTCATGTTTGCCGAACTCGCCGCTTACGCCGCCAGCCTCGGTCTTACCGTGGCCGGACTGCTCGATCAGGTGTACTGCGAAGTAGGCTACTTCCTCGAAGTGAACGAGAGCAAGGTCTTTGAAGGCGCCAGCGGTGCCGCGCAGATCACCAAACTCGCCGACAGCTACGGCAGCAATCCGCCGAAGGAAGTGGATGGCTCCGCCGTCATCAAAGTGCGCGATTTCCGCAAGGACGAGATCATCGACGAAGAGGGAGACGTGGTCCTGAAGGAGAAGATGCTCTTTGTGGATCTCGCCGATGGCCGCAGCTTTGCCGTGCGCCCCTCCGGCACGGAGCCGAAGATCAAGTACTACATGTTTGGCCGCAGCGTTCCCGCCGCCGGTCAGACACTCAGCACCGAGGAACTCATCGCCGCGAAGGCCAAAGTCACCCAGGGCCTCGCCAGCATGTGGGCCTGGCTGGACAAAGACATCGACGTACGCTTGGCCGAGTAAACGCAAAGCGTTTCAACTTCCCCAGCGCACGTTTACAGCACAGGCTTTAACCGGCTTCTAGATCTGCGCCCGGAATCCGGTACTACAAAACAGCGCTGGGCTAAACGCTCCCGCTTTTGAGGCATTTGCAATGCGGCTGAACAAACTTCAGCCGCATTCGTCTATCTATTTGCAACCTCAATCCAGAGGCTGAGGGCCGGAAATTGTGGCTTGAAGTTCTCAGGAATTTAAGAACTATTAACTATTATGAATTCTCGAACCACTCGCAGGAGGCTGATCGGCTCCATTGGACTGGGCTGGTGTGTCACCATCGTCATTGCTTCGACGGCCATGGCGCAGGCTCAGCAGCGCTATTATCCGCAGCCTCAGGGTTATCCCCAGCAGCAGAGTGGTTACCCGCAGCAATACAGTCAGCCCGCGCAGCCTCCCGCCTACCAGCAGCAGCCACAGGGCTACGCCTACCCGCAGCAGCCCCCGACGCAGTATGAAAGCCCACTGCAGTTCCTGCCCAAGTTTGGCCGCCGCATGAGCGAAATGGCGCGCCGTCTCTTTTATGGCAAGGACGCCACCGGTTATGACGCCCCGGCTCCTGGCTATGGCCAGAACGGCGGCTACAGTCTGGATTCCACTCCACGGCAGCAGCCGGTGCCCAGCTACCCGCAGCAGCCTCAGCCTGGATACGCCCGGCAGCCCGGCTATCAATACCCACAGCAGCCGTCACAAGGCCAGCCACGCTACAACTACCCGCCGCAGCAGACAGCTCAGCCCCCAAACACGGCCCCCGGCAAAAGCCCAACGCCACCGCCAACCTCATCGAGCAAGCCTTCTTCATCCAACAGCACCCACAAATACACCCCACCCAAGGTGACCGACTCACCCCCGGCCAGGACCACCAGCAAACCGCCGGTGGTAACATCCAAAAAAGAAAGCAAGCCGAGCACACCTCCGCCAACGTCAACACCGACCACCCGCCGCTCCGAATCCACCCCCAAGGAGTTTCCCTCCACCACCACTTCCAGCGGAGGATCTTCGGGATCGTTCTTGAAAGGTAGAAAGACCGCCAAAGCGGGACGAGTGATCAGCCCTTATCCGCCCTACAAAGAGCTCGACATCACGGGTCTCGAAAGCGGCTCCCTCGCGCTAGATCCGACCACTCAGAAGGTCTTTGAGGTGCCTTAACGATTTCAAGCCGCCCCTCTGGTTCTGGACGATCCCAGATGTTCTTGGAAATCCCGGCATCAGCCGGGATTTCTGATTTTATGCCAGCCACGGCTCTTTTGCCGAAATTAAAAATAAACGACCTCCTGGCCTGATGTTTGCTTGCTAATTACTTAGGATGACGCTTGGTGTCTTCCAACCATTCATGGCCGACCACGGACTCCAGCAGTTACAGACTCAAAAGCTCGCCATCGGGCCGCAGATGCAGCAGAGCTTGCAAATCTTGCAGGCTCCCACTTTGGAGCTGCGCCAGATCATCCAGCAGGAGGTCGAGATCAACCCAGTGCTGGAACTCGAAGCGCCGGAAACCTCCATTCAGGACGCCATTCCCGATGACCCGGACGACCGCAGCGTCGATGACAGCGACATCGACGCGCTGACTCAGATGGATGATGAGTGGCGCGAGTACTGGCAGCAGAGCCGCCAGCAGACCGCCACCCGCCGCAGCGATGACCAGGAGCGTTGGCAGTTCCTCATGGACTCCATCGTGGCGCCGACCACCCTGCAGGAACATCTGCTGTCCCAGCTCCACACCTCGGATGCCAAAGCCTCCCTCGCCCCGCAGGTGGAATTCCTCATTGGCAATCTCGATGACCGTGGCTTTCTCAACACCCGGATCGACGACCTGAGCCTGAATCACGGCATCCCCATCGACACCCTGATCACCGCCAAAAAAATGCTGCAGAGCTTCGACCCCGTAGGCGTCGGCTCGGAAGATCTGCGCGAATGCCTACTAGTGCAGCTCGAGCGCCTCGGCAAAAAGCAGAGCCTCGCCTGGCGGCTGGTCGATCAGTACATCGACGATCTCGCCAACAAGCGCTACCCCATCCTCGCCCGCAAACTCGGTGTGCCGCTGGAGCAGATCTCACGCGCGGCCGACTTCATCAGCACGCTCGATCCGCGCCCTGCGCAGCGCTTTGCCGTCTCCTCCAACAACTACGTCACGCCGGATGTCGTCGTCGAGCGCCAGGGCCGCGAATGGGTCGCCGTGATGACCAATGATGACCTCCCGCACCTGCGCATCAGCAACACCTACAAGGACCTGCTCAGCCAGCCCGGCAACAACGGCGAAGTGCGCAACTACGTGCGCGACAAGATCCGCAGCGGCAAATTCCTCATCCGCTCGATCCATCAGCGCCAGCAGACGATCCACCGCATCGCCACGCAGATCCTCAAGTATCAGCGCGAGTTCCTAGAGAAGGGCACCAATTTCCTGCGCCCGCTCAACATGGCCACAGTGGCAGATGAAGTCGGTGTCCACGAGACCACCGTCAGCCGCGCCATCGCCGGCAAATACATCGCCACACCCCATGGCGTGTTTGACATGAAGTTCTTCTTCTCCCACGGCGTGAAAACAGAGTCTGGCGATGACCTGAGCAACACCAGCGTCAAGAACGCCATCGCCGAACTCGTCAAGACCGAGCCCAAGCACAAGCCCCTCAGCGACGACAAACTCGCCAAACTTCTCGACGGCCAGGGCATCAAAGTCGCACGCCGCACCGTCGCGAAATACCGCGAAGCCCTGAACATCCTGCCCAGCCACCTGCGCAAGTCGTTCTCGTGAGTCGGTGTTCGGAGTTCGTTAGCCTGCGCCGTCCCGATGGCGGAGCCATCATAGCCTGTAGCGAGGGGTTGAGCGAAGCGACACCCCTCGTAAGCATGCCCCTTACACGCAAGAATACCCCCCCCCCGCATCGCTCCGCGATGCGAACGAATGAAAACGTGTGTGACGTGCAGAAACGAGGGGTGTCGCTTCGCTCAACCACCTCGCTACAAGCTATGATGGCTCCGCCATCCACTGAATGCCTCAGTCCACTCAAACAAACCGCCGCGCAATCTCCGTATAAACCACCAGCGCCTTCTCCACCTCGGCGCACTCCACGTACTCCACCGCCGCATGCGCCTGATCAATGCTGCCGGGGCCAAAGAGGATCGTGGGAATACCCAGCCGCGAAAACTTGCTCGCATCACTGCCAAACGGCACGCCACTGACACCATCATCGCGGCCCATCTCGCCCAGCAGGCTTTGCGCAAGCTGCACCAGCGGAGCCTTGGCATCCGTCTGAAACGGCCAGTCCTGCAGCATCGGCTCCTCCATCTCTGCGATCACCTCCGGATGCCGCTTCATCAGCGCATCCAGCAGTACCTGATAATGCGCCAGCACGTCCGGCACTTCCTCCCCGGGCAGCAACCGCCGATCAATCTCAATCACCGCCTCATCCGGCACAAAGTTCACCTGCACGCCGCCATGGATCACGCCCACGTTGCACGTGCCCGGCCCGAGCAACGGATGCTTCGCCTCCTGCATGCGCTCATGGTCTTCATTCAAGGCCAGTACGATGCGTGACATCGCCGTGATCGCATTGATGCCCAAGTGCGGCTTCGAGCTGTGCGCCGCTTTTCCTTTCGTGCGGATGCGCCAGCGCAGCACCCCCTTGCTCGCGATCACGCATTTGAACTCCGTCGGCTCCGCAACCACGGCGGCATCGGCCTTGAGGTCCTCGCAAAGTTTGACCACACCGCGAAAAGAAAACTCCTCATCCACCACGGCCGCCATCCACACCTCGCAGGGCGGCCGTTCACCGCTTGCATGAATGTCCGCCACCGCGTGCATCATCGCCGCCAGCCCCGCCTTGTCATCCACCGACCCGCGCCCATGCAGCCTGCCGTCTTTCACCACCGGATCGAAAGGATGGATCGTCATGCCCTTGATCGAAACCGTGTCCATGTGCGCCTCAAACACGATGCGCCGCGAGGCATCACGGCCCGGCACGCGCGCGACTACATTATTGCGCCCCGGAAACACCTCCTGCTCCCACACTTCCATGCCCCGCTGTTCAAAAAATTGCCTCACATAGGCCGCAACCGCAGCCTCTCCCGGACCGCCCTCATAGGAGCTGTTGATGCTGTTGATGCGGACGAGGTCGGCCAGGGTCTGGAGCACGGGAGACATCTCGCAGACTAGTCGAAGTCGATGCCACAGCAAGAAGGGCCGTTTTTTGGCCGTACATTTGCTGTCCCATGAAGGCCTCTTGTTCCATTGCCCTGGTTATGTCGCTGCTCACCGGCAGCGTGTCTGTGGCTGCGCCTGCGGATGACGCGAAGATCGCCTTCTTTGAAAAGAACGTCCGTCCCATCCTTATCAAGCGCTGCTACGAGTGCCACTCCGTCGAGTCCGGCAAGAGCAAGGGCGGCCTCGCCATCGATTCACGCGAGTCCATTCTCAAAGGCGGCGACAGCGGCCCGGCCCTCGTCGCTGGCGATCCAGAGAAAAGCCACATCATCGAATCCGTCCGCTATCAAAATCAGGATCTGCAGATGCCGCCCAAAGGTGCCATGCCTGCGGCGGAAGTGAAGACTCTGGAAGAGTGGGTCAAAATGGGCGCACCGGATCCACGAGCCGCCGTCGCCTCCACCAAACATGCCGCACCGCGCGTCATTGATCTCAAAGAGGGCGCCAAACACTGGGCCTTCCGACCCATCTCCAATCCACCCGTCCCCAAGGCCGATGCCGCCAATCCCATCGACGCTTTTATCAGCGAAAAACTCGCCGAAAAAGGACTCACGCTCGCCCCTCCCGCCGACAAACGCACTCTCATCCGCCGTGCCACCTTCGATCTCACCGGCCTCCCCCCGAGCCCGCAAGAAGTCGAAGCCTTCCTCGCCGACCACACCCCTGATGCTTTTGCTAAAGTCATCGACCGCCTGCTGCGCTCGCCACAATACGGAGAAAAATGGGGCCGCCACTGGCTGGACGTCGCCCGCTACTCGGACTCAAACGGTCTCGATGAAAACATCGCGCTCGGCACCGCATGGCGTTACCGCGATTACGTGGTGCAGGCCATCAACGCCGACAAACCTTTCGATCAATTCATCACCGAGCAGGTTGCGGGTGATCTGCTGGAGGCGAAGGATCTTGCCACGCGCAAGGAACACGTCACCGCGACCGCCTTTCTCAATCTCGGTGCCAAAGTCCTCGCCGAGCCGGACAAGGAAAAGCTCACCATGGACGTCATCGATGAGCAGATCGACGTCATGGGCCGCGCCTTCATGGGCCTCACCCTCGGCTGCGTGCGCTGCCATGATCACAAGTTCGATCCGATCCCGCAGGATGACTACTACGCCCTCGCCGCCATCTTCAAAAGCACGCAGAGTTTCAGCGTGGACCGCATCGGCGCGCTGAGCACGGCCTATGAGGCCCCCATGGGCTCGCTCGATGACTTTGCCGCCATCATCTCCTCCGAACGCATCCTCAAAGATCAAAAAGCCGCCGTCTCCAAAGCCGAGAGCGCCGCCATCACCGCCCTGCGCAAAGAAGTGCGTGACCATGCCGTCGATTACCTCATGGCCGCAGCCAAACTGCCCGCCACTCCAACCCTGAGTCAGGTGCGGCCCGTGGCCGAGCCGCTCGGGCTGCGCGCACACGTGCTGCTTAATTGCCGCGTGTACCTCGCCGCAAACGAAACCCTCCCTTTCTTCAAGCCTTGGCAGGACGCGCTCAAGACCACAGGAGATGTGCAGCCGCTGCGTAGCTACTACACCGCCATCTTCGCCGCCGCAGAGAAGATCAAACCCGATCCGAAGGTAACAGCCGAAGACTCGCTGCTGCATCAGGCGCGTGCTGCATTGGATGCACCTGCAGGCTTCCTCGCCCTGCCACCAGAGCCCATCATCCTCTTCCCCAAGGAGGTGGCCGACAAGGTGCGCGCCTTGAAGGATACGATGATGACCACGGAGAGCAATCTCCCCGACCTGCCCACCACTCTCGCCGTGGCCGAGTCACCCAAGATTCTCAAGGAACTGCCCATCCACATTCGCGGCAGCCACCTCGCACTCGGCAGGCCGATCCCACGCGGCTTCATCCAGGTCGCGCAGGCATCTCTCAAATCGAAACCACAGTTCCCCACGAACCAAAGCGGCCGTCTTGAACTCGCCCGCTGGCTCGCCAGCCCCGAACACCCGCTCACATCGCGTGTCATTGCCAACCGCATCTGGTCCTGGCATTTTCGTCAGGGCATCGTCCCCACCACGGACAACTTCGGCCTCCTTGGCCAGCAGCCCACGCACCCCGAACTGCTCGACTGGCTTGCCCGCTGGTTCACCAGCAACGGCTGGAGCCTCAAGGACATGCACCGCCTCATCATGAGCTCGCGCACCTATCAACAAAGCTCCGCGACCACGGCACAAGGTTACGCCGCCGATCCCGAAGACCTCCTGCTGCACCACTTCCCCGTGCGTCGTCTTGAAGCCGAAGAAATCCGGGATGCCCTGCTCAGCGTCGCCGGCAGCCTCGACAACACCATCGGCGGCAAGACCATCCCGCGCCGCAATCGCGAATTTGTCTTCAATCACACCTCCAAGGATTTCACCTCCTACGGCAGCACGCGCCGTGCGCTCTACATGCCCATCATCCGCAACAATCTCTACGATCTCTTCCAGCAGTTCGACTATCCCGATCCCTCCACCAGCACCGGCCTGCGCCACAGCTCCGTCGTCTCACCGCAGGCCCTGCTCCTCATGAACAGCGACCTCGCCACCGACGCCGCGCAAAGCTTCGCCGCCCGTGTGTTCAAACTCTCCACCGACAAAGAAGCCCGCCTCCGCGCCGCCTATCGCATCGCCTTCGCCCGCGAAGCCACCGCCGACGACCTCCGCCGCGCCGAAAACTACCTCACTGCTGCTGATGCCTCGCTCAATTCCTCCCAGCAGGACTCCACCAAGCGCGAACTGGAAGCTTGGGCACTCCTCTGCCAGGCGCTCATGATGAGCAACGAGTTCATCTATCTGCGCTAGTTTGCACAAGTCGTTGCTTTGACCAGCCTCCCGCCGCCTCAGACAGCGTGAATGCTGAAAAAAAACTGATCGCGCACCGCACGTCAGTCATCGTATAAACCGCCTCCTTCTCCGAAGCCCCGTCTGGCATGCAGAGTGCTTTTCTCCGGCCTCCCTCAGCTTCACTTCCCAAACCGCATCAAAGCACCATGTACGTCGGCAAAGACTTCCGTTTGATCCTTCTCTGGCACTTCGCACGTCGGAATTTCATCGAGTCCCTGCTCATCAGCTCCTTCGCGGTTGTCCTCTACCGTTTCGCGGGAATGCGCTGGATCGCCATTCCCTTCCTGCCCATCGGCACCATCGGCACCGCCGTGGCGTTCTTCGTCGGCTTCAAGAACAACCAGGCCTTCGATCGCCTGTGGGAGGCCCGCCGCCTGTGGGGAGGCATCACCAATGCATCCCGCAGCTTCGTCGCCCACATGAAGGCCAGCCTTCCTGCCGACTCCGAGCAAGTGCGCGAGGCCGCCTACCGCCACCTCGCCTTCATCAACATCCTCCGGCTGCAGCTACGCCGCACGATCCCTTGGGCCACCAGCAAGCAAAACCTTCACAAGACCTTCGGCGGCGAGCGCCATGAGCTTGAGGAGTTTGAGAAAGGTCTCAAGCGCATCCTCGGGGAGCACGACAAGATGCAATACTTCGACCACCTCAAGAGCCTCAACAATCCCGCCTGCATGCTCCTCAAAGTCCATGCCGAGCACCTTGCCCGGCTGAAGCGCGAGGGCGCGCTCGATCCCTTCGAGCACATCGAGTTCATGCGCCTCATCAATGAGTTCCACAATCTCCAGGGCGGGTGCGAACGCATCAAGGCGACCCCGCTCTTCCGCCAGTACAGCATCGTCAGCCATATCTTCGTGCAGATCTTCATCCTGCTGCTCCCTTTTGGCCTGCTGAAGGACCTCAGTGCCATTGTTGGCGGGCCCGGCGTCTGGCTCACCATTCCCTTTTCGGTCCTCATCTCCTGGATCTTCTACACCATGGAGCAGACCGGCGAGTTCAGCGAAAACCCCTTCGACAACGCCATCAACGACACCCCCATTTCCACCATCTGCCGCAACATCGAAATCGATGTCCGCGAGATCCTTGGCGAGGACAAGCTGCCCCCGAAGCTGCAGCCCGAAAACAACGTCCTCCTCTGACGGCGGGAGCAGCCACGCTTAAAATGACCTCACCGCCGCCTCACTCAAAAGCGATCTGGAAGCCTAGCCCTGCTCCGCTATGCCCTGACGACGAGCAATGAGTTCATTTATTTGCGCTATTCCGCACAAGTCACCGCTTGACCGTCCGCCGCTTTCGAGGACTACGTTCCCGCTGTGGACTTGAAGCTCATCAACCGCGAAATCCTGCTCTCCTTCTGGAAGGTGCATGTCCTGCACCATGCCGCCGAGGGCGAAGTCATCGGCCAGTGGATGCTTAAGGAGCTAAAACACCACGGCTACGATGTCAGCCCCGGCACGCTCTACCCCCTGCTCAAGCGCATGGAGAAAAACGGCTGGCTCACCTCCAAAGCCGACGCTTCCCGAGGCCCCAAAGCCCCGCGCGCCTACACCATCACCAAGGATGGACGCGCCGTCCTCAAGATCGTCCGCCAGCAGCTCCGTGAACTGGGCGTGGAAGTGGGCAAGTCCTGAAACAGCCAAGCTGAACGGATCACGAAAAAATCGTTTCTTTTCAAGGAAAGAACCTGTTCGCAATCCGTTTACGTTGCCCGTAATCGCCAACCGTAGTCATTCGTCATTTTCTCCCGCATGTCCCTCGCCCGCTTTGCCCTCCGCCATCCCTGGTCTGTTTTGGTTGCTGTGGTGGCCGTCTGCCTCGGGGCGTGGCTTGGCCTGCAGCGCATGACGCGCGACATCTTCCCGCCGCTGGGCATCCCGACCATCTATGTGGCGCAGCCCTTTGGCGGCATGGACCCGCTGCAGATGGAAGGCTACTTGACCTACCGCTACGAGTACCACTTCCTCTACATCTCCAACATCGAGCACGTGGAGTCGAAGTCCATCCAGGGCGCTTCCATCATGAAGCTGCAGTTTCATCCCGGCACGGACATGAGCCAGGCCATGTCGGAAACCGTGGCGCAGGTGAACCGCGCACGCGCCTTCATGCCGCTGGGCACGGTGGCCCCCTTCATCATGCGATTCGATGCAGGGAGCGTGGCCGTGGGCCATCTCGTCTTCTCCACGGACGATCCCAACATCTCGCTGAACCAGATGCAGGACCAGGCGCTGAACAAGGTGCGCCCAGCCTTCGCCACTCTCCCCGGCGTTTCCGCGCCTCCTCCCTTCGGCGGCAGCTCTCGCGCCATCGTGGTGAACGTGAACCCGGACCGCATGCGCAGCTACGGCCTCTCGCCCAATGACATTGTGGGTGCCATCGCTCGGGGCAATCCCATCAGCCCGTCCGGCAACATGAACGTCGACGGCAAGTATCCCATCGTGCCGACCAACGCGATCGTGACGAACATCAAAGACCTCGAAGCCATCCCGCTGCGCCGCACCGACAAAGGCGCCGTTTTCATTCGCGATGTCGCCGCCGTCTCCGACTCCGCCGACGTCACCACCTCATACGCACTGGCCAACGGCCTCCGCACCGTCTATCTGCCCGTCACCAAACGTGCGGAAGCCTCCACGCTCGAAGTCGTGAAAACCGTGCGTGCAGCCATCCCCGAATTTCAAAAACTGCTGTCGGCCGGCATCAAGGTGAGCTTTGAATTCGACCAGACGCCTGTGGTGAACCGTAGCATCCGCGATCTTCTCAAAGAAGGCGGCCTCGGTGCCATCCTCACCGGCCTCATGGTGCTGCTCTTCCTGCGCGACCTCCGCACCGCCTTCATCGTCATCATCAACATCCCGCTCTCCCTGCTGGCTTCATCCTTCGGTCTGTGGATCACCGGAGAAAACATTCACCTCATGACACTCGGCGGCATGGCTCTCTCAGTGGGCATTCTCGTCGATGAAGCAACCGTGACTGTGGAAAACATCCACACGCATCTCGCACGTGGCAAACCCCTGGCCCGTGCCGCGCTCGACGGCACGCTGGAGACCACGCTCCCGCGCCTGCTGGCGATGCTCTGCATCCTCGCCGTGTTCATTCCCGCCTTCTTCATGGACGGCGCAGCGAAGGCGCTCTTCGTCCCGCTCGCACTGGCCGTTGGCTTTGCGATGTTCGCCTCCTTCATCCTCTCCAGCACGCTCGTGCCGGTGCTCTCGGTGTGGCTTCTGCCGAAGAAGCAGAAGTTGCATGAAGACAAGCCCGGCGTCTTTGCCCGCAGCTATCAGGGACTCGTCAGAGCCGCCGTCACCATGCGCTTCATTCTCGTTCCGGCGTATCTCGGCGGTGCAGCACTGATCATCCTCTCCTTCGGCCCCTTCCTCGGCTCAGAGATTTTCCCGGCAACAGATTCCGGCCAGTTCGCGCTGCGCTTCCGTGCCCCCAGCGGCACACAAGTCGCACGCACCGAAGCCATCGCCCAGCGCATCCTGAAGATCATCGGCGAGGAAGCGGGCGTTGAGTTTTCCATCGGCATGGTTGGCGTGCATAACTCCAGCTTCCCCGTCAATCTCGTCCACCTCTGGAACGGTGGCCCTGAGGAAGGTTGGCTGGCCGTGCAGCTTCGACCTGGATGGGATAGCGTTGAGACCTTGCAGGATAAGCTGCGCGAAATCATCGGCCGCGAGCTCCCCGAAGTCCGTCTGTCCTTCGAACCCAACGACATCGTCAGCCGCGTGATGAGCTTTGGTTCACCCACACCGCTGGAGATCGTCGTCAGCGGCCCCAGCCTGCCGGACAGCAAGGTGCATGCAGAAAAGCTGCTCGCCAAATTCAGCGAACTCAAGTTCCTGCGCGATGCCCAGATTGCTCAGACCCTCGATGCACCGGCAGTCAATGTGCAGATTGACCGCGAGCGCGCTGGACTGCTCGGTGTGGATGTCGAGGACGTCACCCGCAGCCTCGTGGCCGCGACCACGTCCAGCAAATTCACCACCCCCGTCTATTGGGCCGATCCAAAAACGGGCATCAGCTTCAACATCGCAGTGCAGATCCCCGAAGAACGCACGCAGACGCTGGAAGACCTCGGCAACATCCCCATCACCAGCAAGGACGGTGGCACCGTACTGATGCGCAACCTCGCCAAGATCGAGAAAGGCACAACCATCGGCACTTACGAACGCTACAATCTCGTCCGCGTCGTCAGTATCACCGCCAACATTCACGATATCGACTTCGGCAGCGCCATCGCGAAAATCCGCCAGGCCATCGCCGAAGTGGGCCCTGCGACGGATGGCAAATCGAAGGTCGATGTGCGCGGGCAGGTCGTGCCGTTTGAGCAACTCTACTCCGGCTTCAGCAGCGGCCTCGTCATCGCCATGATCGTCATCTTCCTGCTGCTCTGCGCAAACTTCCAGTCCCTGCGTCTCGCTCTCGTCGTCATTTCCACAATGCCTGCGGTCATTGCAGGCGTGGTGCTCGCGCTGTTCTTCTCCGGCACCACCATCAACATCCAGTCCGCCATGGGGGGCATCATGGCTGTGGGCGTCGCTGTAGCCAATGCCATCTTGCTGGTCACCTTTGCCGATCGTGAACGTCTTAGCAGCGGCGGGGATCGTCGCGCTGCCGCCATCACGGGTTCGGTAAGCCGCCAGCGTCCCATCTTGATGACCAGCTTTGCCATGATCGCCGGCATGCTACCCCTAGCCCTCGGCTCCGGTCAGACGGCGCCGCTTGGCACCGCCGTCGTCGGCGGCCTCGCGCTCGCCACGGTCGCCACTTTGTTCTTCCTCCCCGCCGTCTTCGCCCTGCTCGCCAGCACGAAGGCCACCTCGGCTTCGCTCGATCCTGATGATGATCAAAGCGCGCTGTTTGAACCCTCCCACTGATTTCCGCCATGATCAAGCACCTGCTCCTTCTCCTCAGTCTCAGCACCTTCGCCAGCGCGCTCGACCTACCCGCGACCAAACCGCAGACGGGCACCATCCACCGCTGGATCAGCCTGCCCGCTAGTTTCGCTCCCTGGCAGCAGGTGGCCTTGAAGGCGCGTGTGGCCGGTTACATTCAGAAGATCACCGTGGACAAAGGAGCCCTCGTCACAGCGGGCCAGAAGCTCATTGAGATCTCTGTGCCTGAACTGGAAGCCGACCTCATCGGCCACCGCGCCGAGATCGCCGCAGCCGACATCGCCGTGAATCGGCTGCATGAAGCCCGCTCCAAATCACCCGACCTCATCCTCCCGCAGTCGGTCGATGATGCCGAGGCCAAACTCGCCATCGCCAAAGCCGGCATGGAGCGCGCCAACGCATTGCTTCTGTTTGCGCAAATCTCCGCCCCCTTCCCCGGCACCATCACCGACCGCCGCGTCGATCCCGGTGCCTTCGCAGCAGCAGGTGGCGACACCTTGCTGCAGCTCACCGATATCAGCACACTGCGCTTGCAGGTGCCCGTCATCGAAATCGAGACCTCCTTTCTCAAAGTCGGCCAGCAGGTCGAGGCAAAAGTCGATGCCCTCGGCGGGGCCGTTTTCAAAGGCACACTGTCCCGCTTCACCGGCACGCTTGATCCAGCCACCCGCACCATGCTCATCGAGGCCGACTTCAGAAACGAAGATGGCAAACTCCGCCCCGGCATGTTCGCCACCGCACGCATCGCCGTCGAGCAGCACAACAACGCCACGATCATCCCCGTCGCCGGACTCGTGATGGAAAAAACCAACGCCTTCGTCTTCAAGCACGTCGATGGTAAAGCCATCAAGACGGCCGTAAAGCCCGGCTTCAATGACGGCACGAATGTCGAGATTCCTGAACTCAAAGCCGATGACGTGATCCTGCTTCCGGGAACCACGCTGCTCACCGACAAGCAGCCAGTCACGGTGAAATGACGAAACCCGAACTCATTCCCCTCGCACGCCATGCCTTCCCCACTTCGAGCTTCGTCATTCATTCGACAATCGGCCCTCCTGCTCTTGGTCACATCCCTTCACGCAGAGCCAGCCTTCGTCGATCTGCGCACTGTCATGCGTCTCGCCGGTGCCAACAACGACGAGATCCAACTCGCACGTGCCAAGCATGATGAGGCAATAGCGGAATCCAAACAGGCGTGGCAGCGCTTCTGGCCCGCTTTGAGCCTCGGAGCAGGTTATCGCGGTCATGAAGGCCGCTTGCAGGACATTGCAGGCAACGTCTTCAACGTGAACAAGCAGCAGTACACCGTTGGTACCACCGTCATGATCGACTGGTCTCCCGGCGACATTTATTATTCCGCACTCGCAGCCAAGCAGCGTGCGCTCGCCGCCGAACACCTCGCTGAAAAAGCACGCATCGACATCGTGACGCAGTCAGTGGAGCGTTACTACGACCTCCTGGCCGCCGAAGCGATGCTCACCATCATCGAAGACGACCTTCACCTCACGGAAGATTATGGCAAACAGCTCGACGGTGCGGTCACCGCAGGCACCGCCTTCCGCGCCGACCTGCTGCGCGTCAAATCGCAGATCAGCCGTGCAAAGCTGGCCATTCGCCAGGGCGAGGAGCAGCGCGACCTCGCCGTCGCTCGTCTCGCTGAAATTCTCCGCCTGACTCCCGAAGCCGTGCTGCGTCCCGCAAAATCGGATCTCGTCCCGGTCAAAATGATGTCAGGCAGAGGTGTCGCTACCATGATCTCCCTCGCGCAACAGCACCGGCCAGAGATTCACGCCTCGCAAGCCATTCACAGCTCGATGGATGCCGAAAAAGATCGTGCCCATGTCGCGCCTTTGATTCCCAGTGTTCAGGCGGGCTACACCACCGGCGGATTGGGCGGCGGTCGCAACGTAGGCAACCAATGGGGCAACTTTGGCAGCCAGCAGGATTACTATCTTGGAGTTGGCTGGAAGATCGGCCCCGGGGGGCTGTTTGACCGTCAGCGCCAAGAGCTGGCGGACGCCCGTGAAGAAAGCGCTTCGCTGCAAACCAGCCAGGTCAAAGCCGCCGTTGGGCGCGAAGTCGTCGAAGCCGTCACACGCTCACAGTCCGCCAACGACCAGATCAAGATCAACGACGAAGCCGTCGCTGCCGCCGAAGAAATGACCAAGCTGGCCAAGGAACGCCAGGCCAGCCAAGTGGGCGTGGTGTTGGAGTACCTGCTTGCCTGCGAAGAACTGACCCGCGCACGCCAGAGCCGCGTCATGGCCGTGACCGACTTCAACAAAGCGCAGCATGCGCTGAAACGCGCGGTGGGAAAATAGGGCTTGATGATGCTTGGGGGGTTCCAGTTGCACCACTGCCTGCCTGCCTCAAAACTCGTTCGCATGACACCTCCTACCATACCTCATACCGCTCTTTTTATTTACAGCGAGTGTTTCGCGCAAAGTGAAGATGGCCGCCGCTTTCATGTCTTTGCCAGGCTCGAAGACAGCGATCGTTGGATCTTCTTTTACACCCGTGACAAGCCAGAGCAGCCTATCACCATCTGGTATGAGCATGATCTGGCACATCCCCTCGCCACACAGATTGAAGAAACCTTCGGAGCGCTGAAAATCCCACTCAATCCTGGCGTGCGCACCTGCGACAACCAGGAACACCATCGCTGTCTTGAATTGCAGGTTCAGGGTGCCTCATTTCATCTGGGTTGGGACACTGCCGACAGTGAATTGGCAGACGCATTGGACCCACTGGTCAGCCTCCTCAGACCACTGGTTGATGAAATGAAAGCCGTGCTCGATGCCAACGATCCGCAGCCCTCCTCCGATATAGAATGAAAAATGCTCCCATGCGCTTGCGCCACTTCATTCAACTTGTTGGAGCAACAGCCCTCGCGGGATGCACCCATCCTCCTTCGGAGAAGAAGGCCGCTTCACCACCGTTCGCTTCATTGCCAAAAACACATCAGGAAATCTATGATGCTCTTTTTCGCTACATGATTGCCAAATGGTCACGGTCTTCGTTCAAGAAGTGGTATCTGAGCCTGCTAGGTGCGGATGCGCCCCCAGACCTGCTCCAGCGCTATCGTGCCGAAGGCTTGCAGGTGTATCCCTCCTCCACCTACAAGCACGGACGTGGAGTTTCGATTTCCATTGCTGAGATTGTTTCACTCACCTCATCTCATGCTGAAGTCATCGGAGGATACGTTTGCGGCCCTGTAGGAGGAGCCAGCGGGCATTACCACCTGGTTAAAAAGCAAGGCCGCTGGATTGTCGCCTCATTCAAAGACATTATATGTGCTTGATCCGAACCCACTTCACCTCATGTCCCTGACCCCTGATCACATCCTGCAAACCGGTCTCGCCTTTTGGAGTTCCAAGACGCTGCTCAGCGCCGTGGAGATGGAAATCTTCACAGAACTCGCGAAGCATCCGGGCGATCTCGCGACACTCCAAGGCCGGCTGGGATTGCATCCACGCGGCGCACGCGACTTTCTGGATGCTCTGGTGGCGCTTGGCTTCCTTCTGCGCGGCGATGACGGCATCTACCGCAACACGCCGGAGACGGAGCTGTTTTTGGACAAGTCCAAGCCCTCCTACGTCGGCGGCATGCTGGAGATGGCGAACCATCGCCTCTATCCGTTCTGGGGCAGCCTGACGGCAGCGGTGCGCACAGGTGAATCGCAAAACGAATCCAAGGGCGGGCATGATCCCTTCACCGCGCTCTACGCAGACCCGGCCAAACTGCGCGAGTTCCTGCGCGCAATGTCAGGCGTGAGTCGTGGTGCCAACATGGCAATCGCGCAGAAGTTTCCGTGGGCGGAATATCGCAGCTGTGCAGACATCGGCACGGCCCAGGGAGACTTGGTGACACAGATCACTCTCGCGCAGCCACATCTGCAAGGCATCGGTTTCGATCTGCCTGAAGTGGCTCCTATATTCGAAGAGTACATCGCCTCGAACGGACTGGCTGCACGGGTGCGCTTCACGGGTGGCAGTTTTTTTACGGATAATCTGCCGCAGGCAGACGTGCTTCTCTTCGGCCACATCCTACACGACTGGGATTTGGAAACCAAACGGATGCTGCTGCGCAAAGCCTACGCCGCACTGCCATCCGGCGGCGCAGTGGTGGTGTATGACTCGATCATCGACGATGCACGCAAGCAAAACGCTTTCGGACTGCTCATGAGCCTGAACATGCTGATCGAGACACCGGGCGGTTTTGATTACACTGGTGCAGACTGTATCGGCTGGATGCAGGAAGCCGGATTCACCCACTGCTGCGTGGAGCACTTGGTGGGCCCTGACTCCATGGTGCTCGGAATCAAGTAAGCACGACACCTGACACGCTGTCTATCGCGCAGGATCAACACTTCAAAAATCAGCAATCCTTGTGCATCAATCCTGAAGCACTCACAGCCCAGGACACCCTTGAGCCAGAGGATTGACGATAGTCGAGCCATCGATTGTCGAAGGTCTAAACCACTGACGTATGCACGTGGTGCATGTTGTCACCCGGTTCTGCGATCAATATACCGGCCCCTTTACAGCCCAGCGCTTGAGCACGAAACCCGGGCCATTGGCACGCCATTTGGCGACATGTGGCGTCGTGTAGTGCAGATCAAAAGCAGCCTGATCGACGTAGCTCTCGCTGAGGGCAAAGAGATTGGACTGCTCATTGTCCCGGCTGACTTCAAAGCGGAGGCAACCCGGCTCCAAACGCGAAGCGGCGGCGTTTTCGAGGATGACGGCGAGGAACTCATCGATCTTAAGCGGATCGATCTCAAGGATGACAATAACATTGACCATAGGCGCAAGAGAGAGGCGATTTTTGCTGAACATGCAACCTGCGTTCTACGTATCATGGCCTTAACATTCTCCCAGCCATGAAACTTCGACTCGTCCTCCCCGCGCTGTTCGCCCTCAGTCTTCACGCTCAAGACACCAAGCTTGCGGCAGCGACACCACCTGTGGCAGCCCCCGCAGCAGAGACGAAGCCCGCTCCGGCAGTTCCAGCCAACGTGGACACGAAACCAGCCCCGGTCGCGCCTCCGGCCAAAACGGATGCGAAGCCCGCAACACCGGTGCCAGCACCAGTCAAACCAGCCACGGCACCTGCCAAACCCGTGATCGCTCCTGCGAAGCCCGCAACCCCGGTTCCAGTCCCCGCCAAACCGACACCACCTCCGGCCAAGCCCGCTGCACCTCCCGCAACCACTGCCCCTGCTGCGACCAAACCAGCACCGCCGAAGCCGGTGGCCATTTTCCCCGACAAGGCGCTCGAAGCCGCTGTGCGCAAACAGGTTTTCGCGAAGCGTGATAATCAGGAAGTAATCACCGCGGAAGATGTGGCAACCGTTTCGATCATCGAAGGCAAGAAGGCGGGTATCAAGGACCTGACCGGCCTCGAAAAATGCAAATCCCTGGCCTCTTTGACGCTACCTGAGAATCAGATCACCAACCTCGCACCGATCAAAGGTCTGGAGCGCCTGCAGTTCCTCGATGTCTCCAACAACCAGATCAGCGACATCACACCGCTGGCAGCCTGCAAGGCGCTGCAATACATCGAACTCACCGGCAACAAGGTGATGGACGTCTCCGCGCTCGGCGGCATTCAGGCTCTCACTTCCCTCTATCTGGCAAACAACCAGATCAAAGACGCCACACCGCTGTTCAAGCTGCCGAAGGTGTGGACGCTTTATCTCGAAGGCAATCAGGTGACCGACATCGCCGGCATCGGTGGCATGAAGTGGCTTTCCATGCTTTCGCTCAAAAGCAATGGCGTGAAGGACATCTCACCACTGGAGCCGCTCACAGAGCTGCAGTTTCTCTTTCTCGAAAACAACCAGATCACCGATCTTTCGCCCCTTTACCGCATGTGGAAAAAGGACAATGACGGCCCGCGCGAATGGGCACCTTACTGCCAGATTTTCATCGACGGGAATGCCATCGACGATACTTCCAAGAACTTCGTGGATGAAATGAAGAAGGCAGGCGCGCGCATCACGCCGTGAGATGCCGCCAGCCATCGCAAAGTGCTTGCCGTCACGGATGCGTGCGGCAGCATGCAGCATGAACGTGTTCCGTCGTTTTCTCATGCTCGGCCTGCTCCTCACCGGGGCGCAGGCTGCTGAGCCGCTGCGCCAATGGATCTCCAGTGACGGCAAATCGGAGTTCATGGCCAGCCCGATCGAGTTTTCCGACAAGGAGGTCAAAATCCGCCGCAGCACCGACTTCAGTCAATCCCGCCTGCCGCTGGACAAGCCCTCCAAGGAAAATCAGGACTTCACCCGCAGCCCGCTGAGCGAGAATCGCCGTGATGCAGGACTGAATATAGGAGCCTGCGCAGAGAAGGTCACCCGGCAGTTTGCCAAAGGCGCGTCGAAGCCGACCGGTTGCGAACGAATGAAATACTCCGCGCTCGCAGACCCAGGCCACGGCATCACGGGGAGCGTATATCTACGGACCGATCTGCATGAATGGCTGCTCCAGCAGAAAACATGCACGCCATCAGAGAACTGAAAATTGCGAAATCCGACACATGCTCCACCACCATCATTCCGCCACCTGCCAGCATCATGACGCAGATTCAGCGCGCGAACTGGCGGCCACGATGATGGAACGTGCGCGTGAAGCCGGACTGCGGCGCACCAAGGCTCTGGAGAACGTTCTTTCGATCCTCGTCCATTCTCATCAGCCGCTGTCCTTGGCAGACATCGCCGAGTCGCCTGATCTCACCAGCGGCGCAGACAAGGCCACGGTTTACCGCGTGCTGGTCAAGCTGGAGGAACTTGGCCTCATCCGCCGTCTGGGTCTGCATGACCGCAGTGCGTATTACACCATCCTGCAGCCAGGGCACCATGATGATTACCTCATCTGCACGCAGTGCGGGCGCATCCAGAGGCTCGATATTGCCTGTCCAGTGGAAGCCCTGGAGAAGCAGATTGAGAAAGCATCCGGCTTCCAAAAACTCTACCATGAGCTGGAATTCTACGGTCTGTGTCCGCAATGTGCGGTCAAGGAATGAGCCGTCGGACGGCATGATCAAGCAGACGCGCCAGTCCAAAAAAAATCCCGCACCGGCTGCAAGACCAGTGCGGGATCGAAGTGGATCAAACTCCGTGACTACGAGGAAACAGTGGTAACTGTGGTTCCAGATGGAGGTGTGCCAGGAGTAACTGTGGAAGGAGCCGGTGTATTACCAGCACCGAGATTACCACTGCTGGTCGTGCCAGTCTTGTCGGTAGTGACAGTGGCCGTACCGGTCGGCTGCCCATCAGCCGACGTTCCTTTGGTCTCCACGCTGGTGGTGGTGGTACCATCGGAGTTTTTGACTTCCGTTATGACAGTCTGTGTACCATCCTGATTTTTTGTGGTAGTCTTCGTCGTCGTGGCTCCTGAGGTGGCGTCTGTTGCTGAGGTCGTTTGGGTTGTTCCCTGCTGAACCGTGGTGGTCGTGGTCTTGCCGTCAGCTGAAACGAAAACAGTCGTGACGACAGAAGAGTCGTTCTGTACACCACCGTTCTGGGCAAGCTGCTGCATCGGGTTGTCGCCTTTGACATCGCTCGTTGCGGCACCAGCACCAGGAGCATCACCCACTTGGATAGTCACGGTGGTTTTCGAACCATCGGCATTGGTGATGGTGACCGTGTTGGTCGTGTAAACAGAGCCGTTGCCCTCAGCTCCAGCCGTGCATTGGAAGTCAGGCGGATTGAATTCCGGCTCCCAGCGCAGTGCGAGGTAGCGAGTTTTGACCGCCTTGGAAGGAGTGGCCTTGAGTGTTCCCAGTCCCCGCATGTCTTCAGCCACAGCGACGGGCGCCATGTTGCCAAAATCTTTTGGATCAAAGGCCATGCGCCCACGCCAGTCTTCTTTTTCCGGGAGATTGTCGAAGGCGAAGACTTCGAAGCGCACCGGACGTGGTGAGTGAACCGAGGTAAACTCATTCAGAATGCGCAACTGGCCGAAGTCATAAATGATGGTGCGATATTTTTCATCAGACTCGGGGAAGGCAAACTTGTTGTAGGTGATTGCGGTGTCGAGACCATTGGCAGGTTTCGGAGCCGCATACACGACACGCGCACCACCGAGGCCATTGATGAGGTCCATAGGCTTGCCCTCTTTACCGTCAGCCGACTGCTTAACGGCATAACCTTTGTCGGTCGCAGCACCGAAGAACTGAAGATGCCGAATGAGCCCGCCCTTGGACAGTGCGAGTTCAAGTTTGACAAACTTGGCCTGCATTCCGGCAAATTTAAACTCCACCGTGCGATCCGCCGCTGAAAAGACTTTCTCTTCGAGAACCGCCCAGCCGTTTTTGTCAGCGCTTGCCGAGAGTGTGGCCCGACCTTCGATGCCATCATTCACAAATGAGGAAGAGGAAATCAGCACCGGCTTGCCGAGATTGACGAGTAAAAAGCTTTTCCCGGCAGAAACCGTGGAAGACGCCGTGATGTCACTGGAAAGAATGGAATCAACCTTGCCAAAACCAGACGAACTTTCCAGCGATGCATTGCTCGCAGGACCACTGATCGTGTTGACCGGCTTTTCCTTGATGATTGGAATCCGCGACCATTTGGCCTGTAAGGAGCCGACAGTCAGCAGACTGCCGAGGATGACGATGGTAGGGGCGAGCTTCATGATCAGTTGATGGAAAATTGAGCGTTGAATGCGGAGTTTGAAAGCCGGAGAAAATCAGCGTTCGTTTTTGATTTATTGATTCAACTAACAGTTACACCACAAAGGCAACCCGGTGTAAACATTTTTTCTGTGTCATGTGCGATGAAATAAGACTTGATTGATTGTATATTCCATATATTCTATAAAGATGAAATGTCCACGCTGCCAAGCGCGCGTCACCCCAGAGCAGGCATCCTGCTCTGCCTGTGGTTTTTCTGCGACATTGCTGCACAATTACCTTGGAAATCAATGGGTTAGGTTGGAGCGAATCACGGATGCCGCCCACTGCCTGCGGCTGGAAGATGCACGGCGCGCCGAAATCATTTTGGACGATTTTGAACGCAGTTTTCCACAGGCTTTTTTTGCTGTTTACCTAGGTGCACTTCCCGGCAACTTAAATGTCGCGGAGCTGGGATTCTGGCTGCTCAACCAGGGTGCCTTCAACACCCACTCCGTCAGCCGGCGCAACGACTTCGGGATAGTGCTGGTGGTGGATCCCTCCACAAAAACCGCCTGCATCACCCTGGGCTATGCCATCGAAAACTGCTTCAGCCGGAAAATCATTGTCCGGATGATGCAAACCATAGGCAGCCACCTCAAGAAAGGCGCGTTTGGCATGGCCATTGAAGACTCCTGCCTGCGCGCCACGGAGGTGCTGCGAAAGCATGCCCGTTGCATGCAGTGGCAGCCGGAAGCCGCCACTATGACCGATGCCGTGCCCGATATTGGGCTGCAACCTTTACGCGGTGGGCACCGCCCGGCATCACGCCCCCTGGCAGATTCTCCCGCTCAAAGGATATGAGCATGGCCTACGCAATCTCAACGGCGACTGCGGTTCAGCGTGCCAACGCCTCCCGTCTGGCGCTGCTCTTCCTACTGATTGGCACCATTGCCTCCGGAGAGGTGCAGCAACCTGCTGAGAAAGCCGAGGAAAACGCCCTGCCTCTACCGCGCTGGAGCGAGCATGAACTCAGGGCATTTCGAAACAGCCTGCCGATGCTGAACGGACCGGGGGTGCTTCCTGCCAGCGAGGGTGAGGCGATTTCAGACATCAACGAACTCATCCGCGCACCCTTAACGAGCGGTCCTCGCCTGGATCGTTTTTTCAACCAGCGCGACAGTGAACTCTCCCCCCGCCTGCAGGTCGAGGACATGCGGCTGTTTCTGCCTGAATCCATTCTCGGCATGCCGGAGCAAAGCGAATCGAGCAGCACGGCGCAACTGCCCACTCCGCTCGCTGCACTGCAGGACGTGGCCCCAGAGTTTCTGGCCGCGTGCGCACAGAGTCTGCCCAAGGAATATCTCATCGACCCCGTCCAGCTCGTGCCTGAAATTCAGAACCATGACCTGATGCGCCTGCTGGAATTTCACGCCCGCGATGCACGCATTAAATTGTTCGTGCTGATGATCGGCCATGACCAGAAGCTCCCCGATGGTGCGGAGCTGGAAAAAATCGCATCCGGCAGCCTGCTGCAGTCGGATGCCTGCCTGCTGGTTTATCCGCTGGGCGAGCCGTGGCGCACACGTTTGTTTGTCAGCAGGTCCATCCACAATCAGATCTCCACCGGATTTCTCAGTGACACGATCCAGGCATGCCTGAATGAATCCCTGCAAACGAGCAATGTACATGATCAACTGCGCCGCTACACGATCCACCTTTCGACACGGCTCTTCTGGTTGCAAAAAGCCCTAGGTGCCGATTCTTCCAAGGCGACAGGCCCCGGTCAGACCCTGGCCGAATTCACTCCACAGACAAAAGCTCCCGCCACGAACGGCCTTGCAAGTCTCAACTCCCTTGCGACCTGGAGTGCCGCGAGCATGCTGATGCTTGGTCTTACAGGCATTGCAGGCCGCCAATTGCTGCACCGCATGCGGCTGCGAAGGCAACGCCGAATCTGGATGCTGTCTGAGCCTGAAACGGTTCCCCGCCTAGGCGGTGCATTTACGGGCGGCGGCGGAGGCATGATCCGCTATGCCTGATTTTCAAACATCCACACGGTCGAAATCAGATACTTTTTCAACTTCAATTTGTCAAAACCAATCCTTGAATGATAATTAGTGAAGATGGCCATAATATTGTGACCCAATGAGATGAATCCAGAGATGCTTCAGTTCCAATGCGGTTTCTGCCGCACGATTCTGACTGTACCTGCTCAAATGGCGGGTGTCTCGGGTCCATGCCCAAGCTGTGGACAAACGGTCACTTCGCCTTTGCCTGCGCCTGCGGCAGCCCCGGTGCAGCAGTGGTCTCCACCTCCTCTGGCAGCTCCATCACCGGCTGGTCCGCCTGCCTGGCCTCCTGCACCGCAATCCCCCATGCTGGGAGAAATGCCGCAACCCGACATGCTCTCACCGCAGTCAAACTCCGGTTTGCCACCAAAGCGCGCCCCAGGCCAGCCACCACTCTCCGCATCGCTCAATACCCCTCCCAGTCAGATGCCTTGGGCTTCCGCTCCAGCATCTCCTGGAGCCATGCCTTCTTTAGGTTCACCGAATGCGTCGGCTGGATTTTCAGGAAACGGACCGCCCAATCAGTCACGCCTCATTCCCGGCGCCCCCTCTTTGCCAAACATGCTGCCCATGGGCAATGTCGGCGGCGGCATGCCTGGCATGCTCAGCCCCATGCAAGGATCATCGCTCCTTGGCAGGGAGATGTCACCTGCTCCTGCATCTCCAATGACGCAACCTCTCCAGGTAGGCGGTGCTCCTGCGCTTAGCTTGGGCACTGCTTTCGGGAACGATGCTTCCGCTGCTACCCACATGGCTCCGATTCCACCAGGGCGGAGCATTGCCAGCATGCGGGCTCCACGCGGGACCAATTTCATCAGGCTGGCTTTCGCGGCCATCTTCCTGCTCGGGTTCCTTGGCCTCGTCGGCTATCTGTTGAAAGATTATCTTCCTGGCCTGCTTCCCGGCCTTATGGGAAATGAACTGGCTGAAGAAGCCTCCAAGGAAGCCCCGCTCCCTTCGCCGCCAGCCCCACCCTCGGCAGCCATTCCCATCGGTGATTCGGCAGCCCCCCAGTCCGTATCATCCCCGAAAGGCAAGCCGTCTCCAGCTCCCATCACTGTCGGCTTTGATCCGCAGGAGCCTGTCGCGCCTACGACTGAAACAGCCCCCACTGTGGCGGAAATCAAGGACACGGCCCGTTCTTCCCCCCCCCCTGCTGCACCAAGCGCCGCACCGATGGTTTCCACTCCGGTGGCAACCGCTCCCACAGCAGAAACGCTGCTCGAAGTGCCCGCCAAACCAGCCATGAACGGAGAGCCTGCAGGCAGTCCGTCCGCCACCCCCTCCAGCCAGGTGCAGCTCCCTGTCATCGAAGAAGAGGACATCCCGCCTGCCGCCAGTCCTGCGGTCGAGGCGCTCAAAAAGTTTCTCGCAGCAAAATCCCTCGAGGAGCGTCTCCGCTACACCCTCGGTGCCGAACTGATGAAGCCGTTGATGGAGCGCTATTACGCACGTGCGCCGGAGGGGCCCATCTTGGTGGACCGCATACAGTACGTCCGCATGGATCCCAATCCCGAGCTGGGTTCCGGCAAACACTGCATCCTGAGCCTGGAAAACAAAGCCTGGGAGTTTGCCGTGCCGGTGATGTTGGAGGAGAAGGAAGACGGCTTCAAGGTGGACTGGGTTGCCTTCGTGGAATTCAAAGACCGCATGCTGGAAAAATTCTTTCAGGCCTATCAGGAGGGCAAGGCCTGCTTCCACGTCGGCATCATCCGCCATCACTACTTTGAAGACGCTGTGCCCAACCTGGATCGTAAAGATGCGTTCCGCGTCAGCCCTGCCCCGCCAAACTCCTTCCAGGCATCCGTCTTCCTCGACAAGGATGCTGATCTTGCCCAGGAGCTGCGCACCCGCATGCCGTGGGAAACGCATGTCTGGGCGGTGGTGGAGCTGGAATGGAAAAAGCTGGGCTCTCAGCAGTGGGTGGAACTCAGCGCTGTGCCGCAGATGCACTGGTACTCCCTGCCGATGGCTCCCAAAGCCGTCTCAATGCCGCAGAATGCCAGCATCGTGGATGACCCTCCACCTGGCATTTCGAAAAATGGGAACCGTGGAAAATCCGGTAGTCAGACGGCGGAACCGCCACCAGGCATCCGCAAATCCACACCAGACCTGCCCAGCACGATCAAGCGGCCCCTTCCTGCTGGCCGCTGAGGTCAACCGACCACCGCGATCAGCTCACTTCCAGCCTGCCGGTGCTGTCTCCCACCTTCTCGGCTGGCACGCCCATGCGCTCCAGCATGGCGAGATAGAGATTTGTCATCGGCGTTTCGCCCGGCAGGACGATGCGCTGGCCCGGCGTGAGAGTGCCGCCGGCACGCCCAGCGAGTAGGATCGGCAGGTTGTCGTGATTGTGGCGATTACCATCGCCGATGCCACCGCCAAACACGATCATGGAATTGTCCAGCAGCGTGCTGTCACCTTCTTTCACCGCTTTCATTTTATCGAGGAAGTAGCCGAACTGACGCAGATAGAACTGGTCGATCTTGGCAATCTTGGCCAGCTTCTGCGGATCGCTCTGGTGATGTGACAGCGAATGGTGCGCGTCTGGCACGCCGAGTTCAGGGAAGCTGCGGTTGCTGCCGTCATGCGCCAGCATGAAGGTCGAAAGGCGCGTCGTGTCGGTCTGAAACGCCAGCACCATCAGGTCAAACATGGTGCGGATGTGCTCCTCGTAGGAGGCCGGGATGCCTTCCGGGATTTTCACATCCGGCATCTGCCCGGAAAACTTCTCCGCACGCTCGATGCGCAGCTCAATATCCCGTACGGCTGAAAAATATTCATCCAGTTTGCGGCGGTCGCTCGCATTCACCTTGCCCTGCAGGCTTTTCGCCTCGCCCAGCACCGCGTCGAGAATACTTTTTTGCATCCGCTTGGCACGCGCCGCTTCGGGCCCCTTGCCTGCTGTGGCACCGAGGCCAAACATCCGTTCAAACACCAGTCGCGGGTCCATTTCAGGTGCCATCGGCATGGTCTCGTTCTTCCAGGCCAGATTGAACTGGTAGGCGCAGGAGTAGCCGGAGTCGCACTTGCCCGAGCTGCGCTGCCCGTCCGTGCTCAGCTCCAGCGAAGGCAGCCGCGTGAGATGGCCGATTTTTTGCGCCGCGATCTGATCCACCGAAATGCCGAGGTGGATGTCCGCTCCCGCTGTTTTCTTCGGCATGCAACCCGTCAGGAACGTCGCCGTCGCCCGCGCATGGTCACCACCGCCATTGCCATGGCTGCGGGCGAAGTCCTGCATCAGACCTGAGACCACCATGAAATCATTGCGTTGCTGCTCGAGCTGCTGCAGCGAAGGAGAAAGCTGGTAGCTGGTGCCCTCCCCCGTGGGCATCCATTGGTCCACGTTCACGCCATTGGGAATGTACATCCATGCGGCGCGCATTGGCTTGGCCGCCGGCTTGGTCGCAGCAAATGCACGCGCACCGAATGATTCCAGCAAGGGCAGTGAAATCATCGAACCCAGCCCCCGCAAGACCTGGCGGCGGCTATGCGAATGAGCGGAGATGGATGTTTGGCGAAACTCGTTCATATTCATTGTAATTACGCCATGAGGGCCAAGAAACTTTCGTGCCAGGCAGCTGGATTCCAGGATTAACTGCCACGAAAGTAGTTGAAATTCTGGGGCGACACGGCCCGATTAAGCCTCCCCAGGTACACCCCCCATAAAAACATGCAGCACTCACGCCTCCTTCTCATTTCCGTCGCCACCTTCGCACTCTCCGGCTTTGCCCAGGATGCCAGCGTCGCCACCATCGAACTCAAGCCGGACCCCAAAAACCCGCTGGGCTATGACAAGACCGAACTCAGCGTCCAAGCAGGGCAGAAGGTCAAGCTCACGCTCAACAACACCGGCAGCATCGCTCCTCAGCCGCACAATTTCCTGCTGCTTAAGCCCGGCAAGCTCGACGCCGTCGGCGCACTGGCAAACGCCATGCTGGCCGATCCCCAAGGCATGGCCAAGAGCTACATCCCCGAAGCGGCCAAGCCTGACATCATTGCCAACACCAAGCTCGTGCCGATAAATCAGAGCGAAACCATCGAATTCACCGCCCCCGCTGACGCCGGCGACTATCCCTACATGTGCACCTTCCCCGGCCACTGGCTGCTAATGCGCGGTGTGATGCACGTGACCAAGTAATTTTTTACTCCGCTTAATACATCCCATGAAATACCTCCTCATCCCCACGTTCATCGCCCTGCTCTCGCTCACTTCCGTCGTTCGTGGCGAGGAGGGCACGCTCGAAGTCAACGGGCTCACCTTCAAGTTCGCCACTCCATGGGGCGAAATTCAAAGCACCGGCATGTTCCGCGCCGGCACACTGGCTGCCAAGGTTGAAGGTGCCGAGAAGCCGGTTGAAGCTGTGTTTTACAGCTTCCCCGGCCCTGGCGGTGGTGGCGACACGGAAGCCAACGTGAAGCGCTGGCTGGGTCAGTTCCAGGGTACCCCTGAGTCAAAGCGTGAAGAACTCGTTGCCGGAGACAGCAAGATCACCCTTGTGACTGCCACCGGCACCTACAATGACGGTCCGCCCATGGGCGCCAAAACGCCGCGTGAGAACTACAGCCTCATCGCCGCCATTGTTCCCGCTGGTGAGACGAACATCTTTGTGAAACTCACGGGACCCAAGGATGCGATCACCAAACTGGCGGAAGATTTCAAAAAAATCATTCTCAGTCCGTTTATTAAGTAATATTAACAATCGGACGCATTATTTTTTCACCCCAAGCGGACGGGCATCCCGTCCGCTTTTTTGTGCCCTGCGCCCTAGCGTAGCATCCTATGCAAGCAGGTCGCTGGATTGAGGCGGAGACCGCCACAAGCTCAAACTATGCCAGAGTTGGCACGCGCAATGCTCAGCTCTTGCATCGGAGTTCAATCCAATCACCGACTTATGCTCAAACACACACCCACACGATTCTGGAGCGGTCTTGCCATCACGGCAATGGCTGCAGTCACCTCACTCGCATTCAGCCTCGGCGAAGTCCGTGCTCAGGATGCCGCACCTGCTCCGGCTCCTGCCGCAGCTCCCGCTCCGGCCCCCGCCGCAGCACCGGCTCCCGCTCCGGAGGCTGCCGCAACTCCAGCGCCTGCGCCGACTGCAGCCGCCGAAGCTGCTCCGGCCGAAGCTGCAGCAGGCCCTTCGGTGGAACTCTTCACCACAAACAATCTGTGGATGATGATCTCCGCCGCCCTGGTGTTCATCATGCATCTCGGTTTCGCATGTGTTGAGTCCGGCCTCACCCAGGCCAAAAATACGGTGAACATTCTGTTCAAGAACACTCTGATTCCCTGCATCGGCCTCCTTACCTATGCGCTGTGCGGCTTCAATCTGATGTATCCCGGGTTCGCGGATGGCGATCCCCAGTTCTGGTTCAAATTCTCCGGATTTGGCATCACGACAGATGCCGCTGGTGTCACCTCTGCCTACAACGCAGGCTACACATATTGGACGGACTTCCTCTTCCAGGCCATGTTCGCCGCCACTGCTGCAACCATCGTCTCCGGTGCCGTGGCAGAGCGTGTGAAGCTCGGCACCTTCATGGTGTTCTCCGTCCTCTTCGTGGCAATCGCCTACCCGATCGCCGGCAGCTGGAAGTGGGGCGGTGGCTGGTTGAACCGCCTCGAAACCCCCTTCTACGACTTTGCAGGCTCCACTCTCGTCCACTCCGTGGGCGGCTGGGGTGCTCTTGCTGGCATCCTGCTCCTCGGGCCACGTCTCGGCAAATACCTCCCTGGTGGCAAAACCAAGCCTATCCTTGGTCACAGCATGCCTCTGGCGACGATCGGTGTGTTCCTTCTCTGGCTCGGCTGGTTCGGATTCAACGGCGGTTCTGTCCTTTCGGCTGATCCGGCCCTCGTCTCCCTCACACTGGTGACCACCTGCCTCGCCGCCGCTGCTGGTGGTGTTGCCGCCGCTCTCACCTCGGTGATCTTCCTCAAGAAACCTGACCTTTCGATGGCCCTCAATGGTATCCTGGCAGGCCTCGTCGGCATCACCGCTGGCGCTGACAAGATGGCTGCCGGAAGCTCCATGGCCATCGGTGCTATCGCAGGTGTGCTCGTGGTGTTCTCGGTCCTCTTCATCGACAAGATCAAAATCGACGATCCGGTTGGCGCTGTCTCCGTTCACCTCGTGTGCGGTATCTGGGGAACACTGGCTGTTGGTCTCTTTGGAGAACTTGCCAGCACCGCCCAGCTCATCAGCCAGCTGAAAGGCGTCGCCGCCTACGGTGTGTTCACCTTCGTGTTTGCCTTCGTCCTGCTCCTGATCCTGAAGATCATCATGGGACTGCGCGTCAGCCCAGAGGAAGAAACCGAGGGCCTCGACATCGGAGAACACGGCAACGTGGCTTACCCCGACTTCCAGGGCAATCACTAAACTTGGGCTGCTCAACGCAGCTTGAACGACTCACAAAACTCCCCGGCACGCACTGCGGCCGGGGAGTTTTTTTTTACATTGGCACGCCGTTTGCTTTCGAGGGCTTACCCGCCTTATAGCACCGCTAGACGAAGCTTCGGACGGGTAAACCATCAATCCAACCCTACCCACTCAATGACTCGACAACTGCCCCTCTGGCGCACCCTCGCGTGCGGTCTTCTTGCCACATCCGTGCTTTTTCTTTGTAGCGGAGACCTCCACGCCCAGGAAGCGGCTCCAGCACCTGCTGCCGCTGCGGCCGAGCCTGCCGGACCGACCATCGAGCAGCGGATATTCGACCTTGAAAAATATGTGACCAATGGTCAGCCGGGCAAAGAAGAAGACAAGGAGTGGAAGTCGAACATCGCTGGCCCTGGCCCGGGTCACAATGCCTGGCAAATGGTCAGCACCGCGCTCGTGATCTTCATGACCCTTCCCGGTCTCGCCCTGTTCTACGGCGGCCTCGTCCGCAAGAAAAACATCCTCTCCGTCATCGCCCAGTGCATGGGCATCGCCGGTCTGGTCACCATTCTGTGGTGGGCCTGTGGTTACAGCCTCTCTTTCGGTGCCGGCAATGCCTTCATCGGAGATTTTTCATATAAAATGCTCGAAGGCGTGTCTCCTTACGCTTCAGGGGCCGGCTACTGGTGGATCTCTGACGCCATGTGGGCCATGTTCCAGCTCAGCTTCGCCATCATCACTCCTGCTCTGATCGTTGGTGCCATCGCCGAGCGCATGAAGTTCATCGCGGTGCTGCTCTTCGTCACCATCTGGATGTTCGCCGTCTATTTCCCATTCGCCCACATGGTGTGGAGCGGCTCCGGCTTCATGTGCGGTCCGCTCAATCCGAATGCCTCCATCAAAGCCCTCGACTTCGCGGGTGGCACGGTCGTTCACATGACCTCCGGCTGGAGCGCCTTGGTGCTCTGCATCCTGCTTGGCAAACGCAAAGGCTACGGCAAGGAATCCATGGCACCTCACAGCATGGTGCTCTGCGCAGTCGGCACCGGCATGCTCTGGGTCGGCTGGTATGGTTTCAATGCCGGTTCTGCCCTCGGTGCTGACGGCATTGCCGCCAATGCCTTCATGACCACCACACTCGCAGCAGCCACGGCTGGCTTCGTCTGGGCTGTCACTGAATGGATCCTCAAGGGCAAGCCTTCCGTCCTCGGCTTCTGCTCCGGCATCGTTGCCGGTCTGGTGGTCATCACTCCTGCCGCAGGCTTCGTCACCGCCAATGCAGCCATGATCATGGGCGTGGCCGCTGGCATCGTCCCCTTCCTCGCTGTCGCTTATCTGAAGAATCTCCTCGGTTATGACGACGCCCTCGACACCTTTGGTGTCCACGGTGTCGGCGGCACGATGGGTGCCATCCTCACGGGTGTGTTTGCCAGCAAGGAAGCCAATCCCGGCATCGAAGGCCTGCTCCCCGGCCTCCTCGGCGAACAGCTCAAGGCCGTCGGCCTCACCATTGCCTGGAGCGTTGCCGCCACCTTGGTCATCACCATCATCGTCAAGCTCGTCGTGGGCCTTCGTCCTGAGCCTGAAGTGGAAAGCCTGGGTCTCGACCTCGCTGAACACGGCGAATCCGGCTACGAACATTGATCATTGCAGGCCTAGTGCCTGTTAAACCCCAAACCGGGCTGAGCAATCAGCCCGGTTTTTTTATGCCGTTTTTCACCACATCAGCAGCATCGCCACGCACATAATCCCGTTGTTCAACGCATGGGCCGTCATCGGCGCGATCAAGCTCTGCCGCCACAGGCGCAACAGAGAAAAGGAGCAGGCCAGCACCATGATCGCTGGCACACCGGCCCAGCTCTGCGGATGGATCACGGCGAACACAAATGCTCCCAGCACCATGCCCGCCAGCCAGCGCAGCCATGCGGTCAATCCGGGAAACAGCAGCCCACGGAACATGATTTCCTCCGAAATCGGCGCCCATACCACCGCCAGCAGGATCGCGCCGAATTTCGCCCAGCCATTGCCCGCAAAAACGTCCACAATCGGATGTGATGGAAACTCGCCTGTGAGTTTCATGATCCACGATGCCGCGATCATTCCAAGCACGAGCAGTGGCACTGACGCCAGCCAGCCCAGCACACCTGCTCCCATCTCGCGCCACAGTCCTTGTCCACGATGCAGGCCCAGCGCCTCGCGCCACGGTGCATGCTGCATGCCGCGCAACAGCGGCCACGTCATGCCGATGATCAGGGCGATCAAAGCAGGACCGTACGCAGCCCAGCCCAGCAATGGAATTGACAGCAGACGCAGCAGCCAGGGCGGAAACAAAAACAACGCCAGAAAAATCGCAAATCCCTCCAGCAGTACACCGCCCTCAGCACGGCTGCGCTGTGCCAAGGTCAGGCATAGCTTCCCGCTGCGCCAGCGCACGATGCCCCAAATCAGCACCGCCAGGCCGCCCAGCGCCGCACACATCCCCAGCAAACTGACGCCGATCAAAACCACCGCCGTCCCCATACCCTGCTGCGCCACGACCCGCCTAGCCTCGGCATTTGCCGTCTGCGCACGGGCCAGATCAGCGATCCAGCCATGCCGCTCCCGCAGTTTTTGCCAGTCCTCGTCCGGCACCTCGCCGGACGTCGCTTTCAACTGACCCAGCGTCGCCACATCCGCCTGCAAGCCCGCATTCTTGGCCCCCATAGCATCCAGTTCAGCCACAGCAGGCCAGTCATCCATCAGCCAGCCCTTCAAAATCAACAGCCCCAGCGCATCTGCGTCCGTGCGCGAAAACTTGGACGCCTCCTGCAACCCGCTCTGCGTCAGCTCCGCATGCGGCTGATTTGTGCTCCGCAGCAGTTCCTTCACTCCCACGGCGTAACGCGCCATCAGTTCCAGCATGCGGTTAGGACGCACCTCCGCCCCACCACCCGCCCTGTGAGCTGACTGCATTCGTACCACAAAAACCACGCAGGCAATTACCACACACACTGCCAGCACAGTCCCCAGCCTAGAATAGCGCGGAAGCAGTTCCGGTTTCGATGCAGGCAGCGGCGGTGGTTCAGCAGAGTCATTCATAATAGCCTCTGATCAAACATCGCCTGATCAGCAAAGGCACGCACAATTCGGTTCTCCCGCCACGTTCCGTTTTCTCCAACCATGCGCACCACCCTCTTTTTCCTGATCGCCGCCTCCGCTCTGGCTCAAACCCCGCGTCCCGGGGTGAACTACGACGAAGCCAAAGTCGGCAACGACCCGCTGCCTGATTTGAAACTGACCACCGCCGAGGACTGGACGCAGAAACGCCGGCCCGAGATTCTCAAACTCTTCGAGGACTACGTCTATGGCAAAACACCTGCGGAAATCGGCGCGCCCAAGTTTGAAGTCACTGCGACGAAAACAGACGCGCTTGGCGGCCTCGCCACACGGAAATTCATCCACATCTCGCTGCCCAACCGGCCCGCGTGGCCAGGCATGGATGTGATGCTCTACACGCCCAATGCGACCAAGACCGCCCCCTGCTTCGTCGGCTTCAGCTTCGGCGGCAATCATGCCGTCAGCACTGAGGCGGATGTGCCGCTCAGCGCCCGCTGGATGCGTGAGAGTAAGGAGAAGAACATCGTCAATCACCACGCCACTGAGGCCACCCGTGGAACTGAAAGCAGCCGCTGGCCGCTCGAAATGATCCTCAAACGCGGCTTCGCCGTCGCCACCGCCTACTATGGCGACATCGAACCCGACCACGCCGATGGTTGGAAGGAAGGCCTCCGGGCCGCCGTCAGCAAGGATGGAGCGAACACGGTCTGGAAAGCGGGTGAATGGGGTGCCATTGGCGCATGGTCCTGGGGGCTCAGCCGCATCGCCGACTACCTGCAGACGGACCCGCAGATCGACGGCAGCCACCTCGCCGTCATCGGCCACTCACGACTGGGCAAAACCTCCCTCTGGGCCGGCGTGCAGGACACACGCTTCGGCATCGTCATCTCCAACGACTCCGGCGAAGGCGGCGCCGCCCTCATGCGGCGCGACTTCGGCGAGACCACCGCCATCATCACCAAGGCCTTCCCTCACTGGTTCACTCCGAATTACGCCAGCTATGCCAGCAATGCCGCCGCCTGCCCTGTGGACATGCACATGCTCATCGCCCTCGCTGCGCCACGTCCCATCTACATCGCCAGTGCCGCCGAAGACCACTGGGCCGATCAAAAAGGCGAGTTCCTCTCCGGCAAATTTGCCAGCCCAGTTTATGCTCTATTCGGCAAACAGGGCGTCGTCGTGGATGCACAACCCGCCATCGACACCCCCGTCGGTGATTTCATCGGCTACCACATCCGCACCGGCAAACACGATGTCACGGATTACGACTGGACGCAGTACCTGGATTTTGCCGCGCGCCATTGGGCGAAGTAAGAAGGGTCCATTGCACATTGTCGCTTGCCGCATCCGAAAGCCCGTGTGTCTTGGGCTGGTCTTTCCACGCCATGCCCGCCAAAAAAGCGAAAACCAAACCCGCCGCCAAGAAGCCGGCCAAAAAACTCCGCAACGTGCCCTTCTGGATCGGCTTCGATCTCGGCGGCACTAAGATGATGGCCTCGGTGCTCGATGCCAACTACGCCGTGCTCGGCTCCGCGCGCAAATCCACCAACGGCTCCGAAGGTGCCGCCAAGGGCCGCAATAAAATCGTCAACGCCATCCACGAGGCGATCGAGGAAGCTGGCGTGGATCCCAAGGGGCTCCAGGGCATCGGCATCGGTTGTCCTGGCCTGGTCAATCCTGACAAAGGCATCCTCATTTTCGCGCCCAACCTGGGCTGGACCAACATGGCTCTGCGCAAGCTGCTGCAAACCCAGTTCAAATGCCCCATCGCAGTGCTGAATGACGTCGATGCAGGGACTTTCGGCGAGTACTCGCTGGGTGCTGGCAAAGGGGCGCGTTCGCTGCTGGGCGTCTTTCCCGGCACGGGTGTCGGAGCGGGGTTCGTCTATAACGGCCAGTTGGTCATGGGCCGCGCCATTTCCGCCATGGAGCTGGGCAATCTGCTGCTGCCCGGCACGCACATCGGCAGTCCCGTGTTTGGCACGGTGACGCTCGAAGACCTCACCAGCCGTCTCGCGCTCGCCTCGCAGGCCGGGCTGGCCTGCTATCGCGGCCAGCTTGCTGATCTTGATAAAAAAACACAGGGCGCTCTCCGCAACATCCGCAGCAAAGCGCTCGCCAATGCTTTCCGCAGCGGCGAAGACGCCGCCATGATCATGTTTCGCAACTCCATCCGCTATCTCGGCATGGGCGTTGCCACGGTCGTCAATCTGCTCGCCCCCGACCGCATCACCCTCGGCGGTGGCCTGGTCGAGGAGCTGCCGGGCCTCTACTTGAACCTGCTCAAGGAGGAGGTCGAACACTACGCCATCCCGGAACTGGCCCGTGGGATCAAATACTCGCTCGCCAAGCTCGGCGGCCAGGCTGTGGCCGCTGGTGCTGTGGCATGGCTGCGTAGCGCTGGAAAATAACCACGGCCGCATGCTTTATCACGAATCCATTCCATGAGTGAAGTGACCCCACCCGTCCCGCTCAAGCCGCCGCCGGAACATGCCGTCATCTATGTGGGTGCGGCATCCGTTTCACTCGTCATCGGCCGGAAGGACGACAAAGGCCAGTTCACCCGCATCGAAAGCCTGGACCGGCCGCTGCCAGTCGCGCGTGATGTTTTCCGCGCCCGCAGCATCTCGCGCAACACCGTCGATCAGGCAGCCGCCATTCTCCGCGATTATCTGCAGACGATGCGCGAGTATGGCATCCCGTCCTCGCAGTTGCGTCTTTTCACCTCCAACATTCTTGCTGAGGCCGTCAATCACGAGATTTTCCTCAATCGTCTCCAGGTTCACAGCGGTGTCGTCCCAAGCCTCATCGACGACGGCAACATGACGCGGCTCGTGTATCAGATCGCGCAGCGCATGCTGCTGAAAAATCCGCTGCTCGCCAAAGGAAACACCGTGGTCTCCCACATCGGCCCCGGGAACACCCGCGCCATCTATTTCCAGCAGGGCCGCCTCGTCGCCTACAGCAACTACCGCCTCGGCATTTTCCGTGCCCGTGAAGCCATCGCCACGCCGGATGACGAGGCCCGTCAGCAAATGGTGCATCTGGAGGAGCACATCCGCGGCGTCGTCGATCACCTCGCGCAGGATTATTCCGATGTGAAAATCGACCACCACGTCGCCATCGGCGCGGAGATTCAAAGCGTGGCACCCCGGCTCGGCAAGGCGCGCCACGGCGCGCATCGCGTGCTGGAGCATGATCTCGCGCGCCTCACGGACAGGCTGGCACACCTGACGCCCGATGAACTCGTGCGTGAGTTGCACGTGCATTACACCGGCGGCGAAGGCATCGTTCCTGCCCTGCAGACCAATCTCGCGCTTGCACGGCGTTTTGGCGATGATTCGCTCTGGGTGCCCGAAGGTGACTTCCAGCTCGAACTCATGCTCGATTTGATGACTTCGGGCTCGCGCACCGCGATTTTCCAGGAGGAGGTCATGCAGGCGGCATGTGAGATCGGCCTGCGCTACAAAACTGACCGCAAACACGCCGACCACGTCGCCAGTTTCTCCCGTCAGCTCTTCCGCGAACTGCAGCATCTGCATGGCCTGGATGCCAACTACGAGCTCGTCCTCCGCGTGGCCGCAACGCTGCATGAAGTCGGCATGTTCATCAGTCCACGCGAGCATCACAAGCACAGCCTGTACATCCTGATGCATACCGAGATCTTTGGTCTCAGTTCGCACGATCGAATGATGGTGGCCCTGCTCGCCCGCTATCACCGCCGCTACAATCCCGAGCCAAACCACCCGCACTTCTCCGATCTCTCGCGTGAAGAGCGCATGATCGTGCTCAAACTTGCTGCGCTTCTGCGCCTCGCAGATGCCCTGGATCGCAGCCATGCGCAGCGCATCAAATCCATCCAGATCCGCCTCGAAGGCACCCGGCTCAACGTCATGACGCAAGGAGCGGATGACACTACGGTCGAACAGATCGCCATTAACATGAAGTGCGATCTCTTCCGCGAAATTTACGGTTATGACATCATCCTCGCCAAATCCTGAAGCCCCCCCCGCACCGCCGCAGTTGCGCCTGACCGAGGAGCATTTCATCAACCGCGAGCTGAGCTGGCTGGCCTTCAACGCACGCGTTCTGGACGAAGTGGCGCGTATTGATCTGCCCGTGCTTGAGCGCGTCAAATTTCTCGCCATCACCGCGTCGAACCTCGATGAATTCTTCATGGTCCGCATCGGCGGCCTGCAGTTTCTGCGTGAGCAAGGCCTGCGCGTGCGCGACAACGCCGGCCTCACCCCCACCCAGCAATGGGAGAAGGTACATCAGCAGGCAGCCGTCTTTGTGGCGCGTCAGTATGCCATTCTGCAGCAGCAGCTCGTACCGCTGATGAACGAAAAAGGCATTCGGCGCCTGCAGAACGCCGATCTTTCCCCGGCACAGCGCACGCTGCTGCGCGAGTACTTTGACGAGCACATTTTTCCGGTGCTCTCTCCGGTGGTGGTGGATGACACCGGCGCACGTGCGGCCATTCCGGCGCTGAACATCATTCTGCTCTGCACCGTGACCAGCGGTGACAATGGTCACACGGAAAAGCGCCATGTGCTGCTGCCGCTCCCTGCCAATCTGCCACGCCATGTCCTGGTGCCGGATCCTGACGGCGGCCAGCACCTATACGTGAACCTCGAAGATGTCGTCGCGCTGTTCATTGGTGAGTTTTTCCCGGCGGAGAAAGTCTCCGCTCCAGCCCGCTTTCGCGTCAGCCGCAACACGGACATCACCGTCGATGACGAGAGCGCCTTCGACCTCGCCAGCGAGATGGAAGAGGTGCTCGAAAAACGTCTGAAAAGCCCCGCCATCCGCATCGAAATCGAAACCGGCGCCTCGCGCGAGCACAGCCGCATCATCCGCGATCTCTGTGGCGCTCGTACCGCTCAGATTTATGACATCCCCGGCGAGCTTGATCTGCGTGCCTACTTTCAAATCGCTGGCATCTCAGGTTTCGAAGAGCTCAAGGTCGAGCCCTGGGACAGCCTGCCCACCACCGCCATCACCCCTGGCGAAAGCATCTTTGATGCGATCAAACGCGGGGACATTCTGCTGCATCATCCGTTTGAAAGTTTCGAGCCCATCCTCTCCCTGGTCGAAGAAGCTGCAGCGGATCCGAACGTCATCGCGATCAAACAGATTCTCTACCGCACGGCCAAGAACAGCCGCATCATCTCCGCGCTCATCCGCGCCGCGCAGGCTGGCAAGCACGTCACCGTGCTGGTGGAGCTGAAAGCGCGCTTCGATGAAGCCCGCAATCTCGAACGAGCAAACGATCTGATCAACGCCGGGGCGCAGATCATCTACGGCGTCGCAGGTTTGAAGACCCATGCCAAAGTCTGCCTCGTCATGCGCCGCGAATCCGGCCACATGACACGCTACATGCACTTCGGCACCGGCAACTACAACGAGGCCACCTCCAAGCTCTACACCGACATCAGCCTGCTCACCTGCCGTGCTGATTTTGGCGCTGACGCCTCCGCGTTTTTCAACACCGTCACCGGCCGCTCACGCTTCGTACATTTCAACAAGCTCAGCATGGCCCCCTACGGCCTGCGCGAGCGCCTGCTCTCCCTGATCCGCAGTGAAACCGCCCGCGCCCGCCAGGGAGAAGCCGCCGAGATCATGCTCAAGATGAACGCCCTCGAAGACCGCAAGATGATCGAGGCGCTCTATGAAGCCTCCCAGGCGGGCGTGAAAATCCGCCTCAATGTGCGCGGCATCTGCTGCCTGCGCCCCGGCATCAAAGGCATCAGTGAAAACATCAGCGTTGTCAGCATCATCGACCGTTACCTGGAGCACGCCCGCATCTTCTGGTTCCGCCAAGGCGGCAAGCCCGCCGTCTTCATCGCCAGCGCGGACTTCATGAACCGCAACCTTTCAAAGCGCGTCGAACTCCTCACCCCCGTCGAAGACAGGGAGGCGCGCAAACGCCTGCAGCACATCCTCGAAGTTCACTTTGCCGACACCGCCCGCGGCCGCTTCCTCAAAGCCGACGGCACCTGGCACCTGCCCCACGTCACCGCCGCCAAAGCGCACCGCTCGCAGGAGCAGTTCGCCCGCGAAATGACCAAGCGCGCACGGCAGGCCAATGAGTCTCCCGACGTGCTGGTTCCGCATACGCCGAAGTGATTTACCACTGCGCCTTGTAGAGCACCGCCCCGACAATTCCGCCGATGATCGGCCCAACGACTGGGATCCATGCATAGCTCCAGTCAGACCCGCCTTTGCCGGGAATCGGCAGGACGAAGTGAGCGAGGCGTGGCCCAAGGTCACGTGCAGGATTGATGGCATAGCCGGTGGGGCCGCCGAGGGACAGGCCAATCGCCCCCACAAGCAAGCCGACAAGAGCTGGCGCGAGGCCTTTGTCGAAGCCGGAGTTGGGCACCAGATTGGCAGGAGACAGGATCGCCAGCACACCGAGCACGAGCATGGCTGTGCCGATGGCCTCGCAGATCAGATTTCCCAGGGTATGACGGATCGCAGGCCCTGTGCTGAAGACGGCAAGCTTGTCGCCTTTGGACTCCGTTACCGGCCAATGTGGCAGATAAGCCAGCCAGACAAGAACACCGCCGAGAAATCCGCCAGCCATCTGTGCGGCGATGTAGCCGGGAACATACGCCCAGCTAAATTTGCCAATTGCCGCCAGGCCCAGCGTCACGGCAGGATTCAAATGCGCACCACTGATGGCGTTCGTGCAGTAAACCGCAATCGCCACGGCGAAGCCCCAGCCAGCGGTGATCACAATCCAGCCCGAGTTATTTCCCTTCGTTTGCTTCAGCAGCACATTCGCGACGACGCCATCGCCTAAAAGAACCAAGATCATTGTGCCGAGAAATTCTGCGAGATAGGCGGACATAGTGGTGCTGAATTGGTTGAATTTCCGCGCAGGCTATCTATCTGCGCCAAAAAGAGCAAGCATGGAGATTCAGCCGCCCCAGCCTCACGAGGTCGTACTCATCGGCGAAACGTAATTCAGCGCGATGGTCAGAAAGAAATTGGAAATGAGCATCGTCAACGAAGAGAACACCACGGCACGCGTGGTCCCGAGACCGACACCGACCGCACCGTTCTCCGCCTTTAGACCCTGATTGCAGCTGATCAGCGTGATGATGACGCCAAAGGCCAGCCCTTTGAACATGCCGATGCCCACATCCAGCACCTCGGTGTGGTCCAGGGTGTGCTGCCAGAACCAGCCGCCCGGCACATCAAAACCATACACAATGAGCACATAGGACGCCATCAAGCCGAAGGCGATGCTTTCCGCCACCAGCAGCGGCATGGACACACACATCGCCAGAAAACGCGGCAGCACGAGGTAATCCACCGGGTGTACCCCCATCACGCGCAGGGCATCAATCTGCTCGGTGACTTTCATCGTGCCGATGTCCGCCGCCATCGAGGCTCCCACCCGGCCCGACACCATCAAGCCTGCCAGCACCGGCCCCAGCTCCCGGCAGAGCGCCACCGAGACAATGGCCCCCACGGTCGATTCGATGCCAAACTCCTTGAACTTCGCATAGGACTGAAACGCAAACACCGCACCGGTAAAGGCACCCGTCACCACCACAACCAGCTGCGATCCATAACCTATCGCCACGATCTGCTCGGCCACCAGTTTCAACCGCCAACGGCCGCTCTTCAAACCAATCATCAACTCGCCCATCAATACGGCGATCTGCCCCAACCACGACAGCAGGTCAAGAAACGCCCTGCCCGCGAGGGCCAGCCAGTCTGCACGTCGTAGCCATTCCATGCCACTATACATGCCGAGAACGCCACGGCGTGAAGGTGTAGTTATGTGTCATTTTCACGACATTATATCATTCCACCCGCGCCGACTTCAACCGTTCATCATCCAAATCGAGCCGGTACATGACCTGATTGTAGTCATACCGGGGTGTGGCGACGGGGTTGCCGGAGAACGTTTCAGCATAGGTGCCTTGGAAATGGATGATGCGTCCATCCTGCTGGTCGAAAAAGGCATGATGGCTGGGGTTGTAAAAGCTGTACTTCGGATGCGTGGCGATTTTCACCACCTTGCTCCAGGGACCTTCGATCTGCCTTGCCTCGGCATACCAGACCTCTCCGAGATAAGATTCTCCGCCACCTTCCTGCACCGCGATCATGACCCAGCGTTCGCGGTGTTTGTTCCAATGCACGCTGCCCGCATGCAGATGCACCGGTTGGCCAGTTTGGGCGTCCACCGTCTTTATGCGCGCCTTTTCCTCGGGCATCTTCTCTTCGGCAATGAGCCTTTCCTCGTCCTTCTGCGTCGTCGGAGGCAGTGTGCGCTGCCAAACATAGTCGCCATGCTCCGCCGACCACGCCAGCGACTCATAGGCGGAAGTGTTCTGCACCGAATCATAATTCGCCTTCACCCGTGTGCGGCAGAAGGGCGTGGAAAAGTAAACCCAGTCTCCGTCCGCTCCTTTGACCAGCACAGCATTGCCCTGTGGGTGCTGCCACTCGAATTCATCCCCCAGCACCGTGGTTCGCCGAAAGCGTCCCGTCGATTCATCCAGCTCCGCCAGGCCATGCTCCAACCGTTGGCTCAGATCACGCCAGCGTGAGTAATGCGCTATGAGATGCTCCTTGCTCGCGGCATCCATCACCGTGTGCATGCCGAAGAGCCACACGGCACCGGGTTCATCGACCGGCAGCATCTTCGCCACCGCTCCTTTTTCATCCGTGATGTATTCAAAGTGGATGCCGTGCTCGGGATCGAGACCGCCCTTGTCTGGTGCATCGCTCCACGCTGCCGTGGAGTGGTAATTACCCAGTGGGTAATTGGGGCGCAGCGTGTCGCCAAAAATCCAGAAGTAGCGCCTTTTCCAAGGCACGACCTGCACCGAGTCCTGACCCATGACATCTGCAAACAAGTTGGGGCTCGGCAGGGGTGGCTCATGCCCCAGCAAGGTGCTGTCGCGGTAAATCCCCTGCCCTGTCAGCCGACACAGCCGCTCTGCAATGTTGGTGCGCAGCACCTTCACCTCCACGGACTTTCCCGCCACCGGCGTCAGCCGCACGCCCACAAAACCAAACCCATCCTTTGGCAACACATACCCCGGACACTCGACACCGAAATACACCTGGCGGTTCATCAGCCCCGGCTCGTCAAAGGCGATCCAGCCTGCGCTGTCCGTCGTCATCGCGATGTGATTGGTCGTTTTCAGCGTGACCAGCGGCACCCCGCGCCCTGTGCTTTCATCAATCACGTGAATGCCAAAATAATCTTCCGGCGCAGCACCTAAAAGCGCTGGCAGGCAAGGTAAAACCAGAAGCAACCGGCGGAAAGACATGAACATGGTTTACCATGAATGAGGCGCACGAGGAAAGGACTAATTCGTGACGCTTGACACCCGGTCCGCAGATGCGAAGGCGCAGGGCATGTTTTTCGACACGCACACCCACCTTGGCAGCAAACAATTCGACGGCGACCTGCCCGCCGTGCTGGCGCGTGCGCGCGCTGCCGGCGTCACACGCATGGTGGCACCAGCCACGGACCTCGAAAACGCCCGCAAACTCCTCGCCATCGCTGAGCACGAACCGGATGTGCGTGTGGCGGTGGGCATTCATCCGTGCGATGCGGATTCGGTCAGCGGAGACGATTGGATCAACGAACTGCGGGATCTGGCGCAGCACCCCAAAGTCTGCGCCGTCGGCGAAATCGGCCTCGATTACTTCCATGCGCCGCCGGAGGGTTTCGCCTTAGTGGATTGGAAGGCGCATCAGGCCAGGGTGCTCACCGCGCAGCTCGAACTCGCGGCCGAACTGAAGCTGAACGTGATCCTGCACAACCGCGAAAGCTGGGACGATCTCACCGCACTCGTCCTGCCGTACAGTGATCGGCTCCGTGGCGTGTTTCATTGCTTCACCGGCACTCTGGAGCAGGCACAGCCGCTTCTCGAACGCGGCCACCTCATTTCCTTCACAGGCATCGTCAGTTTCAAAAACGCGGGCATCATTGCCGAAACGGCACGCTTGGTGCCTGCGGGTGGCTACATGATCGAAACCGATGCGCCCTACCTCGCTCCGGTGCCACATCGCGGCAAACGCTGCGAGCCCGCCTACGTGGCGGACACCGCACGCGCCATCGCCACCCTGCGCGGCGAAGATGTCGCACAGGTCGCCGCTGGCACGAGCCACACCGCACTCGAATTCTTCCGTGGCTGGGATTGATCTCCGCCGAAAACATTCCAACCTCACTTACGTTCACTGACATCACCATGAAATTGCTCCTCGCCGCCTCCCTCATGCTCGCCTCCTTGGCCAGCGCCGCTCAATTCACCGTCGAAAAAACTGCCACAGGCGGAGCCATCGTGAAGGCCGATGGGCAAGTCTTCGCTGAATACATTGTGGATCAAGCGAACAAACCCTATCTCGCCCCGGTCTTCGGCCCAACGGGCAAGCAGATGACGCGCAACTTCCCGATGAAAACCATCGAAGGCGAGCAGCATGACCACCCGCATCATCGCGGCATCTGCTTTGGCCACGAGGGCATCAACGGCGTGGAGTCCTGGGCCGAACAGGCCACCTTCGGAGATTCGCCCAAGAGTGCCGAGCGTGCCATCCACCTTGGCAGCGAGAAACACCGCGAGTTCAAGACCCTCGAAGCCAAGCCTGATTCCGCCATCCTTGTCTCCATCATTGACTACCTCGACCACGACGGAAAAAAATACCTCGAAGAAGAGCGTACAATGATCTTCCGCGCAAGCGAAGGCACCCGTAGCATTGAGATGAAGCAGATCCTCACCGCCACCGAAGGCCCCGTCAATTTTGAGGATAAAAAAGACGCCGGTCTCAGCATCCGCGTTCCCACTGAGATGGCGGTAGATATCGAGAAGAATAAAAAAGGCAGCGGCCACATCATCAACAGCGAAGGCCTCACCGATGCAGATGCCTGGGGCAAGCGCGCCAAATGGTGCGACTACTACGGCATCGTCGGCGGCGAACATGTCGGCGTCGCCATGCTGAACCATCCCTCCAGCTTCCGCTTTCCCACACCATGGCACGTCCGCACCTACGGCCTTTTCACCGCAAATCCATTCGGCACCAAGTCGCTCGACAAAGATGTCCCTGATGGTGCCTACGACCTCAAGAAGGGCGAATACACCTTCCTGCGGCACCTCTTCCTCTTCCACATGGGTGATGAGAAGGAAGGCAAGGTCGCTGCAGCCTACGAGGCTTTCGCGAAGGAGTAACGACGCAGACCTGCGGGGGCACGGCAAAAAACCAGGTGCATTGCCCATCGCTTGGCCTTTCTTCGCCGCATGTCATTGCCACGCCTCCTCCTGATTTGCAGTCTCGCCAGTTCGCTGTCCGCCGCAGATTTTGATCTCGTCGTTTACGGCGGCACCCCCGCAGGATTGAGTGCCAGCATCATCGCCGCGCGTGAAGGTGCCTCGGTGGTGGTCATTGAGCCCACTCAATGGATTGGCGGCATGGTCACAGGCGGGCTGTGCCGCTCTGACGTGGGCAAGGAGGAGACCATCGGCGGCTTTCCGCGTGAGTTTTTCGCCCGGGCCGCTGCCGCGAAACCTGAGACTCCCATGTGGTATGCGGAGCCGAGCGTGAACCTGAGTACATTTCAAACGATGCTGCAGGAAGCAGGCGTGAAGGTGGTCACGGCGCAGTCGCTCAAGTCGATCACCCAGGAGGGCACACGCATCACCAGCCTGACCACGAGAGACGGCTCGACCTACCATGGCCAGGCATTCATCGATGCCACCTATGAAGGCGATCTCATGGCGGCAGCAAAGGTCAGTTACATCGTCGGACGTGAAAGCACGACACAGTATGGCGAGCCGCTCGCAGGCTATCACCCGATGCCGATTCGTCCCCGCACCATCGAGGTGATGGAGAGCGACTGCCCAAGCATCGGCGGCAAGGGACCGAGCTACATTCACGGCACACCGGAGAGCATTTCCGGTGTGGATGCGCAGGGCAAACCCATTTACGGCGTCTTCCCTGATCCGAAGCTTGCCCCCGGCAGCGCGGACAAGCTCACACAGAGCTACAACTTCCGCATCTGCGTCACGCAGCGCGCAGACATCCTGGTTCCCTTCCCAAAACCGGCGGCTTACGACCCCGCACGCTATGAATTGCTGCTGCGCCTGATCCACGCCTTCCCAGGCATTCGCTTTGGCCGTTTGTTCCACCTCGGCAACGTCGCCAATGGGAAGTACGACCTCAATGCCCAGGGCCTGTTCTCCACGGACTATCCCGGCGCGAACTTCGACTATCCCGATGGCGACGCCGCCACACGCGCACGCATCTGGCAGGACCACACCGACTTCATCCAGGGCATGCTATGGTTCCTCGGTCATGATGAACGTGTGCCGCAAAGCCTGCGTGAGCAGACCAACTCATGGGGCTTGTGCAAAGACGAGTTCGCCGACAACGCCCACTGGCCCTATGCTCTGTATGTTCGCGAAGGCCGCCGCATGATCGGCGAGTACGTCATGGTGCAGAAAGATCTGCAAACCGACATCTTCAAAGACGACGCCGTCGGCATGGGCTCGTTCCTGATCGACTGCCACATCGTGCAGCGCATTCTCGCCGAAGACGGCACCGTGCGTGACGAGGGCAGTTTTCAGGATACTCCGGCGCTGCCCTATCAGATCCCCTATCGCAGTCTGACGCCCAAGCATGCCGAGTGCGAAAACTTGCTCGTTCCTGTCTGCCTTTCCGCCAGCCACATTGCATGCTGCTCACTGCGCATGGAGCCGGTGTACATGGCGCTGGGCCAGGCATCCGGGCTTGCCGCTGTGATGGCGATCAAGGCGAAGACCCCAGTGCAAGACATCGACGTGCCAGCCTTGCGGAAAAAACTGCTCGAACAAAAAGCCGTGCTCGAACTCGCCGCGCTCAAAAACATGATCCGCTCCGCCAAATTGCCTGGCATTGTCATGAGCGAGCAGAATGCGGAACAAACCGGACACTGGACTGGCAGCGCGTATGGCAATCCCGTCGATGGCTCAAGCATCCATGACGCCAACGCCGATAAAGGAGCCAAGAGCGTCATCTACCGGCTGAAAATCCCAGCGTCCGGAAAATACGAAGTGCGTGTGTCGTATGCCGCTGCGCCCAACCGTGCCAGCAATGTGCCCGTGAGCATTGAACATGCGCAGGGCGCGGAGACGGTGCTGGTGAATCAACGCACGGCCCCCTCCATTGATAAGCTCTTCGTCAGCCTCGGCACCTTCTCCTTCGTGGCAGACAAGACCGCCGTCATCACGATCAGCAACAAGGGCACAGACGGCATCGTCGGAGCCGATGCCGTGCAGTTGCTTGAGGTCAAGTGACTTTGAGCCCCGCTACCTGACGACCTTCATCTCCGCAAACTCCGCCCAGCAGGCGCGTGTCGGTGCCCATGAGGCATCACCACCGCCGTGGAAGGTTTCAAAGTAGAGCCCATCCACGCCAAAGCCGTCCACCGTTCGCCATTCCATCTCGGTGCGTTCCACCACCGGCTTATCATCGATCCAGACACGCAGGGCACCATCGCGCTTGCCCACGGCGTTCATCGTCACGGCGATGCGTACTTTGACCGGCGTCTCTGTGGGAAAACGGAAGTCAGGAGGAAAGGCGAAGCTGTCTCCATAGTCGCCCTGTTGGTTCTTGTGATAGACGTAAGCCTCACCGCGCCCGTCTTTGCGCCACATCAGACGCGCCGAGAAACCGTTCGTACCGGTGGCACGGCGGCCGCCGCTGACGTTGTCCGGCCCGCCGCACAGTCCGGGCAGCTTGCCGCCTTTGACGAAATCGAAATCCTTGCTGAAGCGCAGCATGTAGCTCAGCTCCGCCGCCTCGCACTTGCCAAACGGCATGCGCCAGCCCGCACCACCCTGCTCGGGGCCGATCTTCCCAACTGCAAAGTTCACGCGCAGCCATGGCAGCGCAGCGCTTTCGACGATGGCGACGCGTCCTTGAGCAATGCCGCCTTCAAATTCACAGCCCGGCCAGTCATGCTTCCAGCGCTTGATCGTGTAGGGTCCGGGCGGGCCTGCCAAAGTGATTACCAAAGGCAGATCAGCCGCCAAAGCGGCATGCAACGACGCAACAAGGATGAAAAACAGCACACGCATGTGCGCCGGATACCATGTCACAGCCCTGAAGACAGCCAAAATCATGCCCAAGGTCCATGTTGCAGCGCATGTCGTCTGTCCACCGGCACCAAAAGTTGCCCCCTGAGGGCAAAACAAACTTGCGCAGAGCGCAGACACGACTAAAACTCCCTCCCTTCCAACGCTGTTTGGTTTCAAACAAGCCTCCGTAGCTCAGTTGGTAGAGCAGTTGACTCTTAATCAATTTGTCGTAGGTTCGAATCCTACCGGGGGCACCATTTATGGTTTCGTGGAATGGGTTTCAAAACTCGGCATTCACCACCGGACGCACACTCTTGAATGCCTCGGCGTATCTGGCCCCACAGGCTAGGCCGCGATAGCGGGAGAGCACGCTCTTAGCCTCCAAGGCGGCATCTGGTTTGGCAGGGTCATAGTCCTCCTTGCGCACGTAGGCCATCAGCCGGCCCAGCCACTCGCCCGCTGCCGGCCACTCGGAGGAAACATCGACATAAGTGTCCGGCTCGAAGCCGATGGTATGACCGGGTCCGTTGTCATACCAATAGACGTGCGAGGGCGACTTCACCTCCTCGCGACCGAGCAGGCGAGCCGGTTGATACAAGGCCGCATGGCAGATGGCGCTGGCGGCCTCGTGGTCAGGATGACGGTCACGCGGCCAGAGCATGAAGGCGGTGTCAGGTTTCACGTCGGCCACGACTTCGGCCACGGCGCGCTTGGTTTCAAGCGTCGGCTCGAAGCCTAGGCTCTTGTAATTGAGAAAGCGCATCTCAATACCGCGCTCGGCGGCCAGTTGTTTCGAGAGTTCCAGCAGGCCCTGCTCCCTGCCTTTGACCGGTGGCCAGTTCGTGTAGTCACCAATCAGGCTGAGAATGACCACGCGCTGATGTTTCTGCACGGCCCGCAACAGAGTGCCGGGAATGCCGAAAGGGCAGTCGTCATAGTGCGCGCCGATGGCCGGGTGCGATGCGATAGTGGTGCAGTTCACCGCTGCCCCTAGCCGGAGACCCGTGGTGCTGGCCTCAAGAATGTTCAGATCGGGAATCTTCTTGATGTCGACGATCACGTCGGGCGACAGCCGACCAGTGCGGACGTGATCGATCAAATCGGTCCCACCGGCAAGGGGTTTCGACCGTCCGTCGTTACGAGACAACAGCTCGATCGCCGCGGCAAGCGTGGTCGGAGCTTCGTATTCAAAGTCGCGCATCAGCAGTTCCTCGGTGGCGGACGATTCCCAAGTGGCGTCGCCGACGATGGTGTCGATCGCTGGAGACTCGTATCTTCAGATGTTGCTCTGCAGACTGCAACGCCGTCACGGACAAAAATCGGCAAGTCGCGATCACGTGAACCTTAAGGTTCCATGCGACCTCTGAGTTCACGACCGATTCGACGTCCATCCGGAAAGTACCGATGATGATTCGACTGCAGATCGCGCGTCAGCGCATCGAAACCGCGCGCAACTACACGCTTCGATTCCTCGACAATACGCCCCTGACTGACTGGTCAAAAATACCGGCTGCCGGGGTCAGTCATATCGCCTGGCAGGTCGGCCACCTCGCGATGGCAGAATACCGTTTGGCGCTCGAGCGAATTCGCGACCGGACTGACGACGATCGGCGGCTGATCAGTGACGAATTCCTACGCGCCTTTGCCCGCGAATCGGTTCCGACGAGTGACCTTCCATTCAGCGTCGAGATGATTCGAGACACGTTCAATCGCGTTCATCAGCAGGTGCTGACTGAATCCGGGAGTTGGACGGAAGACGCTCTCGCGGCGCCGGCTCTCAAGCCGCACCCCATTGTGAAGACCAAGTTGGAGGCCCTGGATTGGTGTGCAAATCATGAATTGGTGCACGCCGGCCAGATCGGGCTCCTGCGTCGTCAGTTGGGGCACTCGCCATTGTGGTAGCCGCGATGTGAACTGCC
>NCCR01000108.1 GCA_002279765.1 Verrucomicrobia bacterium 12-59-8 | reverse complement strand
TGAGGTGGACCCCGAAATTCGGGCCAGCTGTGACGTTATGAGATTATGGTGGTTGCGTGTTGGGAGTGACAAACTAGACACCCCAAAACCAAGTGAAAGCCAAACGCAAAAGACACGACCCTGAGTTCAAAGCCCGAGTGGCATTGGAAGCTCTCAAGGGCATCAAAACAGTTCAACAAATCGCCAAGGAGTTTGACGTGCATCCCGTGCAGGTCAGCGACTGGAAAAAGAAGCTCAGCGCGCAGGCAGGCAGCGTGTTTGAGTCCGGCAGGCAGCAGGAGCAGGAGGACTTCAGCGCCGAGCGCACGGACCTGCATTCCAAGATCGGCGAACTCACCGTGAAGCTGGACTTCGTGGTAAAAAAATCCAAGCAGCTCGGAGTGTGGAGCGGACTGCCGAACTCATCGAACCTCGACACCCGCAGCTGAGCATGAGAACGCAATGTGAACTGCTGGGCGTGTCACGCTCCAGCCTGGACTATGTGCCCGTGGCGGAGGCTGCGGAGAACGTGCGGATCAAGCGCCTGCTCGATGAGATCTATCTGCGCGATCCCTGCCTGGGATCGCGTCGGCTGGTCACGGTGCTGGAGCGCGACCACGGTTTGCGCGTCAATCGCAAGCGCCTCCAGCGCCTGCGACGCGAGATGGGCATTGAGGCCATCTACTGCAAGCCTCGCACCAGCATCGTGGACAAGGCCAATCGCATCCATCCCTACCTGCTGCGTGAACTGGCCATCACGCGGGCCGACCAGGTGTGGTGCACCGACATCACCTATGTGCCCATGCCGCGCGGCAGTGCCTACCTCTGCGCAGTGATGGACTGGCACACACGTTGTGTGCTGGGCTGGGCGGTGAGCAACACGATGGACGTGTCGCTGTGCCTGCTTGCATTGGACCGTGCCAGGGCATCTGTAGGCTGCGTGCCGGAGATCTTCAACACCGATCAAGGCAGCCAGTTTACCAGCGAAGAATGGACATCCAAACTCAAGAGCTGGGGCGTGCAGATCAGCATGGATGGGCGAGGTCGGTGGATGGACAACGTGTTTATCGAGCGGCTGTGGCGGAGCATCAAATACGAAGAGATCTACCTGCGTGAGCATGCCACGGTCGATGAGCTGGAACGCGGTGTGGAGCGCTGGATGAAGCAATACAACACCTGGCGACCCCACGAGGCACTGGGGAACAAAACGCCTGGAGAGGTTTATCGCCCGAAGCGCAAAACAGGCATGCAGCTCCAAGAGATCAAGAAGGCTGCATAACGCATGTAACGCGAACAAGCCCCCCATGGAGGCGACCGCATTTTGAGCTGTGCTCAAGAAGGTGACTCGCTCCGCTCGCAGCCTTCTTGAGCACAGCTCAAAATGCGGAGCAAAGCCCTTGCAAAGCGCTGCCAGAACCCCGAACCAAAAGCGCTGCCAGAACCCCGAACCAATCCACCACTCCCAGCCGTGAGCATCATAGCTTAACTTCACACAATCCTGGCCGAAGAACGGGGTCCACCTCAGGCTGCATATTTCACTACGCAATCACCGTTGCTGAAATGGGTGGAATTCATCCGGGAGAAAATCCCGCCGCTGCCAGCGCCGCGCGCAGTTTGGCCTTCCCGTCTGACTCAATGACATCGCCGTGCCCGACGATCACCCGGTCAAAATCCCATCCGAGGATCGTCGCCAGCGAACTCTCGAATGCTGCCTGGTCCTTCACCCCGGCCTTCACGGGCCGGGACATCCCCGGATGATGCTGGCCGCCCACGGCGACGCGCAGGAGCAGTTCCGTGAGGATCAGCGTCCGCGACGGAACGTGCAGCAGTGCCGTATCGCGGGCTTCCGGCGCGCCTTGGATTTCCAGCGCCAGCAGTTCGCCGTCCCACTCGACTGGCGCAGGCACGATCGGCTCGGTCAGAAATCCGACCACTTCGGAAAATCCAGCGGGTGCCAGATAAGGAATTCCCGGGAACGCCGCGCGTCCTTCCTGGGCAAAAGTGTCATGCCGCAAAATGCCGTCCAGCAGCCAGCCAGGTTCGCCGAGCGCACGGATCGCAGCGACGTCCTCCGGGGAAAAAGGAGCCGTGGAGTGAATGACCACTTTCCCCGACCCAAGACGGATCACAGTCACATTGCGCCGCAAATCCGCCCCCAGCATTTTTAGGGGATAGGCGAGAAGCCAGAGATTCTCAGCGAGCGGTAGCGGTGTGGGGTGTGTTTCCATATCCTTCCCTCTCAATCGCCACGCCGCCCAACTTTGCGCGTGAAAAAGTGCCCCATGCTGAGCGCGCCGTCTATTTCATCGAGTGCAGCCTTCCCGCATTCAGGTCAATCCCCCCCCTCACTCCGCCATGAACAAAGCCTGAATGTCGGACTGGGTAAGCTGGAGTTTGTCCGCACGCCCTGCGAGCAGCCCTTCCACAAGCGCCGCCTTCTTCTGCTGCATCTTCACAATGCGTTCCTCGATGGTGTTTTCGCAGATGAGCTTGTGGACGAAGACAGGGTTCTTCTGGCCGATGCGGTGCGCACGGTCGCTCGCCTGCGCTTCAGCCGCCGGATTCCACCAGGGGTCGTAATGAATGACCGTGTCGGCAGTCGTCAGATTGATGCCAGCACCACCCGCCTTGAGACTGATGAGGAACACCGGCACCTTGCCGGCCTGAAACTCCTGGATCGGTGTTTCGCGGTCCTTCGTGCTGCCGGTGAGTTTTACATAACGCGTGCCGTCCTTCTTCAACCGGCCCTCAATGAGGGCGAGCATTTCGGTGAACTGCGAGAAGATGAGAATGCGGCGACCTTCTTCGATGAGCTCGGGCAGCAGCTCATCCATGAGGAAGGCCGTCTTCGCCGAGTCGGTGACATCGCGAGCAGTCTCCTGTTTTAAGAGCTGCGGGTGGCAGCAGACCTGCCGCAGCTTGAGCAGCGCATCGAGCACGACGATCTGTGAGCGGTCCAATCCATTCACCTCGATGGCTTCGCGCACACGCTTGTCCATGGCTGCGCGGATCGTTTCATACAAATCGGTCTGCGCCTGGCCGAGCTCAATGCTGTGCAAGATTTCCGTTTTCGGCGGCAGTTCCTTGGCCACCGCATCTTTCGTCCGTCGCAGCAGCAATGGCTGGATGCGTTTGCTGAGCTCCTGCTGGCGCTCCGTATCGGCATCACGCTCGATGGGGTTGCGGTAATGCTGGCGGAAGGTGTCGGCGTCGCTCAACAGGCCGGGCATGAGGAAGTTGAAGAGGCTCCACAGTTCGCCGAGGTGGTTTTCCATTGGCGTCCCACTGAGGCAGAGGCGGTGTTTGGCCTTCAAACCGCTGCAGGTCTGCGCCGCGAGGCTCTTGGGATTCTTGATGTTCTGCGCTTCATCCAGCGCGACGATGTGCCACTCCTGCGCCTGCATGACATCGGCATCGCGCACGAGGAGCGGGAAGCTGGTGACAACGAGATCGTACTGCTTGAGGTGCTTGAAGTCGCTCTTGCGTGACTGCCCGTGCATGAGCAGCAGGCTGAGTGTTGGAGTGAATTTGATCGACTCATTGATCCAGTTCCGCAGCACGCTCGTCGGCGCCACGATGAGGCAGGGATGCTTCATGCGTCCGCTTTCCTTCTCGATGAGGATATGCGTGAGCGTTTGCAGTGTTTTGCCTAGGCCCATGTCATCGGCCAGAATGCCGTGCAGACCAAACTCCCGCAGGAACTGCATCCACGAAGCGCCCTCGCGCTGATAATCGCGCAGAGTTGCCTTCAGACCCGCAGGCGGATCAATGAGGCCAATCTCGCGAAAACTGCCGAGCTGCTGGCTAAGTGCGGTCAGTTCAGCGGGTGCCTGAATTGGCAGACCATCGAGCGTGGCGAGCTGTGCGGCGCGCAGTTTGTCGAGCTGGAGCTTGCCATCCTTGCGCACGGGCCGCGTGGCGAGCAGTTCGTCAAAGAAACGCAACAGCACCACCAGACGCTGGGCAGGCACGGAGAGCACATCGCCATGGTCGCCACCGAGTGAGAGCAGGAAGCGCTGATCCAGATTCTTTTCCAGCACGGCGGGGGTGAGTCCTTGATCAATGCAATCCACCAGCAGCGGCACCATGGAGATGCGCCGTCCCTCGATTTCCACCCCGAGGTCCAGCGAGAACCACTCGCGCCCGTCCTGGTCTCCCGTGAGATCCGTGAACCACGCATCTTCCTCAGCCTCGTGGATTTGAAAGCCGATGTCCACCGGCACTTCCACCTGCCAGCCGGAATCACGCAGCTTGGGCACCTGATCTTTGAGAAACTGCGACCAGAACAAAGCCTGATCGCCCGCCACGGCCATGAAGCCCAGAGTGGACTCCGGTGCCTTGGCCCCAGGCAGCGCTTCAGAAAAGGATTTGAAACCCAGGCTGGATAGATCTCCCAGTAGCAGACGCTCGGAGCGCAGATTGCGAACGAGGGTGTGACGCTCGTCGTATTCATCCTTCCATTGATGTGCGGGGCTGCGCACGAGCATCTCGAAGCGCAGCGGGCAGTCGTCGTATTCCGCACAGGGTTGAATGAAAGCAATGCTGCGCGGCTCCCAGCCCCCGATGTTGCGCTTGGCATTGATCTGCGGCATGTCCACGATCATACGCCGCACGAGCAGGATGGGCTTGGGTTCTGAGGGGGGCAGCTCGGCCTCCGCCTGCTTCACCGGCATCGCAGATTCATCATCCTCAGGCGCAGCCGTTTTCTCGCGCACGCGGGCCATGCCTTCGATGCGTTTGCGTCCCTCCTCAAGATCGAGCATCAGCATCAGCGCCGCCGCATGCTGGCACAGCGTGCCCACCGCGCAGGTGCAGTGCGAGGTCATCGCCATGCTGCCGTCTTCCCGCAGTCGCAGATGCGCCGTGACGGAGGCGGAGTTGAACAAACCCGTGCCGATTCCGGCAATGATCTCCACCTCATTCTCCGCGCACACATGCACCCCCGCGAGGCCGATGTCCCCATGCTTGAGCAGCCGCCCGCCCTCCTCGATCTGCTGCCGCCGAAACAGCCACAGCCACGATTTCGAGCGCACCTGCGCCCAGAGCTTGGGGAATGAAAAGTTACCGAGATCCATCGAGTCAGATCAAAACGGCAGTATCAGGATATGTCGCGGCCATGCCTTGGTCGAGCGTCGCCACTTTGCCGCCATTTCGGCGTGCCAGCTCGACCAGCCAAGCATCCGTCACCTGCCGATGGCCTTGAATGCTGCGGTAAGGCACCTTGCTGTAAGGAAGGTCATCTAGCCAGTAAACATGGGCGGGATGTGCCTCAAACCCTTTCAGTGAATTCCAAGCAGCTTTGGCGCTTTGATCCGCCGCGAACTTCATGTGCAACCGCAGCAAAGTCCCCTGTGTGACCGAACAGGTTGCAAAAGACTCAGTTAGTCCGTCAAACCAGCGTAAAGCTTGCTGGTGTTGAAAGTGGGTGTCCACGGCATAGGCCACCAAGATATTGCCATCAACGAGCCAGATCATGACAGCCCGCGCATGTCGTTTTCATCTTCTGCGACATAGACATCCTCCGAGTTAAAGGGACGAGCCCCTTCGGAGACTGGGATCTTATATCCATGAGGAATCTTCACCGGTGTTGATGCAGGCTTACGAAAACCGGGCACACGGCTCAGCGCATTCTTCACCACGATACTGACACTGGAATGCTCCCGCTGCGCTACGGCTTCGATGCCTGCGTAGGTTTCGTCGTCGATTTCGATGGTGAGTTGCACAGAGGAAAATGGCTTTTTTAATTGCGCATGTCAACCGCGCTTCACCTCATCCCACGCTGCATCCATCTGCTCCAGCGTGAGCTTGCCAAGTTCATGTCCTTGCCCGCGCAGATGCGTTTCCATCGCATGAAAGCGACGCGTGAATTTTTCATTGGCGGCGGCCAGAGCGGGTTCAGATTCGATGCCAAGTTTGCGGGCGAGATTGACCACGCTGAAAAGCAGATCGCCAAGCTCTTCCTCCATGTGGGCTTTGTCACCTGAAGCGATGGCCTCTTCGAGTTCAGCGGCCTCTTCGCGAATCTTGGCAAAGACAGGCGTGGCATCCGGCCAGTCGAAGCCGACGCGCGCGGCCTTTTTTTGCAGCTTCTGTGCACGCATGAGCGCGGGCAGTCCATTGCCAGTGCCGTGCAGCAGGCCTTCGTGCTCGGTGCCCTTTTCGGTGCGCTTGATGGCATCCCATTGCTTCAGCACCGCATCGGAGGTGGCGGCGCTGGTGTCGCCAAAGACATGCGGATGACGGCGGATGAGTTTTTCAGTCAGGCCGTGCGCCATCTTGTCGAGATCGAAGGCACCCGTCTCGCTGGCGATCTCCGCATGCAGCACGGGCTGGAGCAGGATGTCGCCGAGTTCATCGCAGATCTGGGCTGGATCGCCGCTGCGGATAGCATCAGCCACCTCGTAGGCCTCTTCGATGACATGGGGGATGAGGGATGTGTGGGTCTGCTCCATGTCCCACGGGCAGCCGCCGGGCGCGCGCAGACGGTGTACGACGTAGCGCAGGCGGGTGAGAGCATCGGGGTGGTTGAGCATTTCGTCCATGCAGGCAGGTAGTGCCGCGTGTGAGGATGGTCAAGGCTGCGCCCGTCAAGATGTGGTGACGCTCAGCGCAAAAATGGCACCCACATTTCATCCGCACGCTACGCCGAGGCCCTGGGCGGCAGTCGCCGAGCGTATCGCGGCCTGCTGCATGCCGAGGGGTGCGAGGTGAAGAACTCGCAGAATGAGAAGATGGTATCTCGTGGTGTGACCGTGGAGTCAGCACGCACTGTGCTGACGAAGAAAGGCAAGCTCTGCCCGGCGGAACTGGTGCGGGGGGATCAGGGAGTTTGAGGAAGGCATCTTCGAGGCGCAGCGGGAGCTGTTCGGGCCTGAGCGCAAAGAGGGGGGAGCGGCGCATCACGGAATCCGCCGGGCATTTTCACACTCTGCGCAGGTAGCGGCTGCATCCGGTGGGGAGAGATCCTCTCCTGACCTTGAACATGGAAACTTGCCGAGTTGAGCAGACGCATGGTGCCGGTGTCTTGAGACAACTCGGCCCGGAAGGACCCAACCAAAATCCTTCCGGGCCTTTAGGTGACCAGAGAGTCCCAACCATGAAGCGACTCTCCAGCTCGTTGTGTGTTTCCTCAGGCGAACCTGAGAAATCTTTGTGAAGCTTGCGCCCCAACTGATTTATTGATAGAGCAGCCGTCGGGCCAAGTTTGGCGACGAAGTTCAGTTTTTTTATCACGGCGAATTTTTTCACACGCCGGAATGATTTTGAATCACCGTGAGCATTGGATCAACGAGCATCGCGACAATGAACTGGTCGGTTGCGATCAACACGAACGCCGAGACGCCAGCTGAGGTGGATCAGTTAGATCCCTGATTGGATGGTTATGGGCTCACCAGAGCATGAGGCTCGGGCTGCGAAGCCGCAAAGCGAAATCCCCGCTCCTTGCAGCCTGAATATCGCTCAGGTCTGACAGCGGCACCTTCCCGGCGCAGTAGTCCCAGCCGAGACCGAGGGCGGCGATGTGGCTGGGGCTGATGTGGGCGCTGCGGAGTTCTGCGGTGCGGTCCACGTCGAAGCAGCCGGCGCGCACGTAGGCGGCGGCATCGCCGGGGGAGAAGCCAGCCTGAAGCCACTGGCGGGCGGCGACTACGGTGCCTTCGATGGCGGCGGCCATTTCGGTGAGATCACGGGGACTGGGGCTCATGGCAAGAGTGTGGCATGAGTTTAACAACTGTTCAAACAAACAGTTGTTGAAAATACCGTTTGATTCGCGATGGGCGGTGTTTGGGCAGGCGTGCTCTGGGTATGCCGGTGGGAGCAGGCCGATCCCTCCTCTGGGGTGAGGTGGGCGGTTTCGCGGACGTGAGATGGGCTGCCAGCCCGTCTGGGTTTGGGCGGAGTTTCCCAAGTTACTGGCTGGCAGCTCGGATCACGTGCTAAAAAACGCCCGGCAGATGATCTGCCGGGCGTTGGGTTAAGCTAGATGGATCGGGTCGGAGGTCCGTGCCCGTGGATCATCAAGGATTAGGATTGGGATTGGGAGGGGGGCCTGATGGGCCAGACTGGATCTGGCTGGAGCCAGCGCTGTTGGTAGCAAGGAAAGTGGAGCCGATGTTGGAGGGGTCGTCTTTGCGGTGACGGTCTTTGAGGGGCTTGCTGCCGCCGAAGTAGATACGCACGCCGCCGAGGAGGTGGGCGTAGCCTTGCTCACCGACGCCACCGTCGGCAAAGAGGGCGACGCCGCTCATGGGTGTCTGCCATTCGACGTGGGCAATGTAGAAATTGTGGTTGAAGCGGCTCTGGTATTCGAGGCGCACCATGAGGTCGTCCATGGGGTAGATGGCTGCGTACACGCGTGCGGCAACAAAGCTCTGATGCGTGACCAGTCCGGGAAAGGTGGTGAGCACGTGGGAGTCGTAGTTGTCGTACCCGGCAACGGCACCGAGGGTGAACTGCTTGAAGTAGTACTCGCCTTCCACGCCGATGATGATGTCGGTGAATTTCTGGCTGGTCATGCCGCTGAAGGCAAGGCCGATGAGGCCTTTGCCAGGATCGCGGGCGAAGAAGTGGGTGCCGACGCCGTAGATGTTGGTGGAGATGCCATGCTGGTAGAGGCCGTCGAACTGCGCACCAAAGCGCTGGCCAAGGGGGAGGGAAATGGAGCCGGCGAGGCCGCGGGTGGATCTGCGATTGACCTCGCCGTAGTTGGCGTCAAGCTTGCCGTTGATGGCGGAGACGGCGGGCTCGGTGGCGCAGGCGGCGATGCTGGGGACGGGTGCCTGGCCTGCGCGGATCTGAGTCACGCTGGTGAGAGCGAGGGCTGCGAGGAGTGGGAGGGAGGTGATGCGTATCATGGTTTTCAGGAGTGAAGCCACTGATTCTGAGCACCATAGAAGAATTCGACAATAGGCCTTATCTTTCTACGCTGAAGGCGAACGGCATGGGTGCCTCTCGCTGCTTTAGAAGCGCTGAATGCGCCTCACTTGGCGGGGGCCGCTGCGGGTGTGGGCGGGGCTAGGGACGATCCGGGGGCGGGTTCCGGGTACTCCCAGGTACGGGTGAAGCTGGGGAAGTTGCTGATGTCGCAGCGGACCTGCTCGGAGGCGTACACGGCACCAGCAGGGGTCTGTTTGAGATTGACGATGATCTGCCAGGTGCCGGTGCGGTGCGACTTCTGCCAGGTCTCGACACTGCCTCCGGGCACGGCTTTAATGGTGTCGATGACGGCACCGCTTTCGGAGAGTATTTTGTTCACATCGGCCATGGGCATGGCGGGCGTGTCGTGGATCTTGCTCCAGGCGGGGGGAGGGTTGGGATAGAAGGTGTACTTGAACGTGGCACCCATGAGGCAAAGCAGCACGACAATGAGGACGGCCATGACAGCGGGCGGCGTGGGCGGGATCTTCTCGTCAGAGTCGGCGGGGATCTTGGGAAGCTTGGGCATTGGCGGACTATTGAAGCTGAGGCGGTTTTGTCGAGTGTCTGATGGGAAAAGTGGAGGATGGGAAGTGGGCTAGGGGCTATAGGAGAAATAGGGTCCGTATGTGCCCCAGCGGCCTGAGGCTTCTCGCCTTGTCAGATTCAACGGCAGCAAGCCGCTATTCATGAACCGGCCCATCACCCATTCGTCATTCGACTTTTTACTTCCAACTTCTCCCCACACCGCATCACACGAAACGGCTGCTCCAGACGCTCGCAGGCGGTGACAAATTCATCCGGCGTCGCGGTGTTGAACTCAAACATGTCATAATGACAGGGCACGACGAGTCTGGCCTCGCCGACCTTTCCCAGCGCTGCGGCCTCGGTGCCGTTGAGGTTTCCCGCCACCCGGCGCTCGGGCTCGTTGCCATTGATCGGCAGCAGCATCAGATCACACGCGAACTCGCGGGCCATGCTCACAATGTCATCGTGCCACAAGGTGTCGCCGCTGTGGTAAATCGTGAACGGTCCGCACCGCACCAGAAAGCCCGTGTAGTGGCAGTGGTCATTTTCATCACGCAGCACCTCATTGTGTTTGGCGATGACGCCGCGCAGCTCCCATTCGCCTTCGATATACACATCGTGATCCCCGATCCCGCAGTAAGTCACCTGGGCATCTCCCAGCCGCTTTTTCGCCTCGGGAATGATCGGGTGCGGCAGATAAAGCCGGTAGCCAGGGTTCGCCTCCGCCAGCGGCACCAGCGTGGCGCCATCCAGATGGTCCGTATGCACATGGCTGGCCGTCACGCGAGTGATGCCCGTCAGCAGGCGCGGGTCGGTGCAGCGCTCCGTCATCCGCACATGCGGCTTGTCCGTGGCGGCGTACTTTGCCGTCAGTGAGTCTGAGAGATAGGGGTCAAACAGCAGCCGCTCCCCTGCCCACTGCACCAGAAAGCCGCTCTGCCCCAGCCACCACACATGGAGCGTGTCTTCGTCCAGCGAAGCCGCCGCCATGTCTGCCAGCAGCGCATCATCTTTTTGCAGTGCCGCGATCATGCGCCGAACTGGATGGCTGCAATTTTCTCCGCCATGTCATGGCTGGCACAAAAGACCAGCTCCGCCGCCGCTGCGCGCGACATCCGCGCATGCAGCGCCACCACGCGCCCCATGCTGAGGCCGTCCACATACGCCTGCACCGGACGGTGTTTCGGGTCGATGTTGCGGATCTCCACCGTTGTGTCTGGAGACAGCAGCGCACTGCGCCAGTGCGCCGGCTGCAGCACGTTGGAGCCCACCAGCAGCCACGCCGGCGTGTCCGCCAGCAGCGGTGCCGCGCCCATGCTACGTGCATACGCCGTCGAGCCCGCAGCCGTGGCCACCAGCGCCCCGTCGCACACCAGTTTGGGAATGCGCCGCACGTGGTTCACCGTGATCTCCAGCCAGGCCGACTGGCTGGTGGCGCGCTCCAGCCAGGAATCATTGAAACCATGCGCCGAATGCCTGCGCCCCTCTTCGTCCTCAAATTCAAGGAAGAGCATGGGCATCTGGCGGAATATGACATCGCTCGGCGGAAACGAATGCGCCGTCACCTGCTCAGGCCCATTCAGCAAAAAGCCGAGATGCCCCGCATTGATGCCGAAAAACGGCAGCCGTTTGCGCCAGTGCTCACGGATGCTGCGCAGCATGGCGCCGTCGCCCCCGATGACGTTGATGAAATCCGCATCCCCGGCAGCCACATGCCTGCCATCCAGCAGAGAGCTCAGCTCACGCACCTTCGGATTCTCCACATCCGCCTGCAAAAAAAACTTCGCATCCTCCAGCGTGCCCCGCGCCCAATTGCCTGGCACCGGCGCGCGGTAGAGACCGTAGCGCGCCAGGTAGGCTTCCGCGCGTGGCGGCACCAGATCGCGCACAGTTGTCCCGTGGCTCAAATGCTCGCGGATCGCCGTGCTGGAGCCTTCCACCAGATGCTCAATGACCTGCGCGTGCGGTGGCAGATCCTCCACCTGCAGCGTGTAGCCCGGCCGCTTCAGCACGGCAAAATTCGCCTGCTGCCACAGCTCCACGCCGTGCGCCCAGGTACGCTGGATCAGCGACTCCCCCTTCGCCCCTCCCACCAGCAGATCCGCCCCCACCACATGCCACAGCTCCCCTTCTGCCTCAAAGCGCCGCTGCAGCTCATGATTCCGCGTGAAGGTCTCCTGCTCGAAGTCCGACAAATCCACCGTCACCTTGGCCAGCCCGCCAAACACGATGTCCGCCAGCGCAGCGCGATACACCGAAGGCACGCTGTCCGTCTCCGGCTTGTCGGGACGCGGTCCGCAGGGAATCACCCGCACCTCATCAAACACCTGCGCCAGCCGTATGGCGATGGCGGCATGGTGGTTGCCGGGTGGATTGAAGCTGCCTCCAAAAATAGCAATGCGCTTGGGCATGCCCGCATCGTGGCAGGGGTCGAAACGAGTGCAAGCAGCCAGAAGTCATCCTGCAAACTCTGCCCGGCTCGACCAACCAAACTTTCTGCATGCGCCACCCATGCCAGCCGCCACATGCAAGAAGTCCCGGCAGCGGACACTCTCGTTATAGGTGGGCTAAAGACGCATCCTCCTCCGGCCACACCGGAAAACCATGGAAGCACACGTTATCCCCCATGGGCCGCACAGTGATGTCTCGCAGCTCAATGGAGGCGGGCAGGGCGGGGCCGGCGATTGAAGGGCGGCCGCCGCCACAGAAGCGCGGAGCGATGTACCAATAGACTTCATCGACGAGGTGTTCGCGGAAGGCCTGACCGAGGACGATCCCGCCGCCTTCGATGAGGACGGAAACGACGTCATGCTTGCCTAGAATCGCCAGTGCTTCGGGCAGATCCTTGCCATGCATGATGATCGTGCGGTCCTTGAACGAATCGGTGAAGATTTCCGAGTGCGGGGGGAGATCCCCGCTGCGGGTGAGGACGACGCGCCAGGGCTGCAGCTTGCCGCTGCCGGCACTGCCATCGCGCAGAGTCAGCTTGGGGTTGTCTTTGCGGATGGTTTCGGCCCCCACCAGGATGGCATCCACACGCATGCGCAGCCTGCGGCCATGGGCGCGGGCTGCGTCGTTGGTGATCAGCGAGCTTTCCCCTGCCGGGCGGGTGATGCGGCCATCCAGGCTCTGCCCGGCCTTGGCGATGACGTAGGGGATGCCGGTGGTGATCCATTTGGCAAAGGGGCGAATGATCGCCTGGCACTCGGCTTCGAGCACCGCGGCGGTGACCTCGATGCCGGCGAGCATGAGAGCGCTGCGGGCCTGCTGGCGGTGGGCGGGATTGGGATCGTGCGCGCCGAAGACCACGCGCTTGATGCCGGCGGCCTTAATGGCCTCCGTACACGGCGGGGTGCGGCCCTGCGTGCAGCAAGGTTCGAGCGTGACGTAAATCGTGGAGCCGCGCAGCAGCTTGGGGTGCGATTTTTGCGCATCGCGGATCGCCTCCACCTCGGCATGCGGCTCGCCCGCCTTGTGGTGGTAGCCGCGCCCGATGACTTTTTCCTGCGCGACAATGATGGCACCCACCGATGGATTGGGGCTGGTGAGACCGACGCCAAGCTGCGCCTGGTCGAGTGCGAGGTGCATCCATTGCTGGTCGGGTGTTTCTTTATGAGAGTTGGGCGGCGGCATGCGGGGCGGCAAGATAGGCGATGAAACGAAGCTGAGAAACAATAAGAGTGTCACACAATGGAGACCGTCCCTGGGGCTGAAGATTTTTTTGTACTCGCTGTCATGGGCACGCTGGCGTTAGTTTCTCACCGCTGATGAAACTCTCCGAAAAAGCCCTGCTCTACCGCGAACTGGCCAAGCTGGTAGGGGCGAATTTTCATCTGGACCGCTCGCTTGAGCTGCTGCTCAAGCAACAGACGTCCCATGCGCGCCGCACCTGGCTGCTGGGCCTGCAGCTCGGACTGAAGGAGGGCAAAAGCGTCGCCGCCTCCATCACCGAACACTGCGGGGCCTTTTCCGACGCGCTGGAGTTTGCCCTGATCGATGCTGGCGAGCGCAGCGGACGCCTGGGCGATGCCTTCAGCCACCTCTCACGTTACTTTGAAGCCTGGAACATGGCGGTGAAGCAGGCCATCGGGGCGATGATTTATCCTCTGGTGCTCGCGCATCTGGGCATCGTGCTGCCGGAGCTGCCAACGATGGTGACGGCCACGATGGAGGACAAACCTTACTCTCTGGGGGGTATCTTCATGCCACTGGCAATTCTCTGGCTGATCCTGCTGTCCCTCTTCCTGCTCTGGCGCTGGCTCTCACGCAGGGGCGCGGACTCTGCCGTGGTAGATCGCTGGCTCGGCTACCTGCCGTTGATCGGCAGCGTGCGTCGGCACTGGGCGCTGGCGCGTTTTTCCCAGGTCTTCCACGCCTGCCTGCTGGCCTCCATGCGGATGACGGAGTGCATGCAGCTCGCGGGCGGTGCCTCCCACAGCGGCCTGCTGCGTCATGCCGCGCAGGATGCGGCCCGGCGCATCGAAGCAGGAGCCACCATCTCCGGAGCCATGGCGGACGTTCACGGCTTTCCCCTCGTGTTCGTACATGGCATCTCGACAGCGGAGGAGGCAGGCACCCTGGACCATGAAATGAACCGCTGGGCCGCTGCGGAAACCATCGAAGCAGGAGATGCCGTGCAGCGCGCCGCCCAGTGGCTGCCCAAGATCGCCTACGCCATCGTCGTCCTGTATGTGGGCTACCGAATCATCACCATGATGAGCGGCTTTTATGGCGGGATGATGCAGCAGCTGGACAGCATCTGAGGCAGTCCACTGGCTGAAGTTGCTCCCAGGGAAAGTATTCGCTCCTTAAGGATGAAAAGTGCTTTACGACCTGTTCTAAATGCGCTTTCTGTTCGCCCGAACAGCTTTTTAATCACCACTGAACACTCCTTATTATGGCCAGAGCACCCAAAGAAACCGCCGAAACTTCCGCCGCCAAACCCGACAAGCTCGCTGAAGCACGCGGCCGCAATCTCGACCTGGCCATCCAGCAGATTCAGAAAGACTACGGCGAAGGTGCCATCCTTCGTATGGGCGGTGAAGGCCTGAAGTCCGACATCAGCGTCATCCCCACCGGCAATCTGCTCATCGACCAGGCACTCGGCACCGGCGGCTTCCCCCGTGGCCGCGTGGTGGAAATCTACGGCCCGGAGTCCTCCGGTAAAACCACCCTCACCCTCACCGTCATCGCCCAGGCACAGAAGGCAGGCGGTCTGGCCGCCTTCATCGATGTCGAACATGCTCTCGATCCCGCCTATGCCCGCCGCCTTGGCGTCAAGATGGACGAGCTGCTCGTCTCGCAGCCAAGCTCCGGTGAAGAAGCCCTGCGCATCTGCGAAACACTCGTCCGCTCGAACGCCCTCGACGTCATCGTCATCGACTCCGTGGCCGCGCTCGTCACCCGTCAGGAACTCGAAGGCGAGATCGGCGACTCCACCGTCGGAGCCCAGGCCCGCCTCATGAGCGCCGCCCTGCGCAAACTGACCGCCATCATCGCCAAGGCGCGCACTTGCTGCATCTTCACCAACCAGATTCGTGAAAAGATCGGCGTCATGTTCGGCAATCCCGAAACCACCCCTGGCGGCAAGGCCCTCAAGTTCTACGCCAGCGTGCGTGTGGACATCCGCCGCATCGGCGCTATCAAAACCACCGACGGCACCGTCACCGGCAACCGCACCAAGGTCAAAGTGGTGAAAAACAAGCTCGCCCCGCCCTACACCGAGGCCGAGTTCGACATCATGTACAACGAGGGCATCTCCAATGTCGGCTCGCTGCTCGATCTCGCGATGGATTATGAGATCCTGCAAAAGCGCGGCTCCTGGATCAGCTACAAAGGCACCCAGCTCGCCCAGGGCCGCGATGCCGCCAAGGAAGTGCTGCGCAACGACGCGACCGTGTATGCCGAGATCGAAGCCGCCGTGAAGGCCAAGCAAGCCGAAAAATCCGCCGGTTCGGAGAAAGGCTCCTCCAAAGCTGCCAGTGCCGCCGCCGACTCCGCCGAGGAAGAATAAGCCAGGCCCGGGCGTGGGACGTGCCTGAACGGCCCACGTTCGCTACCTTCGTCGTTTGACTTTCCCAGCCCCGTGCGCCTCTTTTCGCGGTCATTCCGCGAATCGTATGGCTAAACACGGCCAGAAAAAGCAGGAAACCTCCGCATTCGAGAAACAATCGGTCTGCGGTGGCAGGCAGGCTGTTGTCGAACTCAGCGAAATCACCACCTGCGGGCTCGTGTTCTGGTCACGCCACCGTTTTGACCTAGGGGCCGAAGTACAAGTGCGCATCCAGCGCTCCGCACTGACGCCCGCGATGCTGGCCATGACCGCTTCGAACTCGAAGTGGGTCATGCTAAAGTGCCTCGTGGTCGCTGGCTCTCCGCAACGGCGTTCTGACGGCTCCTTCGGCTTCAAAGTCTCCCTGCTGGTGGTGCAGGCAGCAGACGACAGCACTCACGAACCCAAGCTCCACACCAAAATGCGCTGGTTTGCACCGCCACTGCGCGGTCTCCGGCGCTTTGGACTGAATTGAATGCCCTCAGGGAAACTCAAGGCCAAAGAAGTCCAGCATCACCTGGCGATAGACGTGGCGTTTGAATTTCGGCACCCAGTCCATCTGAAAATCCGATGGCTTAATCCATCTGAACCCCGCGAACTCGCGATGTGTGGCATCCAGATTGAAATCGACGTCCGTACCGGTGAAGCGGCACAGAAAATAGGTCTGCTCCTGGCCACCGTAAATGCCGTACTTCAGCCGCCCCTTCGAAAACGCATAGCGGTAGCCGTCCCGCCGCTGGAGAATCTGTAGCAGTTCGCGCTTCACGCCAATCTCCTCCGCCAACTCACGAAACAGCGCTGTTTCAGCGTCCTCACCATGATCAATGCCGCCCTGGGGAAACTGCCACGCGCCTTTGATGTTGATGCGCTCCGCCACAAAGATGTCGCCATTCTCCCGCTGCAAAATCGCGGCGGAATTCGGGCGGTAAACGATGACTTCGGCGGGGATCATAAGCCGGATGGATGGCGCATGGTGTAGCCCTTCGTGGGCCGTGAGCGGCTGCTCCAGCGCGGGCCGCTGCTGTCAGCATCGCTGTAGCCTGTGTCGAGCCGCAGTCCGGCCACCTCCAGAAACACATGCCCCCTGCGGGCAAAGACGGTGATCCACTTGCCGCGGCCGCTGCTTCCGTAGCTGCGGAACGCCCCGGATACTGTCGGCACATTGAGCCTACCTGCGGCGTGCAGCACGTAGGAGGTGGTGCCGGAGCAGTCGTAGGCCCAGTCTTCAAAGTGGGCATGCCCGCCGCCACGGCGATAAGGCTTGGTGCAGATGTGATTGCCCGCAGAGATCGCCCGCAGCACCGCCTCAGGTGCATTGGCCGGCGGCACGGCCCTGCCGCCGATGATGACCGCCGTTTTGCCCGGGGCATACTTATACTCCCAGCGAGCTCCAGCGCTGGAGCCGCACTGGCAGAGCAGGACGCAAAGTGGGAGGGGCATCAAAATTAAAAGAAAGCGCATCATCCATGCCATCGTAATCAGGCCGGTCGAAATGACAAGGCGTGCAACACTGCCTTGCCTTGTTTTCAAAAAACCGCCAGAATCCGCCCCTCATGATCAAAAAACTCGCCGCTCCCCTGATTCTGGCCGCCGCTGCCTGCGTCGTCGCTTTTTCTGCACCAGCCGCCAAGCACAAGATTCTCTTCTTCTCCAAGTCCAGCGGCTTTGAGCACAGCGTCATCTCCTGGAAAAATGGCCAGCCCAGCTACGCTGAAAAGGTGCTGCTTGAACTCGGCGCGAAAAACGGCTGGGACTTCGAATTCTCCAAAGACGGCTCCAAGTTCAGCAAAGACTACCTCGCCCAGTTCGACGCCGTCTTCTTCTATACCACGGGTGATCTCTGCAGCGAAGGCACCGACAAACAGCCGCCCATGACCATGGAAGGCAAGCAGGCGCTGTTTGATTATGTCAAAAGCGGCAAAGGCTTCATCGGCACCCATTCCGCCAGCGACACCTTCCACACTGACAACGAATCGCAAAAAGGCCCCGAGCGTTACTTGAACCACGGCGAGAAGGCGGACGCGTATGTTCACTTCCTTGGTGCCGAGTTCATCAAGCATGGCAAGCAGCAGGACGCCAAAAACACCGTCACCGACACCAAGTTCCCCGGCTTCGAAAAAGTCGGCGAATCCTACGGCTTCATGGAGGAATGGTACTCGCTCAAGGATTTCAATCCTGACATTCACGTGCTCAGCGTGATCGACGCCCCAGCCATGGAGGGCAAGGAGTACGAGCGCCCCGCCTACCCCAGCACTTGGGCGCGCAAGGAAGGTGCAGGCCGTGTATGGTACACCGCCATGGGCCACCGCGAAGACGTCTGGACCAATCCCACCTTCCAGGAAATCCTCATCGGCGGCGTCAAATGGGCGCTGGGAGATGTCGAAGCCGACGTTTACCCCAATCTCAACGAAACCGCTCCCGGAGCGATGACCAACCCGCCCTACGTCGCCCCGCCGCCGCCGAAGCCTGCCAAGACAGACGCCAAATAAACAACGCCTGATTTTTACACCACTAATCGGACATTAATGGATCACTAATTTCCTGAGTGTGATCAAATCTCTGATCCATTACGTGAACATTAGTGGTCATATTCGGCCTTTACCACCCACAGATCATCATGCCCAAGCCCCTTCAAGTCCTCATCTGGATCGCCATCTCCCTCCTCGGAGCTGGTTCCGTCGCATTCTCGGCACTTCACAAAGGTGAAACCATCAATGCCCTGTGGCTTGTCGTCGCTGGTTTGTGCTCTTTCGCCATCGCGTATCGCTTTTACAGCAAGTGGCTCATCACCAAGGTGCTCGTGCTCGACAAACATCGCGCCCCGCCCTCGATCACGCACAAGGACGGCAAGGACTTCGTGCCCACGAACAAGTGGGTCGTCTTCGGCCATCACTTCGCAGCCATCGCCGGTCCAGGCCCGCTCGTCGGCCCCGTGCTCGCGGCGCAGTTTGGCTATCTGCCCGGCATGCTGTGGATCCTCATCGGCGCCACACTCGGCGGCGGTGTGCATGATGCCATCGTCATGTTTGCCTCCATCCGTCGTGGCGGCAAATCCGTGGGCCAGATGCTCAAAGAAGAGGTCAATCCCCTGGTCGGTTTCGTGGCCATGGTGTCCGTCCTCGCCATCATGACCATCCTACTTGCCGTGCTCGGCCTCGTGGTCGTTAAGGCCCTCGCCGAAAGCCCCTGGGGCCTCTTCACCATCGTCATGACGATCCCGCTGGCCCTCATCATGGGCTTTGGCCACACGATCTTCGGTGCCAGCGTGCGCAACATCACCATCTTCGGCATCGTCGGCCTGCTCGTCAGTGTCTGGGCGGGCAGCCATCTCAAGGACTGGGGCATCGAGCACTTCTTTGACTACAAAGGCGAGACCATCGCCTGGTCCATCATGATCTACGGCTTCGCCGCCTCCGTGCTCCCGGTGTGGATGCTCCTCGCCCCGCGCGACTACCTGAGCACCTTCATGAAGATCGGCACCGTGGCCGTGCTGGCCGTCGTGGTCATCTGGGTCGCTCCCGAGCTGCACATGCCCAAGCTCACGAAGTTCGTGGACGGCACCGGCCTCGTCTTCCTCGGCAGCGTCTTCCCATTTGTCTTCATCACCATCGCCTGCGGTGCCATCTCCGGCTTCCACGCGCTCATCTCCTCCGGCACCACACCCAAGCTGCTCGACAACGAAGCCGACATCCGCAGCGTCGCTTACGGCGCGATGATCACCGAAATGCTCGTCGCCCTCATGGCCCTCGTCGCCGCCTGTGCGCTGCAACCCGGCGAATACTTCGCCATCAATGCCGGTGCCGCCAAGATCGTGCAAACCGACCCTTCTCAGGCCGCTGCCGTCACCAGCATGATCACCAACGCTGGCTTCCCAGTCACCGTCGCCGGCATGGACAAACTGGCTGCCGACATCGGCGAAAAGACCATGTTTGGCCGCGTCGGCGGCGCGCCCACCTTTGCCGTCGGCATGGCGCAGATGTTTGCCCGCGCCTTTGGCCCCGGCTGGATGGCCTTCTGGTATCACTTCGCCATCATGTTTGAGGCCCTCTTCATTCTGACCACCATCGACGCAGGCACCCGCGTAGGACGCTTCATCCTGCAGGACTTCCTCGGCGGCATTTGGAAACCGCTCGGCAACACGCGCAGCCTTCCGGCCAACGTCCTCGCCAGCGCCCTGCTCGTCGCCGCCTGGGGTTTCTTCCTCTATCAAGGCGTGGTCGATCCCCTCGGCGGCATCAACACCCTCTGGCCGCTCTTTGGCATCGCCAATCAGCTCCTCGCCGTCATCGCCTTCTGCCTCGGCACCACCATCCTCATCAAGATGGGCAAGGCGCGCTACCTCCTCGTCACCGTGATCCCCCTGCTCTTCCTCATGAGCGTCACCTTCGCCGCCGGCTACATCAAGCTCTTCGATGCCAATCCCAAGATGGGCTTCATCTCCGCCACCAAGTTCTATGCCGGCAAAATCGCCGGTGGCGGCACCGAGAAGGAGATGAAGGAATGGGCCGCGCAGCAGTTCAATTTCACCGTGGACACCGCCGTCACCGCCTTCTTCCTCCTCGCCGTCGCCATCATCTTCCTCGGCTGCCTCCGCGAATGGATCAAGCTCCTCAGCGGCTCCAAGAAAGTCGTGCTCAATGAGGAGCCGTATGTGGCGCTGCCGGAAGGGGCTTGATCAAACTCGCGCCAGCGTCTTGGAGTGCGGTCGCGAAGATGCACGGCGCAAGCCTGCATCGGAGCTACCGCTTTCGAGAGGTGTAGAACGCTCTTCGTCCTCAGCGCACCGTCCAGCTTGCGAACCACTCCCGCCCAGCCTTGCCACACGGTCGCTCGCATGAGTGCAAAGCGCTTTTGCCCCCTCATGCTCGGCACCAACGCTTCCCGGCCTCATCCATCATTCTCTCGCGCTCACGCCAGTCACTCTCCACAAGACACAGCACCGCTTCGATGCATACCAGCGGCTTCTCCTCCGCCGTGGCGTTTTCCCAAAGATTCATGAACACCTTTGTCTCCCTGAATTTGCCGGGCAGCGCGCCGATGCTACACGCTAAGATCGAAGGACCTGTAGCTTGCACGAAATAATCGGGAGGCAGGTTCAGTACATCACGCACCCAGCGAAATTCAGCATTCTCCTTCGATTCCCACGGACCCATCGCCAGCCCCGCCCACTCCCACCGGTCTCTCCTTGCCCCGCTGTTGTGGTCTGTCTGCTGCGTGTAGCTCAACGGCAGCATTAGCGCTGCCCCGAAGGCCATGGCGTGTTTGAAGAGCGATTTAACCGACATGCGGTACGCTCCCACTCTTCCAAGCTGCGTCACGCAGAAAGAACAGTCACTCGCTAACGATTTTCGCATATCGACCGCACCACCGAAAGCCTTCGACCTCACGCAATTTTTGATCGTCAGGCACTTCACCCTCCGTATGAAGCGCCACATGATTTCCAAAACCGCCCTCCTCTCCGCCGCTGCTCTTGCGCTGGCTGTCACTTCATCAGCCGCCCCGACCGCGCCCACCGCCCCAAGCTGGCCTGAATTCCGTGGCGCGGATGCGCAGGGGCACTCGACCGCCACCAACCTGCCGCTGACCTGGAGTCCCAACTCGCACATCGCTTGGAAAACACCCGTCGCAGGCATTGGCTGGTCCTCCCCCGTGGTGGCAGGCACCCGCATCTTCCTCACTTCGGCGGTCTCCCTCAGCGGCAAGGAGGAGGCCACGGCAGACCGCTCGCTGCGGGTGATCTCGCTCGATGCCACCACCGGCAAACCCGTGTGGGACGTTGAGCTGTTCACCGCCACCGCGCCGCGTGCGCACCGCAAAAACAGCCACGCCAGCCCGACGCCGATCTTTGAAGACGGCAAACTCTACGTCCACTTCGGCCACCTCGGCACCGCCTGCCTGGACGCACTCACCGGCAAGACCATCTGGAGCACGCAGGAGTTCGCCTACTCACCTGTGCATGGCAACGGCAGCAGCCCCGTGCTGTTTGAAGACCTGCTCATCTTCAATGCCGATGCCGAAACAGAGCCCAAGGTCATCGCGCTCGACAAAACCCCCGGCAAAATGCGCTGTACCTTCGCCCGCCAGTCCGAAGCCAAAAAGAAATTCTCCTTCTGCACCCCGCTTCTCATCGACGTCAACGGCCAGAAGCAGCTCATCACCCCCGGCAGCGGCGTGGTGAATGCGCTCAATCCCAAGGACGGCACCGAAATCTGGCACTTCAATTACGACCAGGGCTACTCCGTCGTCCCCCGCCCCATCTACGCGCACGGCATGATCTACCTCTCCAGCGGCTACGACAAACCCGTGCTCTACGCCATCAAAGTGGATGCCTCCTCCAAGGGCGATGTCACCGCCACCCACCTCGGCTGGACCATCGACAAAGCCGCCCCGCACAATCCCAGCATGGCCGTCATCGGCGATGAACTGTACTTCGTGGCCGACAACGGCATCCTCACCTGCGCCGACGCCAAGACCGGTGCCATCCACTACTCCGAACGCTGCACCGGCCCCATCTCCGCCTCCCTCCTCGCCGCCGACGGCAAGCTCTATCTCCAGGACGAAAAAGGTCTCGGCGTCGTCGTCAAACCCGGCAAGATCTTCAGCATCCTCGCGAAGAATGACCTCGCTGAGCACAGCCTCGCCTCGTATGCCGTGATCGGCTCTGATCTGTTGATTCGGACGGAGGGGAATCTGTATCGGATCAAGAAATAGACCGCCATGTGAGACACCGCTGCTGCCATAGCGCTCCTCATTATCCTCGTTTCGTTGGACGATGGGAAACCAATATTTGGCAGGAGATTCGTCTTTGCCGTCCGCGTTGTGGACGGCATTCTGGAACTGTTTGGAGTGCTGCGAGCAGGTTCGCATACATTGACGGAAAACTAACGCCTGGGCGAATCGCCGATGGAAGCCGAGTCGCGGCATTGGTGGGATCGGCTCTACAACCGCTGGTTCTGGCTCAGCCTGCTGCTCCTGGGGATCGCGGCAGCCCTTGAGGTGAGCCGGGGATGGCGGTGAGGCAAGAGGAGCGCATGCGTCCCGCCGGAGGAGGTCTGTCGTTCATGCACGCGTCGTCCCCCGCGCCTGCGGAGTTTTGCGGCCCACTCGGCCACTGCACTCTGCTGATAGAGCGGCTTCCAATACAGATTTCCCGCGCAGATGCGCCAGGATGGCCCCGGCCAAAAGCTACCCACATCGTCGTCAAAGCCCAACCCAAACCTGCCGCCCCCCACAATGCGCCGCCACTTCCTACCCTGCTTTGCCTGCCTGCTGCTGGCAGCCTGTTCCGAGATTTCCCCCACAGCGGATTTCCGCCGGGTGCAGGCGGAGTTTGAGCAGACCTTCCACTCCGACCGCCTGTATTCGGGCCGCGTCTCGGATGCGCCATCCGGATACCAGACGGTCATCAGGTCACTCTCGACAGCGGGCATAGCCAAACTGGAGACCGGGCAGCGCGCCACAGCCTGGATGATGCGTGCCGTGTCCGAATGGCGCACGGGGCAGTTCAGCAGCGCCAATGCCTGCGCGGCCAGCGGCCTCGCCGCAGACCCGCCCGCCCATTCGCGCGAGAAAGTCCTGCTGACTCTGATCCCCGCCCTCGTCATTGATGCGGAGGTCGTCAGCGCGTGGAAAGCCGCCAGCATGGCCTATACCGTCGAGCAGTACGGAGCAGTAGAAAGTTCCTACCTCAACGCCCTGCGATCACTCGATTCCGCACAGGCCGTGATCGACAGCTCCACGCCCGAGTCCGTGCGCAACTACTTCGCCTATCAAAAATGGCGCATGCTCTTCAACTGGGAGACCATCTTGATCAGCCTCAGCGGTGACAAAGCCGCCGTGGACCAAGCCATCAGCAGAATCCCCCCTCACTTCAACGGCCACGATCTGCTGGATGAGGCCGATGCCGTGCGCCAGACTGTTCCCGCAGGCGATACGCTGCGTGTGATCATGGATGCTGAAATGGGCAGCCGTCCCTGAGCCCGCCGCGCAGCGCGCTAAAAGCTCATGGGAATTTGCGAGGCCTCGACTGCAAGTGAGGGCGGGATGACGCGGCGGAAATCGTCGAGGGACACGGGCTTGGTGAGGAAGGCGTTCATGCCGCATTCACGGCACTCCTCCTTCACCCCGGTGAGCGCATGGCCGGTCATGGCGATGATGGCCGGCTGATGCTTGAGCTGGAAGTTGCCACGAATGCGGCGGGTGGCCTCCACCCCGCCCATGACAGGCATCTGCAGATCCATGAAGATGATGTCATAGCCACCCTGGGCGACCATGTTTACAGCCTCCTCGCCGTTGTTGGCGATGTCCATCCGCACATAGCCCAGCCGCTGCAGCAGCATCGTGGCGATCTTCTGGTTCAAGGGCTGATCTTCGACGAGGAGAATGTGCGCAGGATTCTGGTTGGCGAAGTTATCAGTGTCCGCTTTGGCAGCCTTGGCGATGGCACGGTTGGTGGACTGCGAGACCTGAACATCATGACCACCGGCGGCGGCGCGCGCTGCGCCCTGGCTGGAAAAGGCCGGAGGGGCCGGAGTCATCAGCACGGAGGGGGATTCAAACGAGGTCGCCATCGGCTGCCCCATCGGCGCGGCCATCTGGGGCTGGTAATAAGGCTGGCCGGCAGGAGCCAGCGCTGGCAGCACCTGCTGCTGTACAGGCGTGGTGATGGGGCGCAGCACCGGCATGGGCGGCTGCAGCATCGGGGCAGGTGCAGCCGCCGGGCCGGTCGGTGCTGCGGCGGTGACGATGGGAGACAGGATCACCCGGCGCGGCATGCGGTAGAGTTCGGCCATGGTGCGTAGGAGTTCACGGCGTTTGATCGGCTTGGACAGACGCGTGTGCCGGCTGCCCGCCGGCGGGCTGAAGCGTTCGCGGTCCAGCTTAGCGCTGGTGATGGACATGATGGTGATGATGGCTGTGCCGCGCATGGCGGCGGTATTCAGCATGAGCACGGCCTCCTCATGACGTAGGCCCGAGACATCAAGAATGAAGAGTCCGGCTTCTTCGATCACTGCATCGAGTTCGACCAGCGAACGGTCACGCAGCACTCTCACCGTCATGGCCCACTGCATGAGCGACTGGTTCAGCACCTGCATGGTGGTGGGATGCGCGCTGTACACGGCCACCGGCCGGTTCTTGACCACATCGAGCCAGCCCAGCTCTTCTTCACGCGATTCATCATCAGCGGCGACAACGAGCGGCAGTTCAAAAAAGAAATCTGAGCCCTTCCCTTCTTCGCTCACCACGCTGATCTCCCCCAGCATCATCTTAACGAGCTTTTTGGAAATGGCGAGACCGAGACCGGTGCCGCCGTATTTGCGCGTCGTGGAGGTGTCGGCCTGGTTGAAGGCCTGGAAGAGCTGGCCGATTTTTTCCGGGGGACCCCTTCTCGGTGAACTTGATGGCGTTGCCCACAAGGTTGACGAGGATTTGTTTGATGCGCTGAAAGTCACCCAGCACCTTGCGCGGCAGCGCAGCATCGATGTGGACATTGAGCGCGATGTTCTTCTCCGCGGCCTTGTGGGAGAAGACGTCCGTGGTCTCGCTGAGCAGCTTCTCGACGTCCACGGGGAATTTTTCCATGTCCATCTTGGCGGACTCGAGCTTGGAGAAGTCGAGAATGTCATTGATGACGTGGAGCAGCGACTCACCGCTGGAGCGGATCATACGGATCAGCTCCTCCTGCTCGGGGTCGAGCCCCATCTCAATGAGCAGGCTGGTGGTGCCGATGATGCCATTCATCGGGGTGCGGATCTCATGGCTCATGTTGGCGAGGAAGCTGCCCTTGGCGGCGGTGGCGGTTTCCGCCTGCCGCTTGGCGGCCTCGTATTCCACCAGGAGGGTGTGCTTGCGCTGGTCCTCCTCCTGCACGTGGGTGATCATGTTGTTGAACTCCTCCTGCAGGAGGTCAAGATCATCACCGCCTCGGGCGGGGACACGGACATTGAGATTGCCCAAACGCATGGCGCGAAAGGCCTCGATCAGGGCATGGGTTTTTTCCGTGATGCGCCGGCCGATGATGTAGAAGCTGAAAACGGCCAGGGCGAGACCGGCACAGGCGCCAAGAATGGGCACGGTGAGACGCTGGGCATTGAAGAGATGGCGCAACTGCACCAGCGGCTGGCGCGCGATGAAAGCCCCCGCCACATGCCCGGTGCGGGAGTACAAAGGCGCGGCGCTGATGAGCCAGTGATCCCCACTGTTGATTTCAAGATCGCGGCTGTCGCTGGTGTCATCCATCACCAGGCTGCTGCCCGCCATGACGCGGTAGATGAGATTGTCCATGTGGACTGGAGATGGTTCTTCAATCTCACAATTCTGGCAGCCTGGAATGATGGAGATGGGGGGGGACTTCACCACCGGCGGGGTGCCGCCTCCAGCCGTCTGCCGTGGAGCCACCACCTCGACCTGCAGGCCGAGATTTTGCAATGCGGGTGGTATGTCCACCGTCTGCAGGCGCATCCGCATGCGGGTCTCGTTCTCCCAGTTCAAGGGCGCGACTCCCGTGATCTCCCCCTCACTGAGCGCCTGGCGGTTCAGCTCCATCTGCCCCGCCAGAGCGACGGCTCCCAGGTAGGAGCTCTGCACGAAACGCAGCGTGATAAACTCCTGCCACATGAAGCCGGCGGCAGTCGCCCCCGCCCCCACCAAAACGGCAAACATGCCGAGCAGGGTGAAGCGGTTGGCGATCTGAAAATTAACCCTCATGATGCGGCGCCGGGTTTGAAGGTCGAGTAGCTCGACTCAGCCGCATCCGCTTCCTGAACCATGGCACGGCGCACCGCCAGACAGAGGCTTTCCAAATTGAAGGGTTTGTGCAGCACATCGACAAACCCAATGGCCTGGCAAAGATCCTTCACATCCTCCTGGAAATAGCCGCTACAGGCAATCACGGGCATCCGCGGATCACAAGCGCGCAGCCATTCGAGCACCTCAAAGCCGGAAGCACCGCCCGGCATCGTGAGATCCAGAATGGCAGCGGTGAAGCGCTGCCCTTCCTCCACGCCCACGCGCACGAGTTCGAGCGCCTCCTCGCCGCTGCGGCAGGCCACGGCCTCAAAACCATGCGCTTCGAGCACTGCTTTGCCTACGGCCAGCACATGCGGTTCATCATCAATGAGCAGCACACGCGCGACGGCACGCGCGGCAAAATCACGGGGCAGGAGCTGTGAGGTTTGGGTCATGGTGTGCGAAGGTGGAGAGTTCAATTTCATGCCGCTCACATGGCGGTGTAGCTGAGACATTTGATTTCATCGAGCGACGTGTGCCCGCCGATGACCTGCTGCAGGCCCTCTTGGTAGAGCGAACGGAAGCCGTTTTTGAAGGCGGCGGCGCGCATCGCGCTGAGCGGCGCACCTTCCTCGACCAAGTCGCGCAGTTCGTTGTTTACCTCGCACAGCTCCATCAGCGCCACACGTCCGGCATAGCCGGTGCCATGGCATTCATCACAACCGCGGGAGTTGTAGATGGGCGTGGTCAGCGGCTGCGTGATGACGGCCTGCTTCGCCATCAGATCCTGCACGTCCTGCGGTGCCTGCATGGGCTGCTTGCAGTAGCTGCACAGGCGGCGTGCCAGACGCTGCGCCTGGCTGAGGGCCAGCGAATCTGCCAGCAGATACTTTTCCACCCCCATGGACAGCAGGCGCGACACTGCCCGCAGCGAGTCATTCGCATGCAGGGTGGTGAGCACCAGATGGCCCGTGAGCGAGGCGTTCACCGCCGCACCTGCGGTTTCCGCATCACGTGACTCACCGATCAGGATGATGTCAGGGTCGGCGCGCAGCAAGGAACGCAGACCATTCGCGAAGTCGAGTCCGCGCGCGTTGTTCGTCTGGGTCTGATTGATGCCTTCAATCTCGTATTCGATAGGGTCTTCGATCGTCTGGATGTTGACGCCCTCATCATTCACGCTGTTGAGCAGCGCATACAGCGTGGTGGTTTTCCCGGAACCCGTGGGTCCGGTGACGAGCACAAGCCCCTGGTCCCGCTGCATGGTACGCGTGAGGATGTCGATCTGGCGCTGCGAGAGATTGAAATCCGACAGACGTTTCACGCCGTCCTGCTTGTCGAGGAAGCGCATGATGACCTTCTGGAACTCACGCCGCGTAGGCACGGCGGCGACACGCACATCCACCCGGCGGCGGCCTATGGAGAGTGCCATGCGCCCGTCTTGGCACTCTTGCCGGTTCTGGCTCATGCCCGCGTAGTTTTTCAGCAGCGCCACGTAGCGGTTCAACTGGCTCTCCGGTGCCGTCATGATGGTTTTCATGGTGCCGTCCATCCGCGCACGAAACCGTGTGAAGCTGTAAAACTTCTCCAGATGCAAGTCGGAAGCGCGGCAGCGAATGGCGGTGAACAGCGCCCACTGCACCAACTGCTCAGGTTCGTGGTTCGGATTTTGTGGATTGATCCGCGCCATGTCTTCGGGGGAAATCTCGACCACGCTGGCATCATTAGCGACGGAGAGTGCCGCCCCCTCCATCGAAGCCACCGCGCTGGGATCAAAGGTCGCTCCCGCACGGTTGATCGCCTCACGAATGCTCGCCAGATCCGCCAGCACCGGCACGATCTTCACTGCGGGATTGCCCATGGACAGCCATTCGTCCTCGAAGGCATAGCAGTCGCTGCTCTCACTGAGCAGGAAGACCACCTGCTTGCCAATGTAGAGCGGATACACATTATGCCGCTCCAGCAGCGGGATCGGGAAGAAGGTCTGGCGCGGCGCCTCGTTGGCACTGTACACCAGGGTGCGGCAGCCGCTGACGAGATGCTGCAGGGCGATGCCCAGGTTGCGCTGCACCACGTTGAAATGGCTGATGCCCAGCGTCTCTGATTTACCTTTCTGCGCCTCGTAGAAGCCTTTCAGCTTCGTGCTTTCTGCCGGCTCGTATGGATAGCGTTCGAGCAGCCACTGGAAGGTGCCGTCCAGCCCCAGGTCGGCAAACACCGGCGGCTGGAGCTGTTCCATCACATTGGACTGGGAGATCGGCATCTGGCCAAAGCGCTGTACCAGATCCTTGCGGGTGTTTTGATACTGCTCCTGGGTGATAAGCACCCGGATCGTGAGGAAATGCGGCACCCCCCACAAATCCCCGGCCCGTGGATTGTGATGCGCCATGATCAGCAGCGGGCCGATGCTGCTCACCGGCAGCCAGGGATCCGCCACATAGGGCACCCGTCCGAGCTTGCGGATCAGCCGTTCCGCATCGGGAGAGCAGCTTTCACGCAGCAGCGTCACCGGCAGCATGCCGTGCTGCAAGGCCAGTCCTTCGATGGATTGAATCGCCAGGATCGCCGTCTGCCTCGCCTCAACTATCGTGTTTGGCGGATTACTCGCTGCACCAAAGGATTTTGTTGCTGGCGGGTTCGAGGGGATCTGGAGGAGGGCAGACATGAGGAGTGGCGTGGCGGGATCAGTTTCCTGCCATTTGAAAATCCGGCGGGAAGACAAATGCCGTGGTGAAGTCCGTGCCTTCGTAATTGATCAAAATGCCGGTACCGCCCTGCCCAGGTACCAGCAAGTCATAGATCTTGCCGGTCCAGCGCAGACGGTACTCCGAGCTGCTGCTGGAGGCGACCGGGTTGTAGCGAGGATCGAAGTAGGGTGAGCCAATCTTGGCGCGGTTGATGTTGGGATCGCGATACTGCAGGGTGCGCAGAATCACCAGTTCATCCGCCACGGAGCCATCCATGGCATCGAACTGCAGCTCGTAATTCTGCTGAGCGAAACGATACACCGCTTGGTTCAGCGTCTCCTGCCGCGTCTCGGCCAGCACTTCTTTCCCCCCTGCCAAAAATTGGTTCATTGGCATCACGACGATCCCTGCCAGCACCCCGATGAGGGAAATCACGATGACCATTTCCGTCATGGAAAACCCGCTCTCCCGGCGCGTTGGCTGGCAGCCGCGTGCCTGCAAACAAGTTCCTCTGTGAGTACAGGTGATCATGCCTGGTGTGTCAGTAGTAAATGATGCCAGTCGAACTGCTAAGTCCGACCTTGGTCATGGAGGTGATGGAGGGTGGGAAAGTCACCGAGTACCCGGACGGCATATAGGCGCTCAGCGTGTTCTCCGCATAGCTCAGGTAGGGGCGCAGCAGGGCGTACTTCGTGTCGGAGGAGCCTGCGGCGGCCCAGTCCAGGGCAGCCTGTGTCCGCCCCCGCACCTGGATGTAACTCGCCTGGGCCAGATTCAACGACTCTGCACGGGCGATGGCCAGATTCCGCTCGCTGTCAGCGCGCATGCGCGTGACAGAGGGGATCGCCATGAAGGCGATGATGCCGATGATCGACACACAGGCCATCATCTCCACCAGCGAGAAGCCGCGCAGGCTGTGGCGTGATTGTGCAGTGAGGGCGTTCATGAGAAAGGTGCGTTACGTGCGGATCATTGGCTGACCAGATTCACATGCGGAAAGTCGCCGCTTTGCCAATCGGGCAGGGTCAGGTATTGCTTCGCATTAGCCAATGCGGCGGTTTGCAGTTGGCTGGCATTGGTCGAGTAGTCCAAAAAGTGATCTGCAGTCGTCTGATCAAGGAACCCGGCGCGCAGAGTGGGATTGGGAGACGCCGCATTGGGAACTAGCAGGTTGAAGCGTGACAGGCTGGAGGACGCCGCATTGTAAGTCGTGCGCACGCTTTCGAGGCTTTGGAATTGAGCGGTGTTGCCGACACGTGTCTGGGCCATCACCCAAGCCGTCACCGCACTCTGCACCGACGCTTGCTGCTGCCGTGCCATGACGCGGTAGGCATCCTGGGAGGCATTCGAAATGGCCGCCACCACGATCGATGTCATGATGCCGATGATGGCAATCGTGAAGATCGCCTCCACAAAACTGAATCCTCGCTCCCGCCTTTGTATCATCATGTTCATAATCAGTTCCGCCTAAATTTGCTTGTTACACAAAAGCCGCCGGGGAGTCACCTCCCCGGCGGACGTGAATCGTCCGAAACTGAAGTTCAAACCCCAGCGCCGGGCGCGTCAGCACCAGTATTAGTAGGAGCCAGGGTTATAAATCACCTGGTTGTTGGTGGAGTCATAAGACAAGTAGGCAGCGGCAGCATCAGTTTCCGTAGGGTTGATCGGGCCGGAGGTGAACTTACGGTTTGCGAAAGCGCCAGTCGATGGTTGCACGCCAGCGATGGCGAGGGCGACGAGGTCCGCACCGGTGCTAGGGGTGGGTGACAGGACAGCGCCAGCTGCGACAGCTGCGTTGAGCACGGAAGCAACGGTCTGCGCATTGCGCTTGGCCGTAGCGTCTTTGGCGCTCTGGTTCAGGTTACCGATGTTCGGAATCGCGATCGCGGCGATGATGCCGATGATAGCGATGACGACGAGCATTTCAACGAGGCTGAAGCCAGCTTTGCGGGAGGTATTGAGCTTGATGTTTTTCATAGTGTTGTGTGTGTGTTTGGCTGTTGGTGTTGGTCCGAAGAGGAGCAACTCGGTGTGGAGTTGTTCAGCCTCGAATTATTAAAATCATAATATATCCTGAAATTATATTCAATGACTTTTTTCATAAATTTTACAATTACAATGATTTATCATACAAAACACCGCTTTTGATCTCACTCAAGAGCGCTCATTATTTCGTTTGCGAAGTAACGTTCCCCCAGTGTAAGGAGCCATTCTTAACCCAGTGTCCCTGTGGGAAGTGACTGAGTTGTCACAGAGCCCATCT
>NCCR01000379.1:1320-5518 GCA_002279765.1 Verrucomicrobia bacterium 12-59-8 | reverse complement strand
AGATACCACGCCGCCAGCGTGCGGTGCGGCTGCCAGCGTTCGGCCAGTGCACGAAACTCCTTCGGCTTCGGCATCTCTTCCAGCTTCTTCGCCACACGCCAGCCATTGCGCACACCGTAGTCGTCGCTCGGAAAAACATCCGGCCTGCCAAGCGTGAAGATCAGCAGCATCTCCACCGTCCAGCGTCCCACCCCGCGCACCGCCACAAGCCGCTCAATCAATTCTTCATCATCAAGTTTCAGCGCCGCCGCGCGCTTCGGGATCTGACCGCTGATCGTCTTGGCGGCGATGTCGCGAATGGCAAGCATCTTGCCCATGGAAAAGCCGCAGCCACGCAGCGCCTCATCACTGGCCTCCATCACCTGCGCTGGCTGTGGAAAGCGCGATTGTGGAAACAGCGCCTTGAAGCGCCGCAAAATCGCCTCCGCCGCATTCGCATGCAGTTGCTGATGCGCCACCGCACTCACCAGCGCCTCATAGGGCGAGCGCCTCTGCGCCACCAGCAGGCACGGGCCGTGCGTCTTGATCAGCCGCCTCATCACAGGGCAGTTCTTGGAAAGGCGGGCTTCGGCTTCAGCGTGCATGCGGACAGGATTGCGACATCGAAACAAATGCAAGATTGATTCAACACGCAAAATCGGGTTTGATCCGTATTCACCCGGCCTCGATCACACGCGCAACCATGGCAAAACTCACTTTTGTTCTCGAAGACGGCCAGGAAATCGTGGTCCCCATGGCGGAGCACATCACTCTTGGACGCGAGGACGACAACGACGTGGTCATTGATGACGACCGAGTATCAAAACATCATGCCGAGCTCGTGCGCAATGCAGACGGCAGCATCCAGTTGTTCGATTCCAATTCCACCGCCGGCACCTTCGTCAATGGCGAGCGCATCCGCAGCCACACCATCCTGCATGGCGACCAGCTCGCCTTCGGCCCGCTCACGGCCGTCCTCGATCTCGAAGAAAATGGCACCAACGGCAGCACTCACTCTCTTGCTCCCACCGGATCTGACACCCAGGCTTTGACCTCTGACAGGCCGGTGAAAGCCAGCAGGATCGGCACTCGCAAAAAGAACCGTGGAGCCAGGCGGGACTCTCCTCCGGGCCGGCAGACCGCGCTCCCCACCGAAGAACTCTTCGCCCGGCAGCAGGCCAAACAGCGTGAAGCAGCGGCCCGCTTTGAAACGGAGAAGACCCGCCTGCAAGGCGAACTCGACGCCATGCAAAAAGCACTGCGCGACTGGCAGCAGCGGTCCGAATCAGAGCGTGCCATGCACCTTGCCCGCGTGGAAACTCTCCGCGCCGAGGAAGAACGCCTCGGTCCCGTCAAGGCCGCTGTAGCCGAGGCCGAGGCAACTCATGCTGAATGGCTCAAATCCATCCAGGCGCTTTCCACTCAACACGAGGAGCAAGCCGCCTCACTTCAGCGCCTCAGGGCCGAACATCATCAGAAGACCGCCGACTTGCAGCGTTTCGCCAATGATGAAACCGCTGCCAGGCACGAGCTTGAGGGACTCGCCACGCACCGCGATCAAGCCCTTGCCCACCTTCAGCAGATCAGCGCCGAAGCTGTCCATGCCGAGACCGCGCTCGACGATCTGCGCCGACAGATGGCCGATCTCGAAAGTCGCTGCCAGCACAGCAAAGAAGTCGCCGAAGTTCGCAATGACCAGGTGAAAACAGCGGAGAAAAAACTGGAGCAGCTCTCCCAGCACCGCTTCCAGCTTAAGGCACGCATCCATGAACTCTCCGGCACTGAAGCAAAATTGGCGGAGGCACTCGCGCATTGCCGCGAAGCAGAGGCAAAGCATGCCACGCTCACGGCGACGATCACCGCTCTTGGCCTGGATCAGCAGCGCTCCGAAACCGCGGTCAAAGATCTCGAATCCCGCATCGCCGCGCTGAACGAATCCCACCAGCAGTCCGCCACCGCCACCGCAGATATCCTCGCCGCACGGCAGAACGCGGAAGCATCCTTGCGCCACCTCCATTCTGACATCGCCGCACGTGAGAAGGACCTCGCCACACGCACCGCCGGCCTCATTGCCGAAACACAGCGCCTGGAGGAAACCACCGCGCGTCGCGCCGAAATCGACCAGCAGTGCCAGGAACTCGCGGACACCGCGCAACAACTTGCCGCCGAGAAATCGCAGCTCGCCGTCACCGGTCAGCAGCTCGCGGAGTTGAAGGCCTCCATTACGGAGGCTGAAGCACAAATCGCAGCGCACCAGTCCACCATCAAAACACTGGCCGGTGATGAAAGCGCCACCAAAGGCCGCATCGACGTGCTGCACGCTCGCGAGAAAGACTTGCGCGCCGAGCTCACTCAGCTCGCCGCATCCGAACGCAGTCAGCGCCTCCGGTTCGAGGAGGTGCGCCAGCTTGCCGCCGAGGCGGAAAAGGCGCACACCGCACAGCAGCAGCAGCTCGCCACCAGCCTCGAAACCGCCCGCAGTGACCTCACCAATCTCCTGTCCCACCTCACCCCTTTGCGCGACTGGAAGGAGGCCATGGACCTGCTCTACGCCCGCCTCGCCACGCTGCCGCAGGATTCCGCCGAAGCGCGCGATCTCTTCCATGAAATTGAAAAGGAAAAGGCCGGTCTCCATCAGCTCATCACCACCGCACGCACTCAGGCACATGCGAGTACGCCTGCAGCATCCCAAAAGCACACCTTGTCCCAGATCATTGCCGGGAAAACGGAACCCGCACACGCCACCCGGGCTGGCGGCGCTGTGGCTGCAGGCACCGCACAGGAAACCACGCTGCGCTCACGCCTCAGCCACCTGCGCGAAAATGTGCAGCGCGAAGAATCCCGCCTTGAGCAGCTCCGTCTCGAACGCACACGCCATGAGGTCCCCCACCGCGCCAGTCCCGCCGCCGACGCCATGATGCGCGAGCAGAGCCGCCATCTGGAGACCAAAATCCGCCAGGAGCAGGGGAGGAAAAGCGTCGTGAACGTCACGGCGAACTGGAGCACAAGCTCGTCGAACTTCGGTCCGACATCACCGAGGCGGAGCGTCACCGCAGTGAGCTGCGTCAGCAGGCCGATCTGGCCCATACCGAGCTCAAGAATTTCGAGGCGGCCATCGACCGCATGGCCAAAAAATCATCAGAGTGAGGCACTATTTCTGCATCATTTGACCGCTGGGTCAAATGCCCCATTGATTCTGCACACATCATCGACTTTGCTGTGCCAGTTTTAGCGTAAAAACCCCTCATGGCCAAACTCACTTTCGTTCTCGAAGACGGGCAAGAAGTCGTGGTTCCTCTCAAGGAACACATCACCATCGGTCGTGGCGAGGACAACGACATTGTCGTCGATGACGAGCGCATCTCCTCGCATCACGCCGAAATCGTGCAAAACGCCGACGGCAGCCTGCAGGTCTTTGACCTGAAGTCCACCGCCGGGACTTTCGTCAATGGCGAAAGCCAGCTCAGTTGCACCCTGCTCCATGGCGACACCATCGCCTTTGGCCCGCTCGTTGGAATACTCGATCTCGAAGACGCGGCTTCCGCGCCGGACGCGCAGACGCCGCCCCCCGCTGCTGCAGAACCTGCGCCGTCGCCCCCACCGGCATCTGAGCCGGAAGGCCGAGATTGCTGCCGCTGAAAATGACCTGCGCGACTGGCAGCAGCGTGCTGAGAAAGAGCGCGCCCTCCATCTGGCCCGCTTGGAATCTGAGGCGGCAGTTCTGCCAGCGTCACCGCCGCCTCCCGACACCGCCCATCCGGATGCCATCGCCAGACAGGAGGAGTCGCTCTCAAAACTCGAAGCCGAGAAAGCACGTCTCAAAGCCGAGGTGGCTGCCGCTGAAAAAGAGCTGCTCGACTGGGAGCAACGCGCTGAAAAAGAACGCGCCATGCACAACGCCCGCATGGAAACCCTGCGCGAGGAAGAAGAAAAGCTAGCGCCCGCGAAAGCCGCCGTGCAGCAGGCTGAAGCCGCCCACCACGAGTGGATGGAAGCCATCAGCGATCTCTCCAGCCAGCACGAGAATAAAACGGCCGCTCTCGAACGCCTCAACGCCCAGCACTACGAAAAATCCACCGAGGTTCAGCGTCTCGTCGCCGCCGCCGCTGAAGCCCGGCAGGAGATTGAAGATCTCACCACGCAAAAGGAGGAAGCTGCGGCCCGCCTCAAGCAAGTGCGCGATGAGTGCGAACAGGACGAGGCGTTGATAAACTCCAAG
>NCCR01000379.1:0-1259 GCA_002279765.1 Verrucomicrobia bacterium 12-59-8 | reverse complement strand
ATTCATCGTGGAGGAAGAGGCCAAACACCTCGCCCTCAGCACTTCAAGTTCAGCTCTCAGCGCAAAACAGCAGCGTGACGAGGCCTCCGTCAAAGATCTCGAATCACTCCTCAACACCTTGGAGCAAAAGGCCGCCGCCGCCGAAGGTTCGCTGCAGCGCGTGCAGGAAAACCTTGCTGCAAACGAGAGGAATCTTGCAGCGCGCAGCGGCGAACTCACTGCAATTGAAAGCAGCCTTGCCACCTGCCGAGCCGAATTTGCTTCCGAAACCAAACGTCTCGCAGAAGCCAAAGCCCAGCGTGTGGCGTTGGAGCATCAGTCCCAGGCGCTCGCCGGAGCGGACCAGAAGCTTGCCGAAGCCACGCAGCGCCTCGCAGAAGCCAAAGCCCAGCGTGCTGAATTGGAACAGGAAAATCAGGCGCTCGCCGCTACCAAGCAGCAGCTCTCAGATGCCAGACAACGCCTCGCTGCTGTCGAGCAGCGCTACCGCGACGCACAGTCCAACAGTTCTCAGGGCGGATCACAAATCGCCCCGCCCAGGCGCAATACCGCCCACGAGGAAGTCCCCAAATCCGCCACAGCCACGAACGGTCAGCACGCGGAGCTTCCCGACCAGATCGAAGCCGCCCGCCGCGAACTTGCCGAATTGCAGGCCAGGATCGCATCCCTGCGTCATTCGCCAGCGGCAGCGGAAGGTGAGACCGCACAGGATTCATCCAGCATCTCTCCGCCTGTCATTGTTCAAGTCGAGACCATCAAGCTCGCCCCCATTCCCATCAAGTCCGAGCGCACCCGTGGCCCCGGCACGAAAAAAGCCGCAGCTCGTTGATGTCATCGGCAGTGCCGCAGCCCCTGCTTAACCCAGGTGCTTCTTCAAGAAATCGACAAGGCTTTGCGCCACCTTTGTCACCTGTTTGGCCGTGCGCTCATCCTTGAGCCCGCCCTTGTCGTCAAAAGCTTCATAGGCCTTGGACACCGCCACCTGATCCGGCAAAACAATGACGCCGATGTTGCCCAGAATCGCACGCAGATGCACCAGCCCCCGCAGCCCGCCCAGCGCACCAGGCGAGGCGCTGATCAAAGCAGCCGTTTTGCCACGGTAGGCCGCAAGCGCTGGCTCGTCATCAGTCTCGCCACGAGAAACCCAGTCCAGGGTGTTCTTCAGCACGGCAGTGATGGAACTGTTGTACTCCGGCGAAGAGATCAGCAGGGCATCATGCGCGAGAAAGAGAGCCTTCAATTTTTTCGCATTCTCTGGC
>NCCR01000378.1 GCA_002279765.1 Verrucomicrobia bacterium 12-59-8 | reverse complement strand
CACCACGATGCGTGATGCGCACCAGTCACTGCTGGCCACGCGCATGCGCACCTTTGACATGCTGGCCGTGGCGGACAGCGTGGCACGCCGCACGCCGAATTTGTTCTCGCTCGAAATGTGGGGCGGCGCGACCTTTGACGTGACGATGCGCTTTCTGCGCGAAGATCCGTGGGAGCGCCTGCGCGCCATCCGCGCGAAGGTGCCGAACATCCTTTTGCAGATGCTCTTCCGCGGCTCGAACGCCGTGGGGTACACGAACTACCCGGACAATGTGGTGAAGGGCTTTATCAAACATGCCGCCGAGAACGGCATGGACATCTTCCGCATTTTTGATTCGCTGAACTACCTGCCGAACCTGAAGGCGGCGATGGATGCAGTGCGCGAGGACACGAAGTCGATCTGCGAAGGCACGCTCTGCTACACGGGCGACATCATGGACCCGAAGCGCGACAAGTATGACCTGAAGTACTACGTGCGCCTGGCCAAGGAGCTGGAGAAGATGGGAGCGCACATGCTGTGCATTAAGGACATGGCGGGACTCGTCCGCCCGTTTGCCGCGAAGAAGCTGGTCAAGGCGCTGAAGGATGAAGTTGGCATCCCGATTCACTTCCACACGCATGACACCAGCGGGCTGAATGCGGCGAGCATCATCGAAGCCGCCACGGCGGGTGTTGATGTGGTTGATTCCGCCATTGCTTCCATGTCGGGCGGCACTTCGCAGCCGAACTTGAACTCCATCGTGGCTGCGATGCAGAACACGCCGCGCGACACGGGACTCAATGTCGAAGCGCTGCAGGAGTTCAGTGACTACTGGGCTGCGGTGCGCAGTTTCTACAAGCCCTTCGACACCTCCGAGCCTTATGGCACTGCCGAAGTTTATCTGCATGAGATGCCTGGCGGGCAGTACACGAATCTCAAGGAGCAGGCCATCGGCATGGGCCTCGGGCCACGCTGGCCGGAGATCGCGCATGCGTATGCGGAAGTGAATCAGCTCTGCGGCGACATCGTCAAGGTGACGCCATCGAGCAAGGTCGTCGGCGATCTTGCGATCGAGTGCGTGGCCCGTGGCGTGAAGCCCACGGACATCATCAACCTGCAAGGCACCAAATGGAGCAAGGACGTGACCAGCATGTTCGAAGGCTGGCTTGGAGAACCTTTCTACGGCATGGAGACCGCCAAGGCGGCGGATTCACGCAAGAAGTGGAATGCGCTGGCTGATGCCATCGTCGGCAAAGGCGGCAAGCGCATCAAAGGCCGCCCCGGCACGCACGCAGCGAAGATCAAGCTCGACGACGTGCGCGCCGAGCTCAAAGGCAAGCTCAAGAAGGAACCGACCGAGGACGATGTGTGGAGCTACCTCATGTATCCCGATGTGTTCCTGAAGTTCGCCGAATTCCGCAAGACCTACGGCGATGTTTCTGCGCTGCCGACGCCTGCGTATTATTATGGACTGCAGGACAAGGAAGAGATCCACATCAGCCTTGAAGAAGGCAAGACTCTCTTCGTGCGCCTCCTCAACATGACTGAGGCCGATCACAACGGCCAGCAGACCGCGATCTTTGAGCTGAACGGCTATCCACGCCATACGACGGTCACCAACAAGGCCCTGGCGAAGAACGCCGTGACCAAGACCAAGGCGGATCCGGCCGAACCCACTCAGGTGGGCGCGCCGATGCCGGGGATGGTGGCGAGCATTGCCGTGAGCGTGGGGCAGAAGGTGAAGGAGGGAGAGACGCTGCTTACGCTTGAGGCGATGAAGATGTTCGCGGCGGTTTCCTCACCGATTGCCGGGACCGTGAAGGAGATCTGTGTGAAGATCAGCGAGAGTGTGGAGAGCAAGGATTTGATGGTGAGGCTGGTGAAGTGAGTTCGTCGATGTGCGTCCCTTTTTGTCATGAGCGCCAAGGCACCAGCCGCAGATTCATTCTTCATGCCCGTTCGCTTCGCGGTCATGCGGGAAGACCTGCCGGCCGAGGTGTTCATGAGCTTCGCCAGCGATGCAGACGTGCAATCTGTCAAAAGATGGCGTGTTTCGCCCCGGTTGAGAACCAACATGTCCATGCACGCCCGTGCGGCTGATGCGTGCGAATTTGCCAAACTCGCGGCGAAGCGTTGGCGCCACTATCGGGACACCCGCACCTTTGCTGCCAGTCTTGAAGCACTGCATCATCTGATCTCTGCGGATCAGCACGGCGAGTATTGTTTCCATCTCAAAATCACTGCGGACTGGTTCCCCGGCATCCTCGGTGCGGCGATGGTTCGCCGCACTTGGTGCCACCATCTCATGATTGATTTCCTATTCGTGCATCCGGACATCTGCGGGAAGCTTGTCGGCATCAAGACCGTGGGTCTTCAGATACTTCAGGCGATCTGCCTGCTCGCTCGCGAACTGGGTTGCAAACGTGTCTGGGGCGAGGCCACGCTCGACTCAGCGTCCTTCTACCAGCGCCAGCTAGGCAAGCTTGTGGAGGATCACTTCGCCATCGAAAAGCGCGAGATCGCCCGCTTTGCCAGACGGCTCCAATCCTTCTCAAAAGCAGGGTTGAACCCGAAAAAGGTCTAATGAAACGCCTCACGAAGCACCTCCAGGCTCTCGTCAAAGCCGAAGGCGACTTCCCTGGTGTTCTCGGTAACAAGAACAGCTTCTTCATTGCCAAGGCCCCGCCGCGCCGCCGTCGCAAGGCGGCCAAGAAAAGTGCTGCGGCGGCTTGATCTCGCCCGCCCCCCTGTCTTTCGTCGGCCTGTCGCAATGACCACCGTCACTGCCAGCATCCCGGACCTTCTGGCCCGCATTCTATCCGATGCGGCCGAGAAAAAATGCAGGTCGGTCGATCATATGGTCGCTTTGGCTCTACAAGCGCAGGAAATGAGAGACAGCCTCGAAGCCCGCGCCAAATGTGGCGGGATTGAGGACTTGGACGAGATTCTCGTGATGGTTCCCGATGTGCCGCCGATGCCGGGAGATGAGTTGTGAACGAGTTTGTTGAGATCAAGGATCCGAATTGCACGGACTTTGAGCAGGTCTTTCAGATCTATGAAGAGGCTTTGCCGGCAAGTGAACGGAAGTCGCGAGTGCAGGTGGCGGAAATGGTGAAGCGTGAGGATTATCAGGTTGTTGCCGTAAAATCGGGTGAGCAGGTCGTGTCGTTTTTCGTTGTCTTTATGTCGCTGACTCATGAGGTCGGTTTGCTTGAGTATATGGGAACGGCGCGGGAGGCCCGAAATCAGGGGTTGGGCGCTGCGATGTTTAAGAAGGCGGCAGAGATGGCGGGAACGCGTCCACTGCTGGCCGAAGTGGATTCTGAGCGGGAGGATTCTGCAGACGGTGAGCTTCGAATACGCCGGAAGAATTTTTATTTTCGCCTGGGCTGCCAGCAGATCGAGGGACTTGATTATCTCATGCCGCAGGTTGGCGACTCGAAGCCGCCTGTGATGGATTTGCTCTACTATTGGAAGGGATGCAGCACGCCGCCCGGCCACGACCTGATCCGGGGCTGGATCAAGACTGTCCATGCCGAGGTCTATGGGCGTCCAAGCGATGATCCAGGGATTGATTGGATGATGAAGGGCTTGACAGAGCGGGAACCCAATCGTGGCTGATTTTATTCCGCTGTCGATCCGAGCACTGCCTATGTCGGCTGGAGCTGGGAGCGGCATCCGTGGGCGGCTGGCGACTTTGCGTGGTTCAATCCGAACCGGAAGGGCCGCATTCACTTTGCGGGTGAGCATGCGTCTCTGGCACATACGTGGATGCAGGGTGCTTTGGAATCGGCACTGCGTGCGGTGAAGGAAGTGCTGGCGGTGGAAGTTTGAGAAGGTGTGCATCAGCCCTGAACAACTTGCCCTCCTGTCACTCCGGAATCGTCCACACGATCAAATCAATCGGATACAACTGGCCGTCCACATCGCTCTTGATGAAGTTCGTTTCGTTGGCGTCGAACGCACCGATTTTGCCACGCCGCCAGGCGTGCTGCCTCAGCGTCACAGTGACATCGCGCGTTTCCTCCAAGGATTCCCAGCCGTGCTCAATCATCCACGCACGGATTTCAGGCTCGGTCGGTGCTGAGCCACTGATGAATGCCTGGGCAAGCAACAGCCCCGCGACATCGCCAATCACATCGTCGAACACGCAGCCAAAGCCTAGATGCACCCAACTCAAACGTTCACGCTCCAGCGCCTGCGATATGGTCCCGGGGCCGTAGCCGATCATGCCCCGTTCGTTGCGCATCAGAATGCAGCCGAAGCCGGCGGTGCCGTAGCCGTTTTCCTCCCGACCGCGCAGCTTCACGATGCGGTTTTTCAGATGACTGTCCCAAAACAGCACCGCCTCACCGCGACTGCCCACGATCTGATAGCGTGAACCTGACGGACCTAATTCCTCCCAGTCCAAGGTGCCATTCACCCTGCGGCTGAGGATCTGGGCCGCCTGAAGCCAACCGCCGCCCTTTTTTGTCAGGCGGTCGATCTCGCGGTCCAACGACGGGCCATCAACCAGCCGTGCAAACTCGCGCTGTGTGAGCATGGCTGTCTTTGATCTGGGCTTTCATCTGCACGGACATCGTTCCGGCCTCGTCATCCTTCAAATGACGGCGCACCTGCTGATAAACCTCTTCATAAGACAGCTCCCTCCGATTCTTCGGCGGCATGCGCGTCTCAACTCCTGGCGGAGGCAGTTGAATGGCAGCGGGGTCAAATGACATGCGGTGAAGATATGGGAATCCATATTGTGTGCAAGCGGCGGTTCGGGGCTCCATTGAGCGGCTCAATCGAAGCTTCAAGACTATCAATGGGCTGATGCGTCGCTTTGTGGGCAAGTGATGCGGGGCATGAACGACTTCATCTCACTCACTCTTCAGGCAGCAGGCGTGGTTCTCGCTGCTGATTTCGCCGCCGGCCTCGTCCACTGGATTGAGGACGCGTATATCCGGGAGAACACGCCGGTGCTGGGGCCGTGGATCGGGCGTGCGAACATTGTGCATCATCATCTGCCCCGGCATATGACGCGCAACACGTGGTGGGAAAGCAACAAGGAACTGCTGATGGCGATGGGGCTTTTGGTCATCTCCACGGCATGGCTGGGCTGCCTGACCTGGCATGTGTGGCTGTTTGCGCTGGTGGGTGGGAATGCGAACGAGGTGCATAAATGGTCCCACCGCACGCGGCGGGAGAACGGACGCTTCATCACGTGGCTGCAAGATTTGCGTATTTTGCAAACGCCGCAGCATCATGCGGTGCATCACACGAATCCGAAGGAGGTGAACTACTGCCCCATCACCAATGTGCTGAATCCTGTGCTTGATGGCCTGCATGTGTGGGAGGGAATCGAATGGCTGCTGGCTCACAGCCTCGGCCTGCGCCGCCAGCCGGACACTTCGGTTCCAGGTCAAGGCAAGGCTCCGGGGTGGATCACTGAAATGCGCCGCGTACGGTGAGTGTGCGAAGTGACATCGGTTTCGAAAATGATTCGTCGCAGGCGCTGTTTGCGACATCTTCGGCGATGTTTGGCTATCTCCCCGGTCCTGCGACCTGCTGCCAGAAAGCGGCATCGATGTATCGTGCGCA
>NCCR01000107.1 GCA_002279765.1 Verrucomicrobia bacterium 12-59-8 | reverse complement strand
TCGAACTCACCCTGCCCAAAGGCACGAACATCCATGCCAAGGAACCGAAGCGAAGCGGAGATAGCCAGCCGCAGGCTGCCCGCAGGGCGAGTGAAACGAGGCAATACAATCTCTACCTGCCTTCCAAAGAACTCCTGAAGCAAAAACTCGACGAGTGGAGCGCCGCCGTGACCAAATAAGGCCCCGTCAACTCCTCACCCCGCCGCCACCTTCACCAGCAGCTCCGCAATCTTCTCCGCCGAATTCTTCACCGCGAGCTTCTGCGCCGCCTTCTTCATCTCGCCGGCCTTGCGCGGGTCATTGAAGATCTCACGCACGGCGTCAGCCAGGGTGTCGGCATTCAGTTCGCTTTCACGCATCAGTCTGGCGGCTCCAGCCTGGTCAAAAATTTCCGCATTGCGGGTCTGATGATCCTCGGCGGCATGCGGGTAGGGCACCAGCAGGCTCGGCACGCCGAAGTAGGCCAGCTCCGACATGGAGGAGGCCCCCGAACGCGCAATCGCCAGATCGGCCACACGATAGGCCAGATCCATGCGGTGGCAAAACGCCGCCACGTGCTGCTTGAGCAGCGGAATCTTGGCGTACACGTCGCGAACCTCTTCATAGTCGGTCGGTCCGGCGATGTGCAGCACCTGGATGCCCATTTTCTCAAACTCTTCGAGCGCCATGCCCACGGCACGGTTCACGCCACGCGCGCCCTGGCTGCCGCCCATGATGAGCAGCGTGCGCTTGTCTTTGTCCAGTTTGAAAAATTCACGCGGGTCGTCGCTGTTCTGCTTGCGCATGCTGCTGCGGATCGGTGTGCCAACGACGCGTACATCCGCATGCTTCGGGAAGTGCTCCTTGCAAGCTTCCAGGCCGCACAGCACGATGTCGCTGTAACGGGCGTTGAGGCGGTTCGCCTTGCCCGGGATCGCATTGCTTTCATGAATGAGCGTGTGGCAGCCCTCTTTGCGCCCGGCATACAACGGCGCAAAGGACGTGAATCCACCCATGCCCAGCACCACATCCACATCGTGATCGCGGATGATCTTCCGGCAGGCCTTCGTGCCCTGCCAGAGGCCCTTGAGAAAGCCAAACATCTTCGGCGACCACAGTTTCGGCATCGCAAGAAACGGCATCTTCTCAAACCGCAGCTCCGGGTGCCCGGAGGCGGCCAGGGTGTCGATCTTCTTTTCGCTGATGAGCAAGGTCACCTCGTGACCACGGGAGGCCAGAACCTCACCGACGGCAATGCCAGGGAACAAATGTCCCCCAGTGCCACCACACGCGATAAGCACGTGGATGGACTTCGTATTTTTCTGTTTCACTAAGTTTCAAAAGGCTAAAGCTGTGGAGTCCAGCGGCGCGTTCTGCGGATCACGGGGAGCTGATCCCAGGTCAGATGCACGCCCTGGCGGTGGATGTTGATCAGGATGCCTACCGCGACCATCGCGGCGACGAGACTGGACCCTCCGTAACTTACGAAAGGCAGCGGCAATCCCTTGTTCGGCAGCAAAGCAGTGGTCACGCCCATGTTCAAGAGCGCTTCCATTCCTAGCAAAAAAGTCAGTCCGGCCCCCAAAAGCTTGCCAAACCGGTTCGGAGCATACGCAGAAACGACCATTCCAGCCATCACCAGCACCGCAAACGCCAGCACCACGGCTGCCGTACCGCGCAGTCCCAGCTCCTCCCCGACCATGGGAAAAATGAAGTCCGTGTGGGCTTCGGGCAGGTAGGAGAGCTTCATGCGCCCCTCTCCCAGGCCGCGTCCTTCCAGCCCGCCGGACCCAAACGCCAGCTTGGACACCCACTGCTGCAAACCCAGGTCCTCCTTGTGGTTTTCGAGGTCAAAGGTGACCATGATGCGCTCAAACCGGTTCGGCAGAAACTTGATCCCCGCCGCGAGGCCGCCACCGCAGAGGACGACGATGATCGCCAGGTAGCGCATCTTGGTGCCCGCCACAAACATCACACCAAGACCCACCGCCGAGGCCAGCAAGGCACTGCCGAGATCAAATTCGCAGCCGATCAAACCCACGATGCCCACTAGGATCAAGCCCGGCAGCACAAACCCGCGCCAAAAGGTACGCGTCACTGCCTGATGCGTGCCAAACCAGCCTGCCAGGGCGATGATCAGCGCGATCTTGGCAAATTCGGACGGCTGCAGACGAAAACCAGTAACCCCAATTGCCTGCAGACCGATCCAGCGCTTCGAACCGTTGATCTTCACGCCGATCATGGGTGCATAGCACAAGGCCAGCAGCACAGCGGCGGCGATCAAAATATGCCAGCGCCAGCGCATCCACACGTTGTAATCCACGACGGCCATGATCACGCACAGCACCGTCGCCACGCCCAGCCAGCCCAGCTGCCGCCACAGCGTCACGTAATCCTCCCCTCCCTCATGCGCGACTTGAAACGTCGTGCTCGCCAGCATGGTGACGCCCAGCGCGATCAACGACAGCGCCGCAAGAATGAAGAGGAGGATGGAATATTTGGCCATGCAGCCGGAAACGAGGATTTACTTCGCCGGGATCACCAGTTTCGTCCCATCGCGCATGGCGTTGGGGTTCTTGATGTTGTTGGCTTTCTGAATGGCGGTCACCGAGACACCATACTTCGAGGCCAGGCGGTAGAGCGTCTCGCCAGACTTGAGCGTATGCGTGCGGGCACTTGATGCCTTGGCCACGGTTTTGGGTGGAGCATCAGCCGCAGCTTTTTTGGTCGGCTCGGCCTTCTTTGTCGCCGGAGGTGCCTCGGCGATCTTTCTCAGCATCTGCGTTGGCGGCGGCACGGGATTTGGCTTCGCCAGGAGCTTGGGTTCCGCTTTGACGACGGGCCTTGGCTCTTCCCGATCCCGAGGCCTTGCAGCCACCGGCTTGCTCGCTTCCACCTTCGGTGCGTTTTCCTGCAACAACGAAACAACATTCGGCTTGGTGGGCGGAGGCAGTGCGGCGGTGCCAGCAGGCGCAGATGCGGTGGCCGGCGTGTCCGCAGCAGCCACGAGTGAAGATGTCGCAGGCGCGGCTTCGTTCGGAGCCAGCAGGGCGATGGGTGACATGGTGGCGGCGGACAGGCTGGCAGGCGCCTCGGATGGCTTCACGGCCTCACTGGGGACTTTCGTCGCAGGCGGCTGGTCTCTGACCACGGGAATGGCCTTTGGCACGTCTTCCACGATCGCCATCGGCTTCAGCGTCTGCGGATTCACCGGAATCGCGCTCGGCACGGCTTGTTTGGGCACACGCAGCATGGTGCCGGGTCCGATCTGCAAGCCTTTGTCGATCATGTTCAGCCGGGTGATCTCCGCTTCGCTGGTGCCAAATTTGGCAGCGATGGATTTGATCGAGTCCCCCGAGTGCATCTCATAATTGTCGAACTGCTCCGTGTCCGCAGCCGCCTGCGCCTGGGCGCTAACGATTTCGGGTGTGGCCGTCGGCAGCCCGTTGCCAATGCTCAACGCGCGCGCCGCCTGCGTCACCGTCTGCTGCGGCTTTTCGTCATCGCCCATGAAATCATAGATGATGATGCCGCCGATGAGAACGACGTGGATCAGCAGCATGACGACAAACATGCGCGCCATGCCGGAGTTCGGCTCATGCTGGTTCCATTCACCCTCTTCCGTCACGAGCGCCACACGGTGGCGATGCCGCTCACCATCCATCAGGTTGAGCAGCAGCTTGGTTTCTTTGGGCTTGGGTTTCATTTTCATAGGACCTTGGGTCTTTGATTGTCGGGATTGGCAGTTTTAAAATTCAATTCAGGGCGTTCACAGCCTCACGAAAAACATCGCCGCGCTGGGCATAGCCGCTGTACATGTCAAACGAGGAGGTGCCGGGGCTGAGGATGATCGCATCCCCCGCCTGAGAAACTTCCGTGGCCAGACGCACCGCGTCCGCCATGTCGGTGGCGCACTGGCAGGGCAGCAGATCACCAAACGTACGCTGCAACTGCGGCGCGATCTCGCCAATGAGCACCATCGCGCGCACCTGGCCGTTCAGCTCGGCGCGCAACGGTGTATAATCCAGCTCCTTGTCCTTGCCGCCAGCGATCAGCACGATCGGGCGCTCCTGCGAACGCAGACAGGCTTCCAGCGCATGCAGGTTGGTCGCCTTGGAGTCATTGATGTATTCACGGTCGTGCAGGGTGCGCACCAGCTCGCAGCGGTGCCGTGGCGGCTCATAGCTTTCCATGGCCTTCAGAATGCTGGAGAACTGGAGCCCGAAGACCCGCCCGGTCATCAGCGCAGCAAGCACGTTTTCCATGTTGTGTTTGCCACGCAGTTTCAAGCCACTGGCGCTGCCAATCTCTTCACCGAGATGATAAAAGCTGCCGGCGCTGTAGGTGTAGCCCGCTTCCTCGCCATAGGCAGAAAAGGTCCAGCGCTGAGCTGCGCCGGAAGACACACTTTCCCCTGCACGCACAATGGCCACATCGTCCGCCTTGACGTTTTCAAAGACGCGGGCCTTCGCGGCAAAGTACGACTCCATGTCCGGATACCGGTCCAGATGATCCGGCGCAAAGTTGAGCCACAGGGTAGCTCTGGCTCTGAAGTCTCGTATCGTCTCAAGCTGGAAGCTGCTGATCTCGAGCGCGAGGACATCGTAGCGTACGCCACTGGCGACGACTTCACTCAAGGACACGCCATGATTGCCACAGGGCAGTGATTTCAGGCCGCAGCCGTTGAACAGCGCCGCAATCAGCTCCGTGCAGGTGCTCTTGCCGTTCGTGCCCGTGATGGCCGCCATCGGCATGTCGGTCAGATGGAAGGCGAACTCGGTCTCGCCCACCAGGGGCACACCTGCGTCCGTGAATTTCTTCGGCAAGGGCCAGTGTTCATCCAGCCCGGGGCTGATGATGACTTGCTGAAACTCGCCGGGCTTGACGACGAGGTCGCGCGCAGCCTGACCGAGCACGCAGTTGAAATCTTCCACCGGCTTCGCTTTGTCGCCCTCATCAAAAATCGTCACCTCCGCGCCATGCTGGCGCGCCAGACGCGCAGCACCGAGGCCGCTGCGTCCAGCACCGAGTATGGCGAAGTGTTGTGAGGCGAAGCGCATGATTTAACGAAGCTTGAGCGTGGCAAGACCCAGCATGGCAAACAGAAGGGAGAGCACCCAGAAGCGCACAATGACCTGGTTCTCATGCCAGCCGCCGAGTTCGAAGTGATGATGGATCGGAGCCATGCGGAAGATGCGCTTGCCGCGCCGCTTGAAGCTCCAGACCTGAAGAATGACGCTCATCGCCTCCATCACAAACACGCCGCCGACAAGGGCGAGCACGATCTCTTGTTTGCAGCCGATGGCCAGCGCCGCAATGCAGCCGCCCAGCGCCAGCGAACCCGTGTCTCCCATGAACATCTTGGCCGGATGCGCGTTGAACCAAAGAAAGCCGAGGCAGGCACCCGCCATAGCCATCGCCACGATGGGCAGTTCGTTGGCCAGACTGTTGTGCGCGACGCCGAGGTATTCGGAGTACTTCGCGTTGCCGCAAATGTAGCCAAAGGCGGCATACGCCAGAGAAGTGGTGATGGAGCAGCCGGTGGCAAGACCATCCAGGCCGTCAGTCAGATTCACCGCATTCGAAGCGCCCACGATGATGATGGCAAAAAACGCGACTGCGAAGAGATGCATGTCGGAGATCACCGCATCCTTCACAAACGGAATGTAAAGAGCGCGCAGCGTGACGCCGTTGTCTCCCGGCACTGCATAGGCAAACAGCAGACCTGCCACCACCGCCACCGAGGTCTGCCAGATGAGTTTCGTACGGGCGCTGACACCCTTGGAGTTCTTCTTGCTGATTTTGAGGTAGTCATCACGGAAGCCCAAAGCTCCGAGTCCGATGGTGGTGAACAGGACCGTCCACACCATGACGTTGTCCCACTTCGCCCACAGCAGCGTCGAAATCACAATCACCGAGAGAATGAGAAGGCCGCCCATCGTCGGCGTGCCCGCCTTCTTGCCATGCAGTTCATGCAGCTTGTGTACTTCCTCCGCAGTGCGGATCGGCTGGCCGATTTTCAGCGAAATCAATTTGCGGATAAGGCGGTCCCCATACATCAGCGAGAGCACAAACGCCGTGATTGCGGCACCACCGGCACGAAACGTGTGGTACTTGAAGAGATTGAGGATCTTGTACAGAGCGGCGTCATCGCTGATCCATTGATGAGCGGTGAGCCATTCCCTAAATTCGTAAAGCCAGTACATCATGAGGCGGTAAAATGCGTGAGAACCTGTTCCATGCGCGCGGAGCGGCTGCCTTTGAGCAACACCACGTCTCCCTCGCGCAACCACCCACGCAAACGCGCGGCACAAGTGGCATGATCGGGGAAATGTTCGGATGACACCGCCTTCGAGGCTTCGGTGATCCATGCAGCTTCGCTGCCGCCGACACTGAATACGGCGTCTAGCTTGAGCGAACCGGCGAACTCGCCCACCCGTCGGTGCTCCGTTTCCGCAATCGGCCCCAGCTCTCCCATGCGGCCCAGGACAGCCACACGGCGGCTACCGACTGTCCCAAGCGTGCTGAGCGTGCGCAAACCGGCGATCATGCTGTCAGGGTTGGCGTTGTAGGAATCATCAATGAACTGAACGCCCGCAACGACCTTCGGCTCCACGCGCCCGCCGGTGAGCTTCGCCTGATTCAGGGCATCCGCGATCTCGGCAGGTGCTATGCCCTGCCTCCAGCCCATGCATGCGGCCAGCGCGGCATTGCCAACCATGTGCTCACCAAGAATCGGCAGCCGCGTTTCCACCTTCTCACCGCCAAAGTCGAGCGTGAAGGTCGTCCCGGTCGCATCGGCGCGCAGATTGGTGGCCACTACATCACCGCAGCCGACTCCCGCCATCGAGACACTGGCCTGGCAGTGGCGGGCGATGACTTCGCTGTATTTGTCATTGGCATTCAGTACCACCACGCCGCCAGCACGCACGTTAGCTGCCAGCGTGCCTTTTTCCCAGGCAATCGCATCCTGCGTGCCCATGTATTCGATGTGGGCCATGCCGACGTTAGTGATGATGCCGGCATCCGGCCGGGCGATGTCTGTGAGCACTTTGATCTCACCCGCATGATTCATGCCCATCTCGGCCACACAGCACTGGTCCCCTTCACGCAGCGAAAGCAGAGTCAGCGGCAGGCCGATGTGATTGTTCAGATTCCCCAGGGTGGCGCGCGTCTGGCCTTTGCGCGCCATGATGACGGCCGTGAGGTCCTTGGTCGAAGTTTTCCCATTGCTGCCAGTCAGGCCAATGATCAACGGAGCATGAAAATCGCGGTAGCCCCGCGCCATGTTTTGCAGCGCCAGCAAGGTATCGCCCACTTCGATCACGGCGCATGGCAGAGTGCCCCACGCCGGATTGATCCTGCTGACGACGACCACCGCCGCGCCAGCCGCAGCCACCTGCGGAATAAAATCATGAGCGTCGAATTTATCCCCCACCAGCGCCACGAACACCTCGCCGGCGGTGATTTTGCGCGAGTCGGTGTTCACGTTCGTCACTAGGCGCGTGCCATCGCCACGCAGGGTGCCTGCGGCGAATTGGGCAAGGGTCTGGAGTGAAACGGGTGTCATCGATTGAATCGGTCAGGACGATCGGGTGGCGCAGGGCGGTCTGGGCGGTCAAAACCACCACGCATCGCTTCACGTTCAGCGTCTTTTTCTTCGCGCTCGGCAGCACGGTCAGCTTTAAGTTGGTGAAGGAAGTATCGGGCGATTTTGCGATCATCGAATGGATGCTTTTTACCCTGAATGTCCTGATAGTCCTCGTGTCCCTTGCCGGCAATGAGCACCAGATCGCCATCCCACGCATTCTTCATCGCGGTCTGGATGGCCTCACGACGGTCCACAATGATGGCGTGTTTTTGCGGACGGGCGAAGCCGGCCTTGGCGTCGTTCAAAATCTGCTGGGGATCTTCGGTGCGCGGATTGTCAGAGGTGAGTACGCAAATGTCGCTGCCGGCTTCTGCCGCTGCGGCCATTTTCGGACGCTTGGTGCGATCCCGGTCCCCGCCGCAGCCAAACACCGTGATGAGACGACGCGGCCGCAGCGCACGCGCGGTGCGCAGGGCATTTTCCAGACCGTCCGGTGTATGCGCGTAATCGACGAAGACCTGGAAACGTGAATTGTCAGACACGCGCTCCATGCGTCCGGGCACCTGCGGGGCGTTTTGCAGGTGCTTGATAGCTTCACGCATGTTCAATCCGACTCCCTGCGTGGCAGCCAGCGCACCAAGAGCGTTGTAAACATTGAAATCGCCGATGAGCGGCAGGCGCACCAGATAGCTACGGCCTTTCGCTTCAAGCTCGAACGTGGTGCCGGTGACATCGTAGCGGACATTGATGGCGCGATAGTCACAACCAACACCGAAGCCGAAACGGACGACGCGACCGGTGTGCTCGAAACGTTGGGCGAGCTTGCGCCCCCAGGAGTCGTCACCATTGATGATCAGGGCCGTGCGCGGCGATGAATCCGCAGTGATTTGAAACAGCTTCACCTTGGCCTCGAAGTACTTCTCCATCGTGCCGTGGTAGTCGAGATGGTCCTGCGTCAGGTTCGTGAAAATGGCGGCCGCAAAGGGCAGGCCATAGATGCGGTCCTGATCCAGCGCGTGGGAGGAAACCTCCATGACGCAGGCGCGACAACCGTTGCCACGCATGCCTGCCAGCAGACCCTGGATTTCAAGTGATTCGGGCGTGGTGTGTGTGGCAGGCATGTGCTCACCGTCACCGAGGTCATAAAACACCGTGCCCAGCAATCCGCTGCGCATCTGCGCGGCATTGAACAGATGGTGCAGCAGAAAGGCCGTGGTGGTCTTGCCGTTGGTGCCGGTCACACCGGCAATGGTGAGCCCTTTGGCCGGGAAGCCGTTCAGCGTCGCAGCAGCCTGCGCAAGAGCGATGCGTGAGTGGCGCACATGCACCCAGGGCACTGTGCAGTCATCCGCCGGGGCCTGTTCGGCAATGATCGCCGCTGCACCAAGTTCGATCGCCTTGCCAATGAAGGCATGGCCATCAACATGCGTGCCACGAATGGCGACGAAGGCGATGCCTGGGCCAACCAGTCGCGAGTCGTACGCAAAGCCGGTGATGTCAGTGTCGAGGCTGCCGGAAACCGCCGGCTTGTCGAGATAGGGAATAATGTCGCGAAGTATCATTGAACGCCTCCTTTAGCTGCCACCTTGACGGGGCGTTCGTTGCGAATGGCCAGATGATCGAGCGTCTCCCGCACGATTTCAGCAAAAATAGGGGCCGCAACACGACCGCCGCGAACCATGGCGGAGCTTTCGGCTTTCGGGTCATCAAGCATCACCAGGCAGACGAGCTTGGGATTGTCGATCGGAGCCATGCCAACGAATGAGGTGAGGTAGGTTCCGTCGATGTAACGTTTCTTCTCAGGATCGTAGCGGCGGGTGGTGCCGGTTTTGCCACCGATTCGAACATCGGGCAGTGCCGCGCGTTTGCCGGTGCCTTCCAGGACGACACCTTCGAGGAAATCGCGCAGGGAAGCGGCGGTCTTGGCCGTGCAGACCTGCCATACCGGCTGGGGCGGGATAACCTCGGTCTCGCCATTCGGCTTGACGATGCGGTCGATGAGCCGCGGCTTCATGAGCACGCCGCCGTTGGCAATGGCTCCGTAGGCCATGCACATCTGCAGCGGGGTGACTGATACTTCATATCCAATAGGCATGCGTGAGTAGGTGGTGTTGCTCCACTTGCCGGTATTGAAACGACCGGCTTTTTCGCCGACGAGACCGATTCCGGTGGGAGCACCAAAACCAAACCTTGTGGCATAGTCGAGCATCATGTCCTGTCCAACACGTTTGCTGATTTTATACATGCCAATGTTGCTCGAATGCACCAGCACTCCCTTGACAGTTTGCATGCCCAAAGGTTCGTCGTCACTGAGTTTCACCTTCCGCACAGGGTCCTCGTAGTACATGTTGCCGCAGTCGATCATCTCCCCGGGAGTGACTTTGCGATTATCCAGCGCCGCCGCCAGCGTGACCACCTTGAAGATCGAGCCCGGTTCATACGGCTCTGCGATGGCGTGATTGGTCCACGTGCTGACATCCGGGTTGCTCAAATCACGGTGCGGGCGCGCCGCCATGGCAAGAACAGTTCCCGTGGACGGCTCGGTCACGACGATCACCACCCGGCGGGCGTTGTTGGCCTTCCACGCACGCTCACAGATGGCCTCGACGTTGTCCTGCAATTGCATGTCGATGGTGAGATGCACATCGCTGCCGTGCTGCGGCTCGCTGACCTGACTGCGGTATGAGGGAAGTTCGTGGCCAGACTTGTCACGCTCGATCAACTGCTCCCCGGGACTGCCTGTAAGTCTGGCATCCATGAGTTTTTCGACCCCCCAGCGGCCCTTGTTGCCGGTGTCTGTGATGCCAAGCACCAGCGACAGGCGATCTTGAGCCGGGAAGCGTCGTGCCACCGTAGGTCGCATGTAGATGCCGAAAACGTGCGACTTCTTGAACAAGTCGCTCCATTCCTTCGCAGTTTCTTCATCCACCTGTTTCGCGAGGACGATTTCAGGCTTGTCTGAAGCAATCTGGCTGCGGATTTCTTTTTCCGGCAGCGGCAGAATGCCAGCCAGCACCTTGGCGACGTGATCATGGTAGGCCGCAAGGGTCTCCGCATCACCAAGCTGCTCACGCAGTTCCACGGCCTTCACTTTCCGAATGGCGGCCAGTTGATGCCGTACCGTGATCACCTCACGCAAGTGCGTGCGGTCCGTGTAGAGTTCATGCACATCTTCATCATGCGCGAGGTATTCACCGCTCAGATCCTTGATGGCACCTCGATGCGCCGGCAAAACAACGTGCCGCTGATATTTCTTGGCCGCGAGGGCCGCAAGGCGCGCTGATTCCTTGATCTGGATCACAGCGAGACGCCACGTCACCAGGGAAAAACCCGCCAGCAGCACAAACAGCAGCAGCAGCATGCGGCGGCAAACCGGACGATCACGGCGAAGCTGGATTTGATTGGGCAGGGGCTGACTCACGGGGCCTTGGGCATGTTATGGGCGACAGATGGGTCCGCAGCCGGTGCAGCGGCTTTCGCTGGCTGTTCAGGCAACGGTTTGAGAAGAAGAATGCCATGCTTCGTGATCGGACGCAGCAGGGTGCCTGCATTGGTGAGACGCGGCTGCACTCGGTCACGCGTGAGCATCGTTTCAATCCGGTTGTTCAGGGCGAGAATCTCCGTGTTCAGCAGGCGCATTTCGGCTTCGACCTTGCGCTGCTCTTCGCCCAGCGCACGCACCCGGTTCTTGCTCACGACGATGCCCAGGCCCACGAGCGCGAGCGAAGCCACGACAATCAAGATCGCCGTGATCGTGGAAAGGCCCAGGCTGTTGCGGTAGCGGTTGCGCGTGCGTGCTTTCATGCGGGGAGTCGTTCAGCGACGCGCAGCACCGCGCTGCGTGCACGTGGGTTCAGTTCGATCTCTTGGGGCGTCGCCTGGATCGGCTTGCGCGTGATAAGTTTCAGCACGCAGTCCGGGTTTTTGCGCGCCTCCGGCCACTCCGGGCGGTCAATCGTTGGCGCCGCAAGATGCTGCAGCGTTTGTTTGACGATGCGGTCTTCCAGCGAGTGAAAGGAGATCACCGCCAGCCTGCCGCCAGGCTTCAACCAGCGTGGTGCTGCGGCAAGGAAATCGTGCAGCGCAGCCAGCTCATCATTCACCGCGATCCGCAGTGCCTGAAACACCAGGGTAGCCGGATGGCGCTTGCTGCGCTTCGGCGCGGCAACGGAAACGATCTCGGCAAGCTGGAAGGTCGTCCGAATGGGTCCCATCATGCGCGCTTTGACGATGGCCCGTGCAATGCGCCGGGCATTGGGCTCCTCGCCATACTCAAAGAAGATGCGCATCAGTTCCGCCTCATCCTCGCTATTCACCAAGTCTGCGGCGGTGCGTGCGGATTCGGTGTCCATGCGCAGATCCAGCGGACCGTCTCTCATAAAAGAGAACCCGCGTGCGGCATCATCCAGTTGATGGCTCGACACCCCAATATCCACCAGCATCCCGTCAAAACCCGAAACTCCGGTCTCTTCGACGATCTGCGGGAAGTTGCGGAAATTGCCGCGCAAGGCACAAAACTGCGCTGCATACGGCTTCAACCGCTCGGTCGCGTGCTTCAGCGCATTCGCATCCTGATCCATCGCCACCACTCGCGCACCATGCTGGAGCAGCGCCTCGGAATGCCCGCCACCGCCAAGGGTGCCGTCGAAAAAAAGCTTACCCGGGGCAGGCTGCAGCATCGCAACCACCTCCGCCAGCAGCACGGGGGCATGATAAAAGGGCAGATTTCGCATAGCAGACTCAGGCGGAGCAGGTTCCGGAACTTCCCCCCCTCCCCCAGCCCCCTGGCGTGTCACCAGAGTGCCACGGCCCCACGGCATCTGCTCGTCCATGGCATCGGTGGCACCGAACCAAGCCCATCCTCCCACTTGAGAAAATCCAATCAGTCTGGAAATCCCAGCAAACAACTCCCCAACGAACGAACCCTCCCGTCGGGCAGGCCGAGGAGAGAGTCGCGACAAAGGGAAACCAATTGTAGTGGGCGCGTTCATCAAAGAAACGAATTTGCAGAGCTGTCGAATAGGCAATGCATGGCAGAAAGGCCGTAAACCTAAAATTCTAACCATTCCTTATAATCGACAGACCGCATCCTTGGCAATCGTCTATTTTCAGAATTTTCACCTCATTATAGAATGATGAGAATACTGTTCATTCGAGCAACTAGAGGTTTTAGAGATACCCTCAAATTGAGTCTATCACGCAATCGCTAGGCCACAAAACCGATCTCAATCTTTTTCCCGCTGCTTCACCCAAACCATGAAACAGAAGCACTTAAATCCCGTCTTCTACTTTTCTGATCTCTTAATATTTGGGTCTCTATCCCAAGAGGAATCTCGACAGAGAGCACGAAGTATTGCTAGCCTCGCGGAAATTGAAACAATTACGACCCATCCATCATCATGGCCAAAAAACCTGCTCCCAAGAAGGCACCTGCTAAAAAGCCTGCCGCATCCAAACAGCCAGCCATGGTGCAGAAGAAACCACTGCCAGTGAAACAGGCAGCCCCGGCCAAAAAGAAAACGGAGGTCGTGAAACCCAAGGCCGTTGCCAAACCAGCGCCTGTCGCACCCGCCAAAAAGCCAGAGCCCGCGCCAGTCTTGAAACCCGTCTTTGAAGCACCAGCTCCAAAACCTGTCACCCCTGCACCTGCGCCCGCCACCAAGGTCATCATGAAAACCGGCGTAGGCGGTGCCACGGCGCTGACCATTGCCGCCCAGGCATCGGCAGGTGCCGCCGCCAACGGCAACTCCCACCCCGCCAACATCCTCGTCCTCGTCAGCAGCGGCGGCTGGCCAGTCACCGACCTGACCAAAGACCACTTCACCCTGATGGAATACTTCGAAGTCCCCGGCCAGCAGGCACCCTTCAGCAACAACATCACCTCCTTCCGCAACGTCGGCACCGGTGCCTACCTCCTTCAGGTCAAGCCCATCAACGGCGCCCCCTGGCGCAGCGGCCACCACCTCGCCCAAATCCTCGTCTCCTCCGCCGACGACCGCCAAGGCCAGGGCGCAGTCAAATTGATCATACGCTAACACCCAGCGAGAGATAAAATCGTCCTCTTCCTCACACACTGAGTGACACCCCTCCCCAGCGTACCAACTGCGGAAGTTCCGAACCTCGACAATCAAAAATCGATTGCTCATCAATCGTCAATCCTCCGCCTCTCATCCGAGCCCGGTGAAATCGCCCTCCGCCCCTTTTCACTTTCCCACTAGCATGCCCGCCATGAACCGCCGCACCTTCCTCGCGCAATCCCTCGCCGCCACCGCCGCAGCCTCCCTCTCCCAGGCTGCCACCGGCTCCAAGCTCGCCCTCGGCCTCGATCACTTCGCCGTCCGCGCCACCGGCTGGAAAGCCGCCCAGTTCATCGACTACGCCGCCTCCTTGAAGCTCGACAC
>NCCR01000106.1:2988-17019 GCA_002279765.1 Verrucomicrobia bacterium 12-59-8 | reverse complement strand
ATCTCGGCCACCATCTCGACGTGATCGCCGGGGGCGGAGGCTTTGAGGGTGTAGGAGAAGGTGCGTTCGGTGGAAGTCTGGATGAGCTGGCCGTTGTCTCGTAATTCGACTTCGACGGGTTTTTGATCCGCAGCGGCGGCGTTGATGGTCACAGTGACATCGGCAGGGGATTTGATTTCCTGCAAATGGAGCGGTGAGACGATTCGCACCCAGGGGTAAGGATTTGCGATATCCACGGACACGGGGCCACCGAGGTCGGTGAGTTCGCGCAAAACGGCAGTGTCGAGTTGGTGCCAGGTTTTAAAGTGGAAGTTCCGCTGCATGTCTGCACCAATGTAGAGTTCATCCATGACGTCGGCATACAGCATCCAATGGCGGGTGGCAGTGAGCAAGTGGTCACGGGTTTCGATGGGCTTGTTTTGCTCCAACAGCACGGCGGCGCGGATCTTGGCGGCTCCGAAGAGGGAGAGGTGGGCCATCGCTTCGAGGTCACGCAAGTTCAGGGCGAGTTCGTGGTTCGAGCCGGGCTTGAGCGTGGCGAGCAGTTGGCGAGCTTCGTTGGCGAGTTGTTCGATGTCGGCGGCGTTTTCGAGCGCGGATTTTTTACCATCAAGGTCACCCTTGGCGGTGTCGTGGACATCGGCGAGATCGGAACCATCCATCGGCTCGGTTTTTCTCAGGTCATTGACGGTTAGGTAGCCTTCGTCCTTGGCGGTCCAGCGCTCCGGCCACCAGTGGAAGTCGAGGCTCCAATCTCCGGTGACTTGTTCGCTCACAAGCCGGACGGCGCGTGAGGCTTTGCTCCATGCTGCAAAAAGATCGTCTGGCCTGGCCTCGGGGTAACGGCTGGCGAGGTGGCTCTTAAAGAAGTCATCGGCCACGGCTGGATTGTAGGCAATGCGGCCCCATATTTTCTGCATGTACCAGGTCTTCTGGATATCGAGGGCGTTGCGGGATTCGTAGAGAGGGTCTTTGCTGTTAAAGACACGAGAGAAGACCCAGCCATCCGGGCCGATGTAGATGCCATCGACGTATTTGCCCACTTCGGGGAAGTTGCCGATGTATTCGCGGACGAACTGCGGATCTGCCCAGTGCAGGTAAAAGAAGTCGTCATTGCGAACGGTGAGCCACGAGGTGACGCCCAGTTTATCCAGCTGCGGCTCCAGCTTTTTGCGCGCCCAGTAGATGGGCTTCACGGCAGCGTGCGCATGTGCGTTGGAATACTTGTGGGAAAAGCTGAAGCGGACGTTTGGCTGATCGATGAGCGGCTGGAAGTATTTTGCGGTGGTTTGCAGATCGCTTTGCAGGAGACGGTGGATGAAGACGATGTCACGACCTGGGTTGTCCTTGGCGAATTCATAGGTTCCGCGGCCATACGTGTCCCACGCCCAATCTTCCTTTAGAGCGGTGTCTTCTGTGTCCATGTTCTCGCCCGCTGTGACGCCGATGCCGGTGAGGTGAGGGTATGTTTCCAACAGCTTGCGCGTGCATTTGCGAAGGTAAGTCCTTGTTTGCGGATTCAGAGGTCCTTTGCCGATGCCGTGTTTGTCCTCGGCGGTGGAAAGGAAGATGTTCCATGTGAATACATAGGTGCGGAAGCCGCGCTCGTGGCCGTATTTCATCACCTCCTGCCAGAAGGCGATTTTTTTGTCGATGCTCCAGTTGTTGATCTGCGAGTCTTTGCCGTCTTTGTCAAAGCCGGTGACGCCCTGGATGGCGATGCCGGGATACTCGTCCTCCATGTTCAGCATGGAGGTGAAGGGATGCGGGTTCCAGAGCGACAGCACGTTGTAGCGATGGCGGGCCATTTCATCGAACCAGGTCTTCCAGAACGTGATGTCCCACACATGCCGGATGGCGAGGCGGTTTGCCGTTCCACGCGAATCGTAGAAGTAGGTCGGCGCTTCCTTGTCGAGCGGCACATTGAACTTGATGCCACGGTTCTTGAGATGTGGCGAATCATCCTCATGGAAGGCCTCGGCCATGCCTTTGAACTGGATGTGCTCGGCGATCTGCAGCCCGCCATACATTGCTCCGACGGCATCACCTCCCTGCACCCAGCAGCTCAAGTCCGGCTTGGTCGTGCTGCGGATGGCGTAGGCTTGTTCGCCAAGATCAGATGCTGGTTTGCCACCTTCAGCAGAAATCATGGCAGCGACTGATTTGTCCGTGGCGAGTGCCAGGACAACCTTCTTGCCCGGACCTGCTTTTGACAAAGCTGCAAGGTTCGCGGTCTCGACAGTGTGTTTGTGCTTCTTCAGCGCGGTTTGGATGTCGCCAGCCGCAAAAGCGATCTGGGGTATGGCGGGGTCAAAGTAGATGCGAATAGTCTCGGCGGATGAAGGGCTGGCAATGACGAAAAGGAGTGCTGTGCAGAGTGCAGCGACGGGTATTGGGAGGTGGCGGCGTTGGCAGCGGATGAATGGGGGAGGTGGCTTCATGGCTGAAGAGCAGGGGAAGTGAGAATGGAAACCTGCACGTCATCCAGGTAGCGAACGGCGGCTGATTTGGTTTTTTCTTTGGGTGAAGTCGTGGCTAGGATGATGATCAGGCTCTGCGCACCGTGTGGCAGCGGCATCTTCACTGAAAAAGTATGCCAGCCGCTGTCGCCAGCCTCGGTTTCAAATCGCTGCGTCAGGGACACCACCCCCGCATCCTCCGCTTTTGACCAAAAGTTCTCAGTGGCTGTTGACGGTGATTCATTGAGAGCAACGACACGAATCAGGTAGTTCGCCTTCACCTCGCCCTCAGGAGCGCAGAAAGAGGCTGTTACCTGTGCTTCCATGGCACCGGACACTGCATCCACGGGCAGCGGGCGGAGATCGAGAACCTGGTATGCTTTGGAGGAAAGATTCTCATCATTCTCGTTCAACAGGACTTGATCCATGCGCAGCATGCTCTGGCCTTGCAATGGCTGCACGCTATTCTCTGAGGGCACAATCCGCGCCGATTGCACCCCCCACTGTCCCGGGCTGTGAGGTATTCCTTTGTCCAGTGGGGCATTGCTTTCCAGGCCTTGATCAAAGACCGCCAGCGGCATTTTTCTGACCGCCTCCCGCTGCATCACATATCCAAAGACCATCGATGTGCAAAACATGCCAAACAAAAGGCCCGCCGCCGCTGCTTTGAATGGACGCTGCACAAACCAACGCTGTGCACGCATCGGTTTAATGAAGGACGGCTGAGCTACCGGGGCCAGCAGCGATACGATGCTGGCCTCCCGCAGGCAGTGGATCAATGCTTGCTCATCGACGAGGAGACGCGCCAGTGCGGCTCGCGCGGCGGGATTCTGGCGCAGCAGTTCATTCAGATCGGCACGCGCCGGGCCGGTCTGGCCCTGATCACGCGCGGCATGCAGCAAGGTGAGCAATTGATGATCGAGTGGGTTGGATTCGCTGTTCATGGCGCGAGGCGGAGTTGACGTTCGATGCAGGCGCTGAGCTGCTCCCGCAGCCGTAGCAATGTCATTTTCACAGCACTTTCACTGCGGCCTGTGGCGTTGGACAGATCCCGCACACTGCGTCCGGTGATGTAGTGTTCCTGAAGCAGGTCTCGTTGTTCCGGCTGCAGCTTTTGAATGCAGGTGCCGAGTGCTTCACGTCGGTCCTCAAACTGCTCTGCTGCCACCTCGGCCTCCTCTGCCATCGCCTGCACCACATCTTCATCAAAGACCAGCCTGTCCCGCATCCTGTCACGCAGAAGAGAGAGAACCGTGAACCGCGCCATTGCAAAGGCCCATGGCAGAAACTCGGTGTCCGGATCCCAGTCGGCGGATTTTTCCCAAAGCTTTACACAGGTCGACTGCAGCGCCTCCTGCGCATCATGGCGGTGCCCCAACTGCGCATGGCAAAACGCCTCCAAAGCCGGCTGATGCCGGGTGAGTTCGGCGATAAAACGCGAATCTTTAACGGTGTGTCCCATGCAGCCTGGATATTCCAGAAGTGTGCAGACCGGTCACATAAATTTTTTGATAAGACATCCGCGCGAGCGGGCTCAGCGTTGTGCATCACCACGATGGGGGGCAATTCTGATCGACTCGGACGTCTCGTTGCGTAATCTGGGAATGTCCTTGATCACCACAGAAAACTCCAAGCCCGGCTCGCATGACTGGCAGCTCACGCGCATGCGTCTCGACAAGAACGAGGGCTTTCGCTCTCCGGTGATCGAAGGCTATTGCTCGCGGCAGTCGGTGAAGGCGGGTGAGGCGCTGGACATCTTTGTCAGCACCAAGCCGACTGCGAAGTTCAAGATCGAAATCTTTCGCACGGGTTACTATGGTGGCTGCGGTGCGCGCTTGATGACGGAACTCGGGCCGTTTGAGGGGAAGGAACAGGCTGTGCCGGAGATCGGTGAGAAACGGCTGCGTGAGTGCCGCTGGGAGAAGACGACGACGCTGACGATTCCGCAGGATTGGGTGAGCGGGGTGTATCTGGGGAGGCTCACGACTTTGCCTGCCTCTGTGGATGAGCCTTACTGGCAGAGTTACATCGTTTTCATTGTCACCGATGACCGGAAGGCGGACATTCTCTTTCAGTGCAGTGACAACACCTGGCAGGCCTACAACAAGTGGCCGGACAATTACTCGCTCTACACGGATCCGAAGGGCAATCAGGGGCCGTGGTCAGATGTGAGCTTTGACCGACCGTATGCGAAGTATGCGCAGATTTATGAAAATCCGCAGTCGGTGGGCAGCGGCGAGTGGCTGTGCTTTGAATTTCCCGCTGCCTACTGGCTGGAGAAGGAAGGCTACGATGTGACTTACTGCTCGAATGCCGACATGATCACCCCGGATCACGGTTTGAAGTGCAAGGCGTTCATCAGCATCGGGCACGACGAGTATTGGGACATCCGCCAGCACGACAGCGTGGCGAAGATGCGCGATGCAGGCGTCAATCTGCTCTTCCTTTCCGGCAATTCTGTCTGCTGGGTCACGCCTTTTTCACCGAATGGCGACGGCGTTCCCAATCGGCGGATCTTTCGCGGTGGACCTTACGGTGGTGACTACAAGTATGCCGTGGACCGCGAGAAGAACAACGGTCCCTATCCGCATCGCGGGCCGGATGAAGGCTATCTCATGGGCGTGCGCAACATTGACCCGGTGAATGGTGGTGGCGACTGGATCTGCACCAAGCCTGGGCACTGGGTGTTTGAAGGCACGGGAATGAAGCAGGGTGACACCATTCCCGGCATGATCGGCTGGGAGTATCATGGTGATGCACCGAAGGAACTGCCCGGCCTCGAAATCGTCGCTGGTGGCACTGCTTTTCAGGGTGGGAGCAATCCGCAGCAGTGGCAGGCCGTGATCTTCGATGGCCCGAAAGGGAACTTTATCTTCAATGCCTCCACCATTTGGTGGGCGCAGGGCTTGAGCAAGCCGCCGGGTCATATGCCGGTGTGGAGCCACTATTCACGACCGCATGGGACGGATGTGAGAGTGCAGCGCATCACGGCGAATTTGCTGAAGCGGGCGATTGGGTGACGCATGCTCGAACTTCGCGAAAGCGTTCTGGGGTGCTGCAGACCGCTGGGGAGTTGCGTGAACTGGGAGACGTTCGAAAGCGCCAGAGGGCCGGCGCACTCCAGGACGCTGCCGCGATTAATTACGCGAGAATGTCCTTTGCCACTTCGCCGCTGACATCGGTGAGGCGGAAGTTTCTGCCGGCGTAGCGATAGGTGAGGCGCTCGTGATTGATGCCGAGGAGATGGAGGACGGTGGCGTGAAGATCGTGGGTGCCGATGATGCCTGTCTCGGCGGTGTTGCCCATGTCGTTGGTGCTGCCGTAGGTATAGCCGCCTTTCACGCCGCCACCGGCCATCCACATGGTGTAGCCGGCACCGTTGTGGCCACGGCCGTTGTAGGGTTCGTTGTCGTAGCCGCTGCCGCGTCCGAATTCGCCGCCCCAGATGATGAGGGTGTCTTTGAGCATGTCGCGCTGCTTGAGGTCGGCGATCAATCCGGCGATGGGTTTGTCGATGGAGGTGCATTGGCGGGCGAGGTTGTCGCGCAGGCCGTTGTGATGATCCCAGCCGGGAGAGGTGAGCTGGATGAAGCGCACACCTTTTTCAGCCATGCGGCGAGCCATGAGGCACTGGGTGCCGAAGCGCTCCGTATTGCCATCGTCGAGGCCGTAGAGTTCGCGGATGTGCTGCGGCTCTTGGTCGAGATCGAGCACTGCGGGCACGCTGGTCTGCATTTTGTAGGCGAGTTCGTAGCTCTGAATGATGCCTTCGATTTCGGGGTTGCCGGGATCGCCGCTGAGGAGTTTGCGATTGGCTTTTTGGATGAACTCGATCTGCTTGCGCTGCTGCACGTCGCTGAGGCGGCCATTGCTCAGGTCTGGGACGCCGCCACCGCCGCTGCTGAGGCGGGTGCCTTGAAAGGTGGCGGGTAGAAAGGCGGAGCCGTAATTCATGGCGCCGCCTGAATCGGCGGCGGGATTGATGGTGACAAAGCCGGGGAGGTCCTCCGCCTCGGTGCCGAGGCCATAGACGATCCATGCGCCCATGGAGGGGCGGACGAAGGTCTCGCTGCCGATGTGCAGCGCGACGGTGGCCATCTGGTGGGCATTGGTGCGGGTCTGCATGCCGTTCAGTATGCAGAGGTCATCGGCGTGTTTGGCGAGTCCGGGAAAGGCGTCTGAAATCATGAGGCCGCTTTTGCCACGTGGCTTGAACTCAAACACGGAGCCCATGTATTTCTGCACCTTGTTAGCCTCGGCTTTGGCGAGTTCGGGCTTGTAGTCAAGGGTGTCGAGGTGGCTGGGGCCGCCTTGCATGAACATGAAAATCACACGCTTTGCTTTCGCGGCAAAATGCGGCGGTTTCGGTGCCAGGGGATTGATCGTCTTCGGCGGTGCCGCAGCGCCCGCCCATTGCTGGTGCAGCGCATTGAATGCCAGCCAGCCGAAGCCGGTGCTGGTGGATTGGAGAATGGCGCGACGTGTGGTCATATTGAAATTGAAAGGTTAAAACACATATCGAAATTCTGCCGTCCCCAGCAGTGCCTGCACCAGTGTCTGAAGATCCAACTCGGCCGCATCACGAACCTCCTCGCTGGACGGCTCTCGCCCCAGCACGGTGCGATAGATGGCTGTGACATCCTTTCCGGTTTTGCTGGCGATCTCAGCAGAGAGCTCCTCCACCATGGGGTTGTTCATGAAAAACAGAGCCTGCGGTGCGACTGTGGTCACATCGCGTTGGCCTTTGATTTGGGTGGGGCCGGGGAAGTCGAAGGTGCTGAAGAGTTCGGGGATGTTGTCGCGGACGACGGGGAGGTAGATGGTGCGGTAGGGATCTTCGGGGCTGAGGAGGCCGCGTGTGAGGCCATGGCGACCTTTGCCACCGGTGCCTGCGACTTGGATGCCGGTGGGGCGGTCAAAGGTGAGCTTTCCGGCGAGTTGCAGCAGGGTGTCGCGCAGGGGTTCGAGTTCGAGGCGCTTAGGGTTCATGCGCCAGTGCAGTTTGTTCCCGGCGTCGGGGTGCTCGGGATTGCCGGTGCTGGCGAGGCGGTAGGTGTGGCTGAGCATCAGGGTGCGGATCATTTTCTTCACGGACCAGCCGCCTTCGACGAAACGAATGGCGAGGTGGTCGAGGAGTTCGGGGTGTGTGGGGTCGCTGCCGGTGATGCCGAAGTCATCGACGGTGCGGACGATGCCTTCGCCGAAGAGGTGCTGCCAGAGGCGATTGACGGCGACGCGGGAGGTGAGGGGATGGGTGGGTTGGGTCATCCATTGGGCGAGTTCGAGGCGGCCGGAGGATGTGGAGGGGATCTTTGGGAGCGGGGGCAGGGCGGGCATGCCGAGTTTGCCGCGTTCGGGGGCGGCTTTGCGATCGAAGGGATCACCGCCGACGGCGAGTTCGCAGTCTTTGATCTCGCCGTCGATGACGCCCATGCAGAAGTGCGGATCGACATCGTAGCGGATGGTTGTCTTCGGATTTCCAAGGGCGCGAATGTCATCCATGGAGTGAATGCCTGCGGGGAGTTTCGCGGGTGGGCCGACGAGTTCATCGAGCTTGGTGGGGAGATCGACGAGCATTTCGGGATCGACGTAGCCGGAGCCGTTCATGTCGCTGCGATTTGCCTGACCGGGCAGGGTGCGGCTGCTGTAAAAGATGCCCGCGAGCGCGTAGTAGTCCTGCTGGCTGACGGGTTCTGTTTTGTGATCGTGGCAGCGTGCGCAACTGAGTGTGAGGCCGAGGAAGGCGCGTGAGACGACGTCGATTTGATCGTCCACTTGATCGAGAACGAACTGTTCGTAGCTGCCTTCCTGGAGATTGACACTGCCGAGTGCGAGCATGCCTGTGCCGACGATTTGGTCGCGCTTTTGCAGCACGGTGGTGGCGGGAAGGAGGTCGCCTGCAATCTGCTCGGCGACGAAGCGGTTGTAGGGTTTGTCGGTGTTGAGGGAATCGATGACCCAGTCGCGGTAGCGCCAGGAGTAGGTGAAGGGGGCGTTCCAGACGCGGCCCACGCTGTCGGCGTAGCGCACAACATCGAGCCAGTGACGCGCCCAGCGTTCGCCGAAGCGTTCGGACTGGAGGAAGACATCGACGACTTTCGCGAAGGCTTGGTCATCGGGCGCGGAGTCGCGGACGAAGCGGTCGATTTCTTCCTGCGTGGGTGGCAGGCCGCGCAGATCGAAGGAGGCGCGGCGAATGAGGGTGAGGCGCGAGGCATCGCCGAGGGGATGCAGGTTGTCCTTCTCGAGGCGGGCGAGGATGAAGCGGTCGATGTCGTCCCTGGGCCATGCGGTGTCTTTGACGGCGGGTGTTGCCGGACGCTGGATGCGCTGGTAGGACCAGGGCGTGGCGTTTTCGTATTCCTCAGCGGCTAGGAAAGGCGCGGCAAGGAGCAGTGCCGCAGAGATGAGGACGCCGCAGGTGCATGAATTTCTGGGGCTGGGATGATGCGGCTTCATGGCCAGATTTTTGAAGTACTGATGCTCGCGCATCAGCATGCCCCATTACTCCGACTTGATGCCAACGTTCTTGTTTCCGTTGTCGCGGACGGCATCGACGGTGTTGTGAAGGACGCCGAGAGGGATGTTGTCGTCGCCGGTGACGATGACTTTGGTGCCGGGGTGGTCGGGGAGGAAGCTGTGCAGGTGGCCGCGGAGGCGGTTCATGGAGACTTCTTCATCGCCGACCATGACGGAGTCTCCGTTCTTGATGACGCGGAGGGTGAGGGTTTCGCCGGAGGTGGTGGTCTTGTCGCCGTCGCGGGGGCCAGTTTTCTTGCTGCCTTCGCCGTCGCGGGTGCCTTTGCGTGGTTTTTCGCCATCACGCATGCCGGGCTTCTTTGTTGCGCCGTCGGCTTCGCGGGAGCGGGCAGGTGTGCCTGCTTCGCTGGGGCCGGTCCTGGGCTGCTCGGCGGCGGGAGTGCGGGCGCCTTCGCGGGTCCGCTCTTTGGCGGGGACTTCTTTTTCCGCTGCTCGGGCGGTGGTGAAGGAGTAGCAAACGAGACCACTGAGCGTGAGGACGAGCAGCAGTTGCAGCACTGGCTGGCGGGCGGTTGGGTGGGCTATCATGTGGATGCGTTGGCGCAGGTCGGGGTGGTTGCGCACGCATGGGGCCAACCCTGCCATGGCCGGTGGTGCGAAAAAGGTTTCCTGAATGCGAAGGAGTGTGTGCCCGTAGTCGAGACGCTCGGTGGGGGAGAGGAGCGCGAGCGCGCCTGCATCGCAGCGCAGTTCGCGATCTGCCTGAAAGCGTGACACGACGAACCAGACGAGGGGATTGAACCAATGTAGCGCCTGCACGGCGATGGCGGCCCAATTCCAGAGCAGGTCATGCTGCTTCACATGGAGGAGTTCGTGGAGCAGGACGTGGCGCAGACTGTGCTCGTCAAAGCGTGTCTGCCAATCCTCGGGTAGCAGGATGCTCGGCTGGGCGATGCCGACAACGGCCGGGGTAGTGCCAACAGGCATGAGGATGATGGGCACGGACTTATAGATGCGTGCTTTTTGAGAGAGGCTGGCGACGAGGGCACGGAGCAAGGGAGCCGAGGCAAGCGGGTGTTGGCGGAGGGCGAGGTTGAAGCGGCGCTGGCGATGCAATGACACTGCAAAGACGAACAAAGCACCCGCCAACCAAAGGGCCAGTGCGAGGGTGTATCCAGAAGGGATTCCCGCAGATTCAGGGAGACCGCCGATTGATTCAGAAATAATCTGCAGGTTTCCTGAATCTGTGGGACGACTGAGCTCCGCAGATGTGACGAGTTCAGCCGTTGAGGTGTGAATTGCTTCATCCCGCTGAAACCAGGAACCCAGACCGAACCCCGCAGGTATAAAGGCGGGGAGCATGAGCTTGAGACCAACCAGCAGCCACAGACAGATGCGCCATGCGGGACTGAGGCGAGTGCCGAGCATGAGCCGCAAGCCGAGTACGGCGAGTATCAAGAGGCTGGCTTCAAGCGAGGTTCGCAACAACCAGTGGAGAAGGGAGTCGGCATTCATGGTGGGACTACTTTTTGAGTTTCTTCTCGGCCTGATTCAGCACTTCACGCAGCGCATCGAGGTCATCTTGCGAGACATCTTCGCGGTCCATGAGTCCGGCGACGAAGGGGGTGAGGCGGCCATTGAAGACACGGTCTAGGAAACTGCGGCTCTCCTCGTGCTGGCATTGGTCCTGGGCCACGGCGGGGGAGTAGCGGAATTCGCGGCCTACGGCTTCGAATGCGAGAGCCCCTTTGTCGGTGAGGCGGCGGATGAGGCTTTGCACGGTGCGGGGCTTCCAGTGCAGGCGGCCTTCGAGATCTTTGACGACTTCGGCAAGGGTGCTGGTGCCACGCTGCCAGAAGACATTCATGACCGTCCATTCGGCATCGGAAATCTTTGGGGCGGGAGGTGTGGGAGCGCGGCGTGCCATGGTAGGATTACAAACGTGATCCGAGGATTACGCATGTAATCCAAGCCGGCAAGAACTTTTTTTCAAGTGGTCTTTGCAGTGAGAGGAAATCGAAGAATGGCTTGCCTCTGACTCTTTCCGCAGCACAAAGCACTCACACATGGAAAAACTCATCGTTCACGGCGGCGCACCCCTCAAAGGCCGCATCAACATCAGCGGCTCAAAGAACTCCTCGCTGCCCATTCTTGCGGCCACGCTGCTGACCAAGGAGACCTGCACCATCCGCCGGGTGCCGGATCTCAGCGACACCAACTACATGGTCCGCATTCTGGGGGAACTCGGTGCTGAGGTGGAGCGCGCCAGCGGCGTCGTGGTGGTGAAGGCGGAGAAGATCAAATCTGTCGCGCCCTATGATCTCGTTCGCAAAATGCGTGCGTCCATTTGTGTGCTTGGTCCGCTCACAGGTCGTCTGAAAGAATGTACGGTTTCCCTGCCGGGTGGCTGCGTCATCGGGGATCGCCCGGTCGATCTGCATCTCAAAGGTCTGGAGGCACTCGGCGCTCAGATTCTCGTGGAAGGCGGCGACATCTTTGTGAACGCCAAAAAAGGCTTTAAGGGCGGTCCGATGAATCTCATGGGCAAGCATGGCTCTACGGTTCTCGGCACGGACAATGTCATGATGGCCGCTGTGCTCGCCAAAGGCACCACGATCATCGAAGGTGCTGCCGCTGAGCCTGAGGTGGAGGATCTGGCCAACTTCCTCATCAAGATGGGCGCGAAGATTGAAGGCGCAGGCACGAACCGCATCACCATTGAAGGTGTGAAAGAACTGCATGGCGCAGAACACATCGTTATCCCGGACCGCATCGAGGCCGGCACCTTCCTGGTGGCCGGTGCGATGCTGGGCGATGGCGTCACGCTGAAGCGCGTCATGCCGGAGCATATGAAAGCCGTCACGGATGCGATGATCAAATGCGGCTTCCCGATCGAAATCACCAAAGACAGCATCACCGTGCGGCCGAATCCGAATGCCAAGGGCTTTGACCTCACGACGCTTTGCTATCCCGGCTTTCCCACGGACATGCAGGCGCAGATGTGCGCGCTGGCCTGTGTGATCAATGACACCAGCACCATCACGGAGACCATCTTCCCGCAGCGCTTCATGCACTGCGCGGAAATGAAGCGCATGGGAGCCAACATTGACCTCCAAGGTGCCACGGCTCGCATTCGTGGTGGCCAGGTGCTCAAAGGCGCTCCTGTCATGGCTTCCGATTTGCGCGCTTCAGCCGCTCTGGTGCTCGCCGGGCTGGTGGCCGAAGGCAAGACGGAGATCAACCGTCTCTATCATATTGACCGTGGCTATGAGCATCTTGATGACAAGTTGGCTGCACTCGGTGCGCAGCTTGAGCGGGTGCAGGACAAATGAGTGTTTGGGCAGGTTTGCTCGAACTGCCGCAAAACCTGAAGAAGGTAAATCAAAGTCTGAATGAAGTGGTGGCGGCGGCAGCGTTTAATCACGCATGACCAACCGTCGCCGCTTCCTGCAATCATTGTCTGCTCTTGCCGTTGCACCTGTCTGTGCGGCGGATGCGCCGTGGAAGCTGAATTACATGCTCGCCTCATCAATGTATGGGAGCCTGCCGCTGGCGGAGATACTGCCGGAGGTGAAGAAGACAGGGGCGACGAGCATTGAACTGTGGCCGAAGAAGCATGGCACGCAGCGCGAAGAGATGGACGCCATCGGGCATGACAAGTTCGCGGACATGCTCAAGGAGCAAGGGCTCTGTTTTGGCGGCACCACTCGTTATGATCTGGGGCCGTTCAAGCTCACGGAGGAGATCGCTGTCGTGAAGAAAATGGGCGGCACATTCATCATCGCGGGCGGGTCGGGGGACTACAAAGTGTCACCTGAGCAGCTCAAGCTGAACGTGAAAACCTTCGTGGAGAAGATGAAGCCGCATGCCGCGCTCGCTGCTGAGAACGGTGTCACCCTTGGCATTGAGAACCACATCAACAACCTCATAGATACCCCGGACTCACTGCGCTGGCTGGCGGATGGCATTCGCAGCACCCCCGGCATCGGTATCGCATTCGCCCCTTATCATCTGCCACAGGACTCCGCACTGCTGTCAGATCTCATCCAGCACATCGATCAGAAGATGACGCTTTTTTATGCCTGGGAGTACGGCATGAGCTGCGCCAAGGCGATGCCTAAGGAGGAGGAACTCCAGCAGATGCCCGGGCGCGGCAAACTCGACTGGAAACCGCTGCTTCAAGCTCTTCAGGCGATCAACTTCACCGGGCCGACCGAAATTTTCATGCACCCCACGCCACGCGGCATTCCCATCTTGCCCACCGCTGCTGAAACGACGGCGGAAATCGTTCGGGCCAAGAATCATCTCGACAATCTCATCAGTTAATCATTCACTCAAACTACTCAACCACACAACACCATGCCAGAAGCCAAAGTCCTCATCATCGTCGGTGACGCCACCGAAACCGTTGACACTCTCTACCCCTTTTACCGTCTCATCGAAGGCGGCTATACGCCCGTTGTGGCCGCGCCGGAAAAACGGAAATACCAGATGGTGCTGCATGAAATCAAGCCGGGATGGACGATCACCAAGGAGTGGGAAGGCTACAGCATTGATGCCGACATCGCCTTCAAGGACATCAAGCCGGAGGAATACGTGGGCATATTCTTCAGCGGTGGACGCGCTCCCGAGTACATCCGTGAAGACGCCGATCTGTTGCGCATCACCAAGTGGTTCTGGGAGCAGAAGAAGCCCTGCGCCAGCGTGTGCCACGGGGTGGAGATCCCCGCGCGTGCGGACATCGTCAAAGGCCTGCGCATGGCCACTGTCGCCAAATGCAAATTCGACCTCGAAATCTGCGGCGGTATTTACGTGAACGAGCCCTGCGTCATCGACCAGCACATGTATTCGGGACGCACGTATCATGACTCAGGGCACTTTATTGCGCCGTGGATCAAGGCGCTCGATCAGGAGAAGAAGCGCATGGGGATTTAATCGGATTTGAATGGCCGCAAAGTGACGCAACGAAAAGCGCAAAATGAATTCACCCAAACTCTGGACCCTTTTTGCGGCCTCTGCGTTTTTTTGCGGCCACCTCCAGGCTCATCCTCTCCAGGCTGAGCCGATCAATCACGCGTTCGTTTACACGTTC
>NCCR01000106.1:0-2944 GCA_002279765.1 Verrucomicrobia bacterium 12-59-8 | reverse complement strand
TTCGACCAATTCCACATTCCGGAAGACCCGGATGAGTCGCTGGTGAATGGCGGCTTGCTGCTGCTTGCGGAGTTGAACTGTACGACCTGCCATGCGGTGCCGAAGTCGTGGGAAGAGCGGCTGAAGGCGAAGGCGGGGCCGGATTTGAGTGCGGTGGGTTCGCGTCTTGATCCTGACACGCTTTGGCTCATGATCCGTAGTCCACAGTCGCGGAAGAAAGGCACGCAGATGCCGGGATTGTTTGCGGGGGCTGAAGGTGATGATGAGAAGGTGGAGGCGCTGGTGGAATACCTCAGCAGCCTGAAACAGGACCTGCCCAAAGTGCCCGCTGGGGATGTGGAGCGTGGCAAGGCGCTGTACCACACAGTCGGCTGCGTGGCCTGCCATGAGCCCGCCAAGGATGTGCGGCCACCGAAGGTCGCGGCGGATGCGGAGGTCGATAAGCCGGGTAATGCGTCTGTGCCGATCGCCCTAGCGGATGCTTATGACTTTACGGCGTTGTCGCATTTTCTGAAGAACCCGCTGGCGGTGCGTCCTTCAGGGCGCATGCCGGACATGCGGCTTTCGGATCAGGAGGCGTCTGACATCGCCGCCTATCTGCATGTGGGGCGCGTCGCGGAGAAGGCTGCGGCCCGTGAGGCTTTGAAGATCCCGAAGCAGGGAGTGGAGAAAGGCCGCAAAATTTTCCAGCAGATGAACTGCATCGCCTGCCACAAAACAAGTTCTGTAGTGCCGGCTTTAGCCGGTTCTGGAATTCCGGCTAAAGTCGGTACTGCAAAACACTTGAAAGACCTTTCGATCGACAAGGGATGCCTCGCTGAAAAGCAGCCCAGCGGCACGCCACGTTTTGATTTGAATGACTTGGAAAAGCGTGCGCTCAAACTGGCGCTGACGATGGTGCAAAAGGCGGATGCGTCGAAGCTGTCGGCTCAGGAGACGGTGGACTGGCAGATGACGCGGCTGAACTGCTATGCGTGCCATGACCGCGATGGCAAAGGCGGGCCGGAGGATCCACGGGCTCAGTACTTTGGCGTGAATGACTCGACGGCGGAGTCACTTGGCCAACTGGGCAATCTGCCACCGAATCTCGACAAGGTGGGACGCAAGCTCACGCGTGGATGGTTTGAAAAAATTCTGTGGGGCAAGGACGGCGGTGTGCGGCCTTACATGGACACGCACATGCCGAGCTTTGGGCGCGAGCAGACGGAGATGATGATCGCGTGGCTGAATGAGGCGGATGCCTTGGAGAAGCCGTTCGAGATTGATGTGAGTGGTCTGGCCAAACATCATCGTGCCGAGGCGGGGCGGCAGCTTTTGGGAGCCAAGGGGCTGGCTTGTGTGTCGTGCCATGGCTTGAAGGATCGCAAATCTCTCGGACCGCCGGTCATTAGGCTGACGCATACGGCGGAGCGTTTGCAGCCGGAGTATTTCAAGGAACTGCTGCTGAATCCGCAGGTGACGCAGCCGGGCACCGTGATGCCGCCGATGTTTGTGGGCCGTAAGAAGGCGGATCAGGAGATTGAGAGCATCTGGACCTATCTGCGCGAAGTCGAAGGCCAGCCGCTGCCGGAGGGTCTCATGTCATCGGCGGATTTTGAATTGAAGCCTGACGAGGAAAAGCGCGTGATCGTTTTCCGCAGCTTCATTGAAGGTGCCGGCACCCACGCCATTGGCGTTGGCTTTCCGGGCGGACTGAATGCGGCGTTTGATGCGAAGGCGAGCCGGTGGACGGTGATTTGGAAGGGCCGCTTCCTGGATGCGATGAGCAACTGGCAGGACCGCTCGATGCCGCCGATCAAGCCGCTGGGGACGGATCTGAAGGTAATGCCTGCGGCCACGGGAGAGCGTGTGTTTGGCGGCTACACGCTGGGTAAGGATGGCGTGCCGACATTTCGGTATCGTGAAGACGGCCAGCAGGTCGAGGACACGCTACGTCCGGTGCAGGGTGGCTTTGAACACGTGATCAGCAAAAACGGAAAGCAAACGAAGGAGATCTTGTCATGGTAGTCGCGAAGCGTTTGGGAACCGGAGCGAAGCGGAGATGGACAGCCGAAGGCTGCCCGGAGGGTGAGCGCAGCGAATCAATGCTGCAGTCGTTTGGAGCTTTGCGTGGGCTTGGAGACGTTCGAAAGCGCCGGAGTACCGGCGCAATGACTCGCTTCGCTCACCCTTCGGGCAGCCTGTGGCTGTCTATCTCCGCTGCGCTCCGGTTCCAAAACGCTCTCGCGCTTTTGCTGATGGCATCTTCAGCGATGGCTCAGGATCAGGCGGAGTATTACCGCACGGAAACCTATGAGCTGCCCAAGGGCGTGAACTTCGAGGCGAGTGGCATCGCTGTGATGCCGGACGGCAGGCTGGCGGTGGGGCTGCGCAAGGGTGAGGTGTGGATTGCGCACAATCCGGGCGATGTCGCGAAGCCGGAGTTCAAGCTGTTTGCGAGTGGTCTGCATGAGATCCTCGGGCTGGCTTGGCATGACGGTGCGCTGTATGCGACGCAGCGCGCTGAAGTGACGAAGCTGCGGGATGTGGATGGTGATGGCAAAGCGGACGAATATCTCAGCGCTTCCACCGGCTGGGGCGTCTCGGGCGCATATCATGAGTATGCGTATGGGCCGGTGTTTGATCAGGAGGGGAATCTGTATACCTCGCTGAACTCCAGCATGGGCAAGGCGTGGAAGGGCGCGGGCGATGAGGAGAAGCATCCGCTGTGGCGCGGGTGGGTGGTGCGCATGACGCCGGAGGGCAAGCTGGAGCCGTGGTGTGCTGGATTTCGCAGTCCCTGCGGCATTGGCCAGAATGCGGAGGGCGACATTTTCATCACGGATCAGCAGGGCAACTGGATGCCGACGACGCCGTTGATGCATGCGCGCAAAGGGGCCTATTTCTCACATGCGGAGTCCATTCCCGATGCCATGCGGCCGGAGTCTCCGGTGAAGATCGCGGC
>NCCR01000377.1 GCA_002279765.1 Verrucomicrobia bacterium 12-59-8 | reverse complement strand
AGCGCACGGATTTGTGAATGATCATGCGGCATGAGGACTTTGAGACGATCATTCTTTCTCGGGCTGCTGGTGGCGGTGCTCACGGCACGTGCGGATCTGGCCACGGAGCCGTGGCCCAAGGTGGTGCGTGAGTTCCCCTTTGAGATTCCCAGCGCGCTCACGCAGGGCGGCTTTCGCATCACCATCAGCGAGCCGGGTGATCCGGAGATCCGCAAGCTGCGCGGTTCCGGCGGGCCGATGCTGAGCTTCACCGTGCTGAACGAGAAGAGCGGCTGGAAGCAGGCCTTCTACGATCAATGCGTCGGCGCGCGGTGGCTGGCACCGTTTGAAGGCCATCCGCAGCTGGAGATATGGGGGCGCGGCGGTGGTGGCTTCTACTCACGCTGCCTCACACGCATGGTCCGCGGCGAGTACCGCTGTGTACGCATCGATCAGTTTACGAATTTTCGCGAACGCTCGACCCAGCCCTCCATCACCACCACGCTGCCACGCAGCGGCGAGGTGCTGTACTTCATCAGGACGCGCATGCCGGAAGGAACGAATGGTGATCTGATCTATGAGGATGAGAAATAGGCGGGTGGTCAGAGGATGAACCAGAAGAGCGACTGCAGCGAAGCGACTTGTCACTTAAAACCTTCGAACTTGAAACGACGCGCTTTGATCGAGGACCCATTCTTCGCGCTGCGCGCTACGAAGGGCATGCTGAGCAGGAGAACGAGCACAATTCCGCTCCACTCGCCGCTACTCCCCGCCACGCAGCTTCACCATCTTGATCTCCACGGTGCGGTCCCCTTCGCCGACAAACAGCACGCCTTCCTGAAGCGTGATCGTCAGATCCATCGAGCGCTGCGCCAGGGCACCCAGCGCCTCGCTTTCGGCGGCGGGGATCTGCCACACGGTGAGGTTGTTCACGCGGGTGAATTTTCCCGCGAGCCCGGCCCACCAGGTGGCGGCGTTGCTGGCAAAGCTGTACACGCTCACCTTCTTCGACCGGCCGCAGACGCGCACGAGTTTCTTTTCATCCGGCTGGCCGAGTTCGATCCAGTGCATGAGCAGGCCGGTGAGATCGTGCTGAGCCAGCGCGGGCTCGTCGGCCTCCCACATGTCCTTGCCAAATTCGAGCTTGCCGAGGTCGTTGTTCTCCGGCGCATTGAGCACAAAGGCCAGCAGCCGGATCATCATGCGCTCCTCGGTTTCCGAGGGATGGCGCGCGAGGGTCAGCTCGTGATCGCTGTAACGATTGAGATCGAGGTCCGAGAAGGAGACCTTGGCTTTGTAGATGATTGCTTTGAGGGCCATGCGTTCGCTTACGCGGGAATGCAGCGGGTGGCAAGGGAGGGTGTGTGACGGCCTTGGCGGCTGATCACTTCAACTCCTGCACGGCATTTGCGCACGCGACTGCTCCTCAGTCAGAACACGGCCTTCCGCCAGATCGCGGAGCCCTTCGTCGATCTTCGCTGAAGCGGCCGCCTTCCAGCGTTCTTCCTGCCGCAGCAGCCCCAGGGATTCCGCCACCACCTCGTCCGCATCACGATACAGACCCGAGGCGATCTTCTGGCTCACAAAGGTTTCCAAAGCAGCGGGCAGGGTCACGGTCATGCCCCATTGTCTCTCAAAGCGCAGGGCTGTCAAGCCGGGCAGACCTGCCGCAATGGGGACCTTGATGCTGCCATGTCGCATCGGCAAAACGCGGAGGCGTTGGGAAAGGGGGGAGAGCACTGGGCAGCAGCATGCGCTGGGACGAAGGATTCTTCGGACGCGGCACAGCGCGTCCCTACCAGCCCCGCTTGCTGCGGCGTGCGCGAAGGAATGGTAGGGAACCGCTGCGCCGGGTCCGTAATCTCGGGTCTGCATCCCCCGCAGGCGCTGAAAAAGGTGCGCCGTCCTTGGAGCTCTAGACAGCAGAAGGCGGAGGCGTTGGAAAAGGGGGGAAGCGCTGAGTTTGCAGCACGCGGTGGGACGAAGGATTCTTCGGACGCGGCCCAGCGCGTCCCTACCAGCCCTACATGCTGCGGCGTGCGCGAAGGAATGGTAGGGAACCGCTGCGCCGGGTCCGTGGTTATGGGTCTGCAGCGGCGCAGGCGATCAAAATGGATTCGCCGTCCTTGGGGCTTTCGACAGCAAAACGCGGGGGCGTTGGAAAAGGGGGGGAGTGCGATGAGTCCGGTGCGCGCGGTGGGACGAACGATTCTACGGACGCGGCACAGCGCGTCCCTACCAGTCCGGCATGCTGCGGCGTGCGCGAAGGAATGGCAGGGAACCGCTGCGCCGGGTCCGTAATCTCGGGTCTGCATCCCCCCGCAGGCGCTGAAAAAGGTGCGCCGTCCTTGGAGCTCTAGACAGCAGAAGGTGGCGCATCTCCACCCGCATACCACGGTCTGCTACTTTGGGACATCCCTCCCCTGCCCCTCCGAGCGCCTTTCTGCCCCTCATTGCCAAAAAGTTCGTTGACGTCCAGGAATTCATGCCCAATAGGTGATAATCACCCCGGTTTTCAGGGCTCTCCTGCGGGCCGTTCGCAAGGCTACCAGAAACTATTCTTCGATCCCATGACACTGAACGCGATCTCCGACCTGCCTGCTGCTTCTCCCACCACCCCTGCCGCCACGCGCCCCGCTCCGCTCCCGGCACCGGCCTTTCTCACCGCCCGGCAGCTCGTGGCAGAGCTGGGGGTGAGCCGCCGGACGCTCACCACGTGGAACCAGCGCGGCGTCATCCCCTCCGTCCGCGTGGGCCGGGTGCGGCGGTATGAGCTGGAGGCGGTGAAGACCGCGCTGCGGGCGCATGGGGCTGCGGCCCGGCCTGCGCCCTGCGGCGCTTCCCTGCCCTCCTCATCCGCCGTCTTCACTGCTGACGTCTAATACCATATACTACCACTTATAATAATCGCCTCCGCCACAGCCCCGTCTGCGCACGACGCTCGTTTTTCGAATGCCTCCCGCCACAGCGGCGCGCCGTGATTCCGGCAAACAACCGTCAACCATCGTCAACAACGGTAAACCACCGTCAACTCCCCCTTCCCCCCTTTATGAGCACTCCGCATTCACCCCGGCCCAACCGCCCGTCATCGGCCTACCATGACCTACCAGCCTTGAAGGAGCGCCTGCTCATCCCGGAGGTGTGGCGGAGGCTGGGGCTGGAGGGGGAGCCGGCGGAGCGGTGCCGCTCGCCCTTCCGCCCGGACAAAAACCCCTCCTTTTCCATCTACAAAGGAGGGCGGCAGTGGAAGGACCACGCCACGGGGCAGAGCGGCGATGTGATCGACTTCATCGCCCTGGCGCGGCAGCTCAGCAAAGGAGACGCCGTGCGCCTGTTTCTGGAGCTGGCCGGTGTGCCCCCAAGGAGCGGGACTTGCCAAGTCCCGCGCCCAAAGCCCACGCCATCTCCCAGCACCTCCGCGCAGGCCAGCGCCCCACGGCGCACCACCTTCAAGGAGCAGGCCACCGCGCTGCTGCCACCGCAGGAGGAGCCGCACCCGGACGGCATCCGCGTGCCGCTGCAGAGCGGCACGGAGGCGGACCGGCAGCTCGTGGCGGACTCGCGCCACCTCACGGTGGAGGCGGTTTCTCTGGCGCTGTCGCTGCGCACGTTCACCTTTGCCATCGTGCAGGGTTACCGCTGCTGGCTGCTCACCGATGCGGAGAACCGCGTGGCCGAGGCGCGGCGGCTCGATGGCCTGCCCTTCCCGGAATGCGGCACGCTGGGGCGGCGCAAGGCGCACACGCTGCGCGGCTCGCGCAAGAGCTGGCCCCTCGGCGCGGCGGTGCTGCGGCGGGTGCCGGAATTCCGCACGCTGCTGCTCGTGGAAGGCGGGCCGGACTACCTGGCGGCGCTGCACTTTGCCCACGAGCTGGAACGCTGGGACGTGCTGCCCGTGGCCATGCTCGGGCGTGGCACGGGCACGAAGATCGACCCCGCTGCGCTCGAGCTCATGCGTGGCCGCCGCGTGCGCATCTACCCCCATGCCGATGCCGATGGCGGCGGTGTGCAAAGCGCCCGCCGCTGGGCCGCGCAGCTCCACAAGGTGGCCTGCGAGGTGGACATCTACGAACTCACCGAGCTGCGCCGCACCGACGGCAAACCCGTCAAAGACCTCAACGACTGCACCGCCGGGCTGGATGAAGCGTCCGCCGCAGAGCTGCGTGAGGGCCTCTTCCCCAAGCCCGACCGGGAGGTGGAGCCACCGTTTGGGGACGCTCCTTCGCCATCACTGCTCTCGGCCACACCCAGCGCCAAATAGGCCCTATATGACCTATAGGGCCTATACCCCCCGCAACGCCCACCACCCTCAGGCCACCCACTCCCAGAATACCACTTCCAACCACAAACTAACACAGACACTAAGCCAAACCATAACATACCAGTATGCCTACCATCACACCGTTCATCCCCACCGCCGAAGAACTCGCCGAATGCGAGCGCCTGCACGCACGCGATCCGTTGCCCGCACAGGGCCCCACCCACACGCTGAGCAGCGGGGTGCCCGCAGCCGCGCACCCCCACGGCCTGCCAGCCACGCCATGGGCTGCGCAGGCGCTTCCCGGACAGCCGCAGCCACCGCCCACACCGCGCCCGCCGCTGGAGCAGTTTGTCCTCACGGCAGAGCAGCTCGCAGCCCTCGTCATCCCGCCACGGCCTGCGCTGCTGGACCAGTGGCTGTGCCAGGGCGACCTCGGCTACATCTACGCCCCGCGCGGCGTGGGCAAGACCTGGCTCGCCATGGCCCTGCCCGGCGCCATCTCCAGCCGCCGCCCCTTGGGCCTGTGGGCTGCCGGTGATCCGCCCCTCCCTGCCCCCGCCACGGACGAAGCCCCCGATTCCCCGCCTGCGCCCACGCCCGGCCACATCCCCGTGCTCTACATCGATGGCGAGATGGCGCTGAAGCACACCCAGTACCGCGCCCACGGCCTGGACCTCTCCAAGGTGCACCACCTCCACCACGAGCACCTCTTCGAACAAAACGGCACCTGCCTCAACATCGGCGAACCCGAAGACCGCCAGCGCATCACCAACCTCATCCTCCGGCAGGGCTACCAGGTCATCATTCTGGACAACCTCAGC
>NCCR01000376.1 GCA_002279765.1 Verrucomicrobia bacterium 12-59-8 | reverse complement strand
AAGCAGGCTTCAAGGTGGAGACAGTTGCCGCAAAGGCCTACCCTCAGGCCAAGCGCTGCACACATACGATTTTCGTGGCCGAGCGCCGGTAACCCGCAATATTGGCGGCAATAATGCCAAAATCCGAGGGGCTTCTCATGGGAGTGCCCCCGTAGGTTTCTACAAATGGAAATGGGGCGGTATGAAGTTATCGAAAAATAAACGGTGCTGATTCAACACAAGATTCAGGCGGGGTTCGCTGTAGCGTTGGTTTTCCTGCTCCTGACCGGTGTGACCGCGTGGTGGAGCGAGCAGCGCCATGCGCAGCTCCTGGGACTGGCGGACCACACCCATGCAGTCATCGACCAGCTCGATGACACCTTGGTGGACATGCTCAACCTGGAAACCGGAAAGCGTGGATTCGCCATATCCGGGGACACAGCGTTCTTGCAGCCGTATGAGGCGGGCATCACGAAAGTGCAGGATTCACTCGCTTCACTGAAGGAGCTGACCCACGACAGTGCCGCTCAGAAACGGCGTCTGGCGGAACTTGAGCCGCTGATTCAAAGCAAAATCAACCTTGCCAATGCGGTCATCCAGCTTCGGCGCAACGGTGACTCAGCAGGGGCTCTCCAGCGTATCGGCTCGGGAGAGGGCAGGCAGTTGATGGACGAGATACGCCAGTTGATCGCCTCCATGAAAGCTGGGGAAAATCAGCTCCTCCCTGCGTTAAGGACCAGGGTGGAAACGCTGTCCCGCATGACCATGGCCTTTGTTGCTTTCGGCGGCGTGTTGTCCCTTGGCATGATCGGCTTTGCCAGCTTCATCGTACGGCGCGACTTCGAAAAGCGGCAGCAGGCGGAGGCGGAGCGCGAGCTGTTTTTCACCGTGCCGCTGGACATGCTCTGCATCATCGGTGCAGACGGCTACCTCAAACGCGTCAATCCAGCCTTCACCCAAATCCTGGGCTGGAGCGCCGAGGAGCTGACGACGCGGCCCTACATCGAGTTTGTGCACCCGGATGATCGCGCCGCCACGGAGTCCGAAGTAGCGCGACAGCGCGCCGAGGGCCAGGGCGTCCTTCAGTTTGAAAACCGCTGTCTGCTCAAGGACGGCTCCTCACGCGTGTTCTGGTGGAAGTCCGTACCCCAGCCGGGCGAAGTCATCATTGCCACCGCACGCGACGTGACCGAGCAAAAAGCCGCTGAAGAAGTACTCCGCTCCCGCGAGGAAAAGCTGTCCGTCACGCTCAATTCCATTGGCGATGCCGTACTGGCCACAGACGCTCAGCGGCGCGTCACGCGCCTCAACCCCATCGCAGAAAAGCTCACGGGCTGGACGCTGGCCGAGGCCCACGGACGCCCCGTGGAGGAAGTCTTCCGTATCATCAATGAAGAAACACGCCAGCCCGCCATCATCCCTGTGGATGATGTGCTGGCCACGGGCGAAATCCACGGTCTGGCCAATCACACCGTCATCATCTCCCGCGACGGCACCGAGCGGCCCATCACCGACAGCGCCGCTCCCATTCGCGATTCCGCAGGCCGCATCATCGGCGTCGTGCTCGTCTTCCGGGATGTCACCAAGGAGCACGATATCGATCGCATCCTGCGCAACAGCGAGGCTTTGAACCGTGCCGTGATCAATTCCATGATGGCCAACATCGCCGTCGTGAACCGCCACGGCACCATCATCGCCATCAACGATGGCTGGGAACGTTTCGCGCGTGAAAATGGTGCGTATGACAAGATGGCCGCCCTGGGCCTGGGCGCCAATTATCTGGAAGTGTGCCAAAAGGCTGCACAGGAGTCCGACGCGGACATTCACCGAGTGGTGGACGGACTACGTGGCGTACTGGAGCATTCCAGTCTCACGTTCAAACACGAGTATGCCTGCCATTCGCCGGCCGGGCATCGCTGGTTCACCATGCAAGTCTCTCCCTTGTCCCGGGCGGAAGGCGGCGCGGTCATTGCGCATATCAACGTCACCGAACGCAAGCGCGCCGAGCAGATGCTGGCGGATTTCAAAGCCGCGCTGGACGAGCACGCCATCGTCGCTGTCACGGATGCACGCGGCATCATCACCTATGTGAATGACAAGTTCTGCGCCATCTCGCAATACGGGCGTGAAGAGCTGCTCGCCCAGGACCATCGCATCATCAATTCCGGGCATCACCCGAAAGCTTTTATCGAAGAACTGTGGCAGACCATCTCCAGCGGGCGCGTGTGGAAAGGCGAGATCAAAAACCTGGCAAAGGACGGCTCCCACTACTGGGTGGACACCACCATCGTTCCCTTCCTCGGCGCAGACGGAAAGCCCGCTCAATACATCGCCATCCGTGCCGACATCACCGCCCGCAAGAAGGCCGAGGAGGAGATCCGCCAGTTCAACACGGAACTCGAGCAGCTCGTCGTTCAGCGCACCAGCGCGCTGCAGGAGCGGGAGGCGCAGTTGCACGAAGCTCAACGCATTGGCCGGATGGGCAGCTGGCATCTGGATCTGGTCTCAAACCACCTGAAATGGTCGGACGAGATCTTCCGCATTTTTGAACAGGATCCCAGGAACTTCAAAGCCTCCAATGAGGCATTCCTGGAAGTGGTGCATCCGGATGACCGCAGCAGGGTTGCCCAGGCTTACGAAGACTCTGTGCGCAACCACACCACCTATGAAATCGAGCACCGTTTGCTGCTGCCCGCCGGCCGTATCAAGTTCGTGCTGGAGCGCTGTGAAACGGTGTATGACGACGCCGGTCGCGCCTTGCATTCCATCGGCACCGTGCAGGACATCACCGAGCGCAGGCAGATCGAGGAGCGGAATGCCGCGCACCTGCGCAAGCTCCATCGGCTCTCCGAATTGAGCATGCGGTTGTCCGGTGAACCGGGCGCGGTGTTTGAGGAGGTCGTGGCCATGGTCGCCGAGTTGTTTGATGTTTCCTGTGTCTGCCTCTCGGAAATCGTCGGCCAGGAACAGGCCGCGTTTCTGCGCGATCACAATGCGGACGCCTATTGCGGCGTTCCCTCATTGGACGCCCACGGCAACGTCGTCGCCGTCACCTGCCTGCTGGACTCCAGGCCTCACGAATTCACCGAGGAAGACCAGGAGATTTTGCGCATCATCGCGCAGCGCGTGGCGATGGAGCTGGAGCGCAGTCATAACCTCGCCGAACGCAAAAACATGGAGCGGCTCGCCCTGCGTTCGCAACGCATGGAAGCCATCGGCACATTGTCCGGCGGCGTGGCTCATGATTTGAACAACGCACTCGCCCCCATTCTCATGGGGGTGGAGCTGCTCAGGATGCGTTATCCTCAGGAATCAAAAATTCTGGACCTGTTTGAAACCAGCGCCAGACGCGGTGCGGACATGGTGCGCCAGTTGCTGACCTTTGCCAAAGGCGCGGAAGGCGCGCACGTCACTCTTCAGGTGGACAGTTTGATCCGGGAGCTGGAGAATCTGATGACCAGCAGCTTTCCCAAGAACATTCAGCTCCTGGTCACTTGCGCGCCGGATCTCCCCACGGTGCTCGGAGACGCCACGCAGTTGCACCAGGTTCTCCTCAACCTGTGCGTCAACGCACGCGATGCCATGCCGAATGGTGGCACTCTCACTCTCGACGGGCGGTCCACACTGCTGGATGAGGCGTTTGCCAGCGCGCTGCCCGACGCCCGTCCAGGCCACTATGTGGCACTGCGGGTGCAGGACACCGGCATCGGCATGCCGCAGGAAATCATCGATCGGATTTTTGATCCGTTCTTCACCACCAAAAGTCCGGACAAAGGTACCGGTCTCGGCCTCTCCACCGTCCTGGGCATTGTGAAAAGCCACGGTGGGTTCATGCAGGTCTCTTCGCAGCCTGGGCAGGGTTCCGCCTTCACCGTCTTTCTGCCAGCCCGTGTCGCCGAAGGTGGAATGTCAATCATGACGCCGCCTCCGATGTCATCCGTCGGGCAGGGGGAAACCATTCTCCTCGTGGATGATGAAGCCGCCGTCCGCGAAATGGCACGCGCAGTCTTGCAACGTCTGAACTTCAACCCCCGCACGGCCAGCGATGGCACCGAGGGCCTGCTGCTGGTCACGCAGCATAAGGCGGAGATCCGCGCCATCATCACAGACCTCCACATGCCCTGCATGGACGGGGTGGCCTTTGTCCGTGTTCTCCGACTGCTGCAGATTGACGTCCCCATCGTCGTCGCCAGTGGAAAACTGGAGGATCCTCAGGCTGGTGAGATGAAAGCCCTGGGTGTGACCCATCGGCTGGACAAACCCTTTACCCAAGCACAGCTCGCGGAGGTGTTGAAGGACATCCTCAGGCCAAAGAATGGGGCCCGCCCCACGAGCCCGCCAGAATAAGAGACCTCGTCTTCCGTGGCACACCCTTCACCACCTGACAGGCGCTGCACCCTACGGCACCACCTGCACCGGCGTCCCCAGCGACACCTCCCTGTAAAACTTCTCCGCCATGTGCCCGGGAAGCCGGATGCAGCCATGCGATGCGGCATAGCCGGGAAGATACCCCTGGTGCATGCCCACCCCGCCGTAGATGCGCATGAAGTAGTACATCTTCGCCCCTTCGAAGCGCGTTCCGGGCGGCTTGGGGTCCTTGCGGTTGTCGATGTTCTGCATGATGACGCGCCCCTGGTAGTCCTCGTAGTCGCCGTAGATGGACGACTTGTGGTCGATGTCTTTCTCGATGACGTGATAGCTGCCCGGCCGCGTGTTGTAACCTTCCGTTCCCGACGAGATCGGCGAGCCCCCGGCAAGCTGACCGTCTTTGAAAAGATACACCATCTGCTCGCCCAGATTGATGACGACACTCGGCCTGCCGTACATGCGATCCGCCTCCCAGAAGGAACCGTCGTTGCGAAACACTTTCTTCACGCCGTTCCACACCTGGCGCGAGGCACGCGGAATATCCGTGGTGACCAGCTTGCGGCTGTAACGGAAAGCATTGTTCCCCGTCGTTCTCATGGTCGTCCCCACGTTCGTACAACTGGCGAGCCCGAGCGCAAATATAAGAAGCAGACGAAGTGACATCATCCCCCAAGAAATGCTGCCGGGACACCAAAATGCAACGGGGCAGACGCTAAAAGTTTACGGCTTCACGAGGAAGAACGCCCGGAATCCTTCCAGCAGCGGCTGCGTGCTCACCTCCACACCCGTCGCTTCATCCACCCACTGCGCAGGCGCATTGAGCAGGTAGTTCTGATAGGCG
>NCCR01000004.1 GCA_002279765.1 Verrucomicrobia bacterium 12-59-8 | reverse complement strand
GCAGATGTTCCGTGACGTGTTCGCCGCGGTGCGGGCCTATCTCGGCGCGTGAGTGCGCATGAAGGTGAGCACGTCGGCGGCGTTCTGATGGGGCGGGAACACCGGATAGAAGACGTGGCCGATGGCCCCGTCCTCGATGATGAGGGTGATGCGTTTGAGCAATGTCATGCCGTCCGCCGTAAAGGTCGGCAGGCGGAGGGCGCGGGTGAAGTCCAGCCCATGGTCGGACAGCAGCGGAAACGGCAGGTTCAGCCGCTCGGCGGCACTGCGCTGATAATCGCTGGGCTGGGTCGAAAGCCCGAAAACATGGGTGACACCGATTGCGGTGAGGTCCGCATAATGATCGCGGAAGGCGCAGGATTGCGGCGTGCATCCGCGCGCGCCGGGAATTTCGTCCCATCCTTCCGGGTTCGGCGTTCCAGGCTCGCCGGTACGCGGATAGCAATACACCACCACGCGCCCCGACAGCTCGGACAGGTCGATCCTCCGTCCGTCCGTGGCCGGAAGGCGGATCATCGGTAGCTCCAGGCCTGGTAAATGGACGGCGGCGCTTTCGCAAGGGGACTCGCCTGACGCGCACCCACGGCACGATCCGCACGCAGCGGGATAACCCTGCCTGCGGCTCACCCGCGATCGCGCATGAGGCGGGCCTTGTCGCGGTTCCAGTCGCGTTCCTTGACCGCCTCGCGCTTGTCATGGGCCTTGCGGCCCTTGCCGAGGGCGATTTCCACCTTCGCGCGCCCCTGCTCGTTGAAATAGAATTTCATCGCCACAACCGTCATGCCCTCGCGCTCCACGGCGACCGTGAGCTTGTGGATCTGGCGCTTGTGCAGCAGCAGTTTGCGGGGCCGGCGCGGCTCGTGGTTGAAGCGGTTGGCTTCGAGATACTCGGGGATATAGGAATTATAGAGCCACAGCTCCCCGGCCTTGCCCGCCGCATAGCTCTCGTGGATCGTCGCCTTGCCGTTCCGCAGGCTCTTCACCTCGGTCCCGGTCAGCGCAACCCCCGCCTCGATCACCTCGCCGATGTCATAGTCGAACCGGGCGCGCCGATTGTCGGCGACCACTTTGCGCGGCAGTTCTTTCTTCTTTTTTTCTGACATTTGCTTTTGGGGACCGCGGCGGAAGAGCGAGCCTCTCCCGCCGCGCGCTGTCCCTCAACCTCAGTTCAGGAGGCCCGCGTGGGCCATCGCGCTGCGCACGACCGCACGGGTGGTTTCGGAGACCGGCACCATGGGCAGGCGCACGTCCTCGGCCATCTTGCCGAGCAGCGAGAGCGCGAACTTGGTCGGTGCCGGATTGGTCTCGATAAACAAAGCGGTGTGCAGGGGAAACACTTTGTCCTGCAACGCCAAAGCGGCCTTGAAGTCGCCCGCGATACAGGCGCCCATCAGCTCGGAAGAGAGGCGCGGCGCCACGTTGGAGGCCACCGAGATGCAGCCGTGGCCGCCATGGGCCATGAAGCCGAGCGCGGTCGCGTCTTCGCCGGAGAACTGGATGAAGTCGGTGCCGAGGGTCAGGCGCTGCTGGGACACGCGCGCCAGATTGGCGGTGGCATCCTTCACGCCGACGATGTTCTTCAGCTCATACAGCCGCCTTGAAGTGCTGAAACAGGCCCTCTTGCGTGGGCTTGTTGTAGTAAGGGGTCACCACCAGCAAAGCGTCGGCGCCCACCTTCTCGGCGTGGCGCGAGAACTCGACCGCGCTCTCGGTGGAATTGGAGCCGGTGCCGGCCATCACCGGCACGCGCCCCTTCACCTGCTCGACGCAGATCTCGATCACGCGATTGTGTTCCTCGTGGCTGACCGTCGGGCTCTCGCCCGTGGTGCCGACCGGAACCAGGCCGTCGATGCCCTCGGCGATCTGCCAATCGACGAAGTCGCGGAAGGCTTTTTCATCCAGCGCACCATCCTTGAAAGGAGTGACCAGGGCCGTGAACTGACCCCGGAAGTGCGGCAGGGACGAAGAGGAGGACATGGCAGGTGCCTTGTTGTGAAAAACGATTCGCGCACGCCTGATTTCAGCGGGCGGATCGCATCAGATAAACTGTTGCGAGCCGGCCGGAAAGGGTCGCGCGGGCTGCGGCCCTCGTTTTGCCGGTTTCGTGAGGCTGGTGGACCCGTGAAATTTGCGGCGCCGGCTGCTTAGCATTTCGTCAAGGCACATGGCGAACAATAGGGCGGAACCGGCAACAGGCTCGCCCGAGCCCCAGCCAGGCCGTGAGGAACGAATATGTCGCCTGCCCACCGCCTGATCTCCCGCACCGCCGTGGCGATCGCGCTCGCCTGGCCCGCGCCGGTGATGGCCGCATCCGACACCGCCGATTCGCCGCACCCCAAGCCCGCGAAGAGCGCACCCGCCAAGCCGACGGCCAAGCCGGCCGCAGCCAAGTCCGATACCAAGAAGTCCGATACGAAAAAGGCGGACGCCAAGAAGACAGACTCCAAAAAGACCGACTCCAAGAAAGCCGCCGCCAAACCCCATGCCAAGCCGGCGAGCGCCGCGCGCACCTCCGCGTCCGCTGGCGCGCCGGCGGTTTCGCTCTCGGGCGAGCTTGGCCAGCTGCGCTCGGCCGTCACCGCCGCCAAGAACGGGCAGGGCACCCAGGCCCTCGCCATGGCGCGGGACTTGAACGATCCGGTGGCCCGCAGCCTTGTGACCTGGCTGGTCATCCGCAATGCGCGGAACGACATCGGCTTCGACGGCATCAACGCCTTTCTCAAGGACAAGCCCGGCTGGCCAACCCAGAGCACGTTGCGCCGACGCGCGGAACGGATGCTGCTGGTGGAAAATCGCAGTCCCGACGTGATCCGCGCCTTCTTCTCGCAGGCCGACCCGCTTTCGGGCGAAGGCAAGATCGCGCTCGCGCGCGCCTTCGCCGCCTCGGGGGACCGCACCACCACGGCCGCCTTGGTGCGCGAGGCGTGGCGCGAGGATGATCTGAGCGAATCGGTCGAAAAGACGGTCATGACCGAATTCGGCACCCTGCTCACCCGTGCCGACCATAAGGCGCGCGCCGACACCTTCAGCTACAAGCCGGATACCGACCGCGCCATGCGCGCCGCGGCCCGCGCGGGCAGCGATGTGGTGGCCCTCACCCAGGCCCGCCTCGCCATCGCCCGCAAGGACCCGAACGGCGCCAAGCTGCTGGCGGCGGTGCCGTTCACGCTCGGCAACGATCCGGCCTATCTGTTTGCCAAGTCCCAGCTCGCCCGCCGCGCGGATCGTCCCGCCGAGGCCGCCCAGGCGCTGCTGAGCGCGCCCGACACCCGCGCCGCCGTAGGCGATGCGGACGAATGGTGGATCGAGCGCCGCCTCGTGGCGCGCGAGCTGCTCGACAATGGGGATTTCAAGACCGCCTATCGTGTCGCCGCCCATGGGGCGACGCCGACCGCCGACAATTACCGCGCCGAAGAGGAATTCACCGCCGGCTGGATCGCGCTGCGCTTCCTGAAAGACCCGCGCACCGCCGCCCAGCATTTCGCCCGCATGGAGCACGAGCAGAAGCACCCGATCACTCTTGCCCGCGCCGCCTATTGGCAGGGCCGGGCGGCGGAGGCCATGGGCGATACCGGCTCCGCCCGCGCCCGCTATGAATCCGCGGCGCGCTTCAGCACCACTTATTATGGACAGATGTCGCGCGCTCGCCTCGGCCTGCCGCCGGTGGCGCTGCGCCGCCAGCCGGAGGGCTCCGCCCAGGCCCGCGCCACCTTCGATCGCATCGAGCCGGTGCGCGCCCTGCGCCTGCTCTATGCCATCGGCGAGCGCGATATTCCGCTGACCATCTATTACGACCTTGCCTGGCGGATGGAGGATACCACCCATCTCGCCATGGTGGCGGAGCTGGCGCAGGCCAATAACGACACGCGCGGCGTGCTGGTGGTGGGCAAGGAAGGCTCGGCGGAAGGGCATCCCCTCGATGCCGCCTCCTTCCCGACCTTCGGCCTGCCCTCCTACACCTCCATCGGCAATCCCGTGGACAAGCCGGTAATTTATGCGGTGGCGCGGCAGGAGAGCCAGTTCAACCCGCGCACCCTCTCCAGCGCCAAGGCCATGGGCTATATGCAGGTGACGCCCGCCGCCGGCCGCGAAGTGTCCAAGCAGACCGGCGCGCCCTATAATGAGGCGCGGCTGATGAGCGACCAGTCCTACAATGTCCAGTTCGGTGCGGCCGAGCTGGGCGAGCTGGTGAGCAATTACGGCGGCAATTATGTGCTGGTGTTCGCCGCCTATAATGCCGGGCGCGGCAGCGTGCGCAAATGGATCGAGCGCTATGGCGATCCGCGCGACCCGGACGTGGACGTGGTGGACTGGGTGGAGTGCATTCCCTACTCCGAGACCCGCAATTACGTGCAGCGGGTGATGGAGAATTACCAAGTCTACAAACGCCCTCCCCTTGCGCCGTCTCCCGGCGCGATTTCGAGCCATTTTCCCATGACGAAGCGCAACAGCGACCCGGCCCGGCCGGGCGCACCGGCACCAGGCTTCATCGAATTCGTCGCTATTATCGCCCTCATGATGGGGCTGACCGCCTTCTCCATCGACAATCTGCTGCCCGCCTTCGAGCCCATCCATCATTATTTCGCGGTCGCCAACCCGAACGATCTCCAGCTCGTCATCTCGGCCTATCTGATCGGGTTTGCGGTGATGCAGATCGTGTTCGGCACGCTGTCGGACGTGTTCGGCCGCAAGAGCATGCTGATGATCGGGCTGGCGATCTATTGCGCCGGCTGCGTGATCGCCATGACGGCGGACAGCTTCAACACGCTGCTGTTCGCCCGCGCGGTCCAGGGCATGGGCTGCGCGGCCGCGCGCGTCCTGTCGGTGGCGATCGTGCGCGATCGCTTCCAGGGCCGCGACATGGCGCGCGTCATGTCGTTCGCCATGATGGTGTTCCTGGTGGTGCCCATCCTCGCGCCGGCCGCCGGCGGGGTGATCCTGCTGCTGGGCAATTGGCACGTGATCTTCGGCGCCATGCTCCTGCTGAGCCTCGTGCTCGCCACCTGGTTCGCGCTGCGCATGCCGGAAACCACTGAGCAAAACCGCGGCATCTCCCTCGTGGGCATCATTCAGTCGCTCTATGCCAAGGGCGACTACGACGGCGTCATCGACTACTACAACAAGAACTCCGAGATTCTGCCGCCAGGAGCCTCACGCGCCAAGATGCTGCTGCTCGTTGGCCACTCCTACCGCATGCGCAAGAGCTATGCCCGTGCGGTCGAGGTTTACCTGCTCATCGAGCAGTATCATACCGACACCGAGGAGGCTTTTGATGCGGGATATTGGAAGCTGTACTGTTTCTATCTGTTGAATGACAAGGATCTGGGCGAGTTCGCCACCGCATTCATCGCCCGGCACGCCCAAAAGCACGCCGATCATGAATACCTTTCACTGGCACGTTTGATCCGCGCCGACTTTTACTTCAACAAAGGCGAATACCAGCAGGCGGCGCTGAGCTATAATGAAGTCAGCCTCGACAAACTGCCCGAGAAGCTGCGCCCGGGCACGCTCTTCAACATGGGCTGGGCACAGGGCGAGGCCGGACGCCATCAGGAGGCCGTCGGCACCTTTACTCGTTTCATCAATGAGAATCCTGCCCACGAGTTCATCCCCAAGGCGTACGCCCGCCGCGGCCTCGCAAACCGAGAGGCCCGTGATCTCCCGAAGGCGAAGGCTGACTTTGAACACGTTGTCAAAGAATTCCCCAAATCCGACGCCTGTGAACTCTCCTGGCTGCAGCTCGGTTTCATCGCGATGGAGCAGAAGGACCCGAAGGCCACCGTCACAGCCTTTGATACGTTGCTGAAAAAATTCCCGAATACCAGCGCCGCCGCGCAGGCATATTATGGAATCGGCAGGGGCAACTTCGACCAGAAGATCTACGACAAAGCCGTCCCTGCCCTGCGCCGCTCCATCGAAATCGACAGCAAAGACTATCTCGAAAAATCCAGCCAGCTTATCATCCTCTGTGACTACGCGCGTCAGAACGCCGACAACCTGGCCAAAACCATTGACAGCTACCTGCAGTCTAAACCCGACGGTCAGGTGCCCCCGCAAATTTTGAAATGGCTCGGTCTCAAACTCTACAGCAGCGACGACTACAAACGCGCCGCCCGTTTTCTCGAACGCGCCGTCACCCCTGAAACCCCGGAAAACACCGAGCCAGTCGTGTGGAACTACCTCGGCATGGCGCAGCTGCAAAACCAGCAGTACGACGCCAGCATTCAGGCCACGGACAACTTCCTCAAATCAGAGCCTGACAGCGCCACGCGCTCACGTGCGCTGCTGACCAAAGGCCGCGCGCAGCTCGGCAAAGGCCTCTTCGATGAAGCCGACCAGGCTGCCCAAGAGGCTCTGCAGGTGGTCAAAGACGGCAAGCTCCAGGCCGAACTGCTCATCCTCGAAGGCGACATCTACGCTGCGCAGGGAGACAAGCTGGCCAACGAAGGCCAAAAGGATGCCGCCGTCGGCAAATGGAAGGACGGCGCCGCCAAGTATGCCGTGCCCAGCCAGTTCTTCGACGATCCCGATGTTACCCCTGATGCCCTCTATAAAGCCGCTAAGGTGCTGGAGAAAGCCGGGGATTCAGCCAAAGCCAAGCAGATGCTGCAGCAGCTTCAGCAGCGCTATCCGAAGTATCAGCCGAAGTAACGTCCGGGAAGAAGCCAGCACCGCAGCACCTATGCCTTCGTTTCTGCAAACCAATACGGAATCCATTGGCTGGCACCTGGTAGGCGGAAAAGCTTCGGTTGCGGAAAATCCATGAATTCGTATCCGAGTCCGCCGTCTCATCCCGCCACGCCCACCATGAAACACATCCTCACCCTCATTGCCGCTCTCAGCCTGCTGGCTGGCGTTTCACCTGCCGCCGAGCCCTTGAACACCGTCTGTCCCATCTCTGGCAAGTCTGCGAGCCCTGCCATTACCAGCACCTACACAAAGACGGTCGCAGTCTGTTGCAACCGTTGCAAAGCTCAGTTCACCGCCGCCCCCAAGGGCTACCTCAACAACATCCTCAGTGCTACCGCCGGCCAGTGCCCGTTGAGCAAAAAGAAGTCCGATCCTTCCATCACCGTGACCTACACCCTTCAGGTCGCTTTCGCCGATGCTTCCAGCAAGGCCGCCTTTGACGTCGCTCCTGACAAGCACATCAAAGAAGTGCGCCAGTAATCGGGATATTCCATTCCATCCTTCAAGCGGAGCTGCGGCATGCGGCTCCGCTTTTTTCATGCCTGCGTGATTCAGCGTGTCATCGAAACTCGTTCCAGCTAGTCTCCCGCCTGTGAAAGCCAAAGCTGCCGCCACATCCCCCGTCGATGCCCTGCGCGATCTTTTCGACGCGCTGCCGGACGTGCAGGCCTGGATCAAGGACGCGAAACGCCGCTACCTATGGGTGAACCGCACCTTCCTGCTGAACTACGGCATGCATCAGCTGACTGAAGTGCTCGGCAGGACAGATGATGATCTCTCTCCCGCGCATCTCGCGGCGCATTTCCGCGCGGGTGATGAGGCCGTGCTGGCCGGGCAGACGGTGCAGGGTCGTCTCGAACTTGTAGGCCGCTTTGATCACACCGCGGCATGGTGCTTCACTACCAAACGACCCGTCTGCAATGCCCGAGGCCGCATCGTCGGCACGGCCGGCATCACGCGCGCACTGGATGCCGCGCAGATCGATCAGCGCAGCGACATCCGCCTCGGTGTCGTCATTGCGCTGATGACCCGACGCCTTGGCGAATCCATGACCAATACCGACATGGCGCGCTCCGTCGGCATGTCGCCACGCGCCTTTGAGCGCAGTTTTGTCCGCGAGTATGGTCTGCCACCGCAGCAGTATCTGAAGCGCCTGCGCATTCAGACCGCCTGCCGACTGCTCGTCGATACGCGCGAGTCCATCGCCACTGTCAGCCTCCGCTGCGGCTTCGCTGATCAAAGCCACCTCACCCGTGAATTCCGCCGCGTCACGGGCCTCACACCGGGGGCCTACCGCGACAAATACGCTGCCGCGAATGTTCCAGGCCCTGCCGTTTCTGTTCTATCCTTGCGCCAGGCAAAACGATAGCATTTGGCACCATGAAGCTCCAACCAGGCATCACCGTCGTCAAAAACGGCCAGCTCGTCGATGGCACGGGCCGTCCGGCCGTTCCAAACGCCGCAGTCATTATCACCGACGGACTCATCAGCTACGCCGGCCCCGCCGTGGATGCGCCACCGGCTCCTCCTGACGCTCGCATCATCGATGCTGGGGAAGGAACGATCATGCCCGGGCTCATTGAGGCGCACATCCATCTCACTTACTTCAATGTGTCCGAGCTGCAGGACCTCGACATCAAATTTCCCGTGGAATACGTCACTCTGCAATCCGCCGTGAATGCGAAGACCGCGCTCGAATGCGGCTACACAGCGGCACGCAGCGGTGGCTGCCTGCACAACATTGATGTGTGGATGAACAAGGCCATTGATGAGGACATGATCCCCGGCCCGCGCCTCAGCAGCAGCGGCCGCGAAATCTGCGGCGCAGGCGGGCTGATGGATTGGAACCCCGATTACCGCCGAATTGGCATGGAGGGCATCGTCTTCATCGTGAACGGCCCCGAGCAGGCCCGCACCGCTGTGCGAAAACTCGTCAAAGACGGCATTGAGTGGGTGAAAACCTATCCCACGGGCGACGCGGCTTCTCCCGACATCAACGATCATCACACGCTGTGCATGACTTTTGATGAAATGCACGCCGTCGTCGCCACGGCACACAATCACGGTCTCAAAGTCACCGGCCACTGCAGAGCCACCGAGGGCATCCGCAATGCTCTCAAAGCCGGCTACGACGCCATTGAACACGGCACCTTCATGGATGACGAATGCCTCGATCTCCTGCTCAAGCGCAACGTGCCGATGTGCCCCGGCCTCGGTTTCGAACTCTTCAGCGTTCAACGCGGCAAGGAGTTTGGCCTGTCCCAGCGTGTACTCGATGGCCATCAAGAAACGCTCGAAGCCGGTGCCGAAAGCTGCCGCAAAGTACTCAAGGCCGGAGGGACCATGGGACTCGGTGGCGACTACGGCTTTGCCTGGACACCCCACGGCACCTACGCCCAGGAGCTGACCTTCTTCGTCAATTACGTCGGCTTCTCCACGCTCGACACGATCCAATGCGCCACGCTCGGCGGCGCGAAAATGATGGGCCGCGCCCATGAACTCGGCACTCTCGAAAAAGGCAAGCTGGGCGATGTCCTCGTCGTCGTGGGCGATGTGCTCAAAGACATCTCTATTCTCGAAAATCGTGACAATCTTCTCGCCGTCATGCAGGGTGGTGTGGTGAAAGCGGGAACGCTCGTGAAGCCTGCGAGTTTGTGATCTTCCGGCCCGTTCCATCGTCATGAAGCCCGCCTCTGAGATTGCGGCATCCGTCCCCATTTTTGACTCAATCATGAAACAAACCTTCCTGCTGCTGACTCTTCTTGCATGCTCCCTCGTCCGGCTCACCGCCGCCGACGGACTTTTCGACAAATCCAACCTCGCCGCGTGGTGCATTGTGCCGTTTGATGCGGGCAAACGCGGCCCGGAGGAGCGTGCAGCAATGCTGGAGAAGATGGGCGTGAAGAAATTCGTCTATGACTACCGCAAGGAGCACATCCCGCAGTGGGACGACGAGCTGAACGCGCTCAAGAAACACCACATTGAGCTGATGGGCTGGTGGTTCCCGACTGTTCTCAATGACGAGGCGAAGCAGACACTGGAACTCTTCAAACGCCACGGCGTGCATCCGCAGCTCTGGGTAAACGGCAACGGCGGTGCGATCCAAGTCAAAGATGAGGCGGATCAGCAAGCTCGTGTGTCGAAGGAGGTCGAACGCTTGAAGCCGATCTGCGAAGCCGCCGCACCCTTGGGCTGCCAGGTGGCGCTCTACAATCACGGTGCCTGGTATGGCGAGCCGGAGAACGCCATCGCCATCGTGGAAGCCTTGAAATCGCAGGGCATCAAGAATATCGGCATGGTGTACAATCTGCATCACGGCCACGGCCATCTCGATCGTCTTGCCAAAGTGCTGCCGCGCATGCTGCCGCATCTGCTCTGCTTCAATCTCAACGGCATGGACATCGAGGGCGATGCCAAGAGCCGCAAAATTCTCCCGCTCGGCGCGGGCACTGAGGATGTGAAGGTGCTGCGCATCGTGCGTGCGTGCGGTTACAACGGTCCCATCGGCATTCTGAACCATACGAACGAAGACGCCGAAGGCCGCCTGCTCGACAATCTCGACGGCCTCGCCTGGCTCGTGCCTCAGCTTGATGACAACCCTCCCGGCCCGAAACCGAAGTATCGCACCTGGAGCGACAAACCAGCCGCCGCAGCGCCCGGCATCCCCGCCAAGCTCCTTGTGGTCGGCGAAAGCGTGCCGTCCTTGAGCAAAGAATTCGGCGGGGCATTGAAGGGTAGCTATTTCCAGCAGTATAACGAACCCTTCCGCACTCTGCCCGTCACCGTCGAGTGTCGTGCGCAGCTCACCAGCAAGGATCACTTCAACATCCTCATCGCCTCAGACGCCAAATCATCTGCCACGCATTGGGAGCTCTACACACATGCAAAGCGCGGCACGCTGGCGCTCTTCATGCCCGGACGTGGCGGTGACTGCGATTCGAAGGTCGATGTCTGCGACGGTCAATGGCACGACTTCCTCGTCAGCATCGACGAAAAGAACGTCGTGATCTGGATCGACGGTAAGCAGATGTTCGAAAAGGCGGTGCAGCCCCTCAAAGGCACACCGGCAGCCGGCGGCATCGCTTTTGGCAGCCTTGTCGATGGCGGCATCGGCTGTGAAGGGCTCATCGACGATGTGCGCATCACACGAGGCGTGATGAAGCCGCGCAAAGGCGGCGCTCCGCGTCTGCGCATGGACAACACCCTCGGCCTCTGGGACTTCGACCATCTTGACGCGCTCCTCCCACCGCCTGCGCCGAAACCCGCCGAATTCAATCCCGAGCGCAAACCGCTCCATCCTGAGGACAACGTCCACTGGCAGGAATTCGTCAATCGCGAACGCGTCTTCGACTTCTACGGCAAGGAGGCGCTCCAGTTCATGAAGCAGAAGCCCCTCCCTGAACTTCTACCTCAATTCCCCGGCCTCGACGGCGGCCAGCAGGGGCATTGGGGGAACCAGAACGATCAGGTGACTTGGAAAGATGGACGCTTTGCCACGAGCGATCACGGTTCAGTGTTTAGTTGCGTCTTCAAAGGCGCAGGCCTGACGATCCCGAAAGCGGTGTGCGTGCGAGCCGGAGACACCTCTTATGTCTTCGATCCTGAAACGCTTTCTTTCCCAGTCACCTGGATAGGTGGCTTCATCAAACTCAACGATGCACGCCATGGTTTCATGGGTGGAGCCGCAATGGATGGGAAGGTGGCATCAAAGCCATCCATCAAGCTCCAAGGGCAATACGATGGGTTCTACCGGCAGGGCAAGGACGTCATCTTCAAAGTCGGTGAATCCTTCTGGAATGTGCTTGGCCAGGAAGTCCGTCCAGCAAAGGATTTTCCCGCTCAATGGCCGAAGTGGATCGAAACCAAAGGCAAGCTCGGTACACAGCAGCCCTTCGCCACCGACACCATTACACTTCCTTTTGAAAATCCTTACGGCTCGCTGTTCTTCATCACGGCGCATGACTTCTTCAGCGACGGCACCGCCGCCATCGCCACGATGACGGGCGAGATCTGGCTGGTGAAAGGCATTGATGAGAAACTCGAAAAGGTGCGCTGGAAGCGCTTCGCCACCGGACTGAACCAGCCGCTGGGCATGAAGATTGTGAAGGACAAGCTGTACGTCCTCGGTCGAGATCAGATCACCTGCCTGCATGATCTGAATGGTGATGCAGAGGCGGACTTCTACGAGTGCGGCACGAATGCGATGCAGACCTCGCCCGGCGGGCACGACTTCATCGTCGGCCTCGAAACTGATAAGGAAGGCCGCTGGTATTTTGCCTCCGGCAATCAAGGCGTGTGCCGAATCACGGGCCGCGACAAGATAGAAGTCCTCGGCACCGGTTTCCGCAATCCCGACGGTCTCGGCATCTCGCCGGATGGCCGCTTCCTCACCACAAGCGGACAGGAGGGCGACTGGACACCCGCTTCCTCCATCTTCCAGATCGAGCTGGACCACAATCTCGGTGCCCACTTCGGTGCCGGTGGTCCAAAGAACGGCCAGCCGCCTGAGCCTGTGCTGATGTACATGCCGCGTGGCGAGGACAACAGCGCCAGCAGCCAGTCCTTCATCATGGGCGATAACTGGGCCTCTCTCAAAGGCGATGGCAATTTTGTTCACCTTTCTTCAGGCGGTGGCAGTGCGTGGCTCGTCATGCGGCAGAACGTCAAAGGCTGCTGGCAGGCAGCTTCAGTGAAAATCAGCGGCAACTTCGACTCCGGCCCGCAATGCGGGCGCTTCAATCCGAATGACGGCCACCTCTATGTGAACGGCATGCAGGGCTGGGGCAGCTACACACCGAAGGACGGCTGCTTCCAGCGCGTGCGATTCACTGGTGGCGAGAAGCCTGTGCCCATCGCTTTCGAAGCCCGCGACAACGGCGTGCTGATTCGCTTCAATCAGCCCGTTAAAAATGCCGATGCCGCCACCTGCTTCGCGCAGTGCTGGAACTACCACTACGGCCCGCAGTACGGCTCGCCCGAGTATTCTGTGAAGTATGCCGACACCCCCGGCCATGATCCGCTCGAAGTGCGTAGCGTGGAGAAACTCGACGGCGGCAAGACTCTCTTTCTCGAAATTCCGCAGATCGTCACCGCCAGCCAGATTCATCTCCATCTGAGCACCGGCCACGACATCTTCCTGACCGCGCACGCCTTGGCTGAACCCTTCACTGAGTTCCCTGGCTACGCCAAAATCGCGAAGACCAATCACGCCGCGCAGATCGGCCTCGAAGCACCGAAACCAGCCAAACTGAATCCATGGGCCAACGGCGAAGGCGGTCGCGAGCTCGTCATCGAAGCCGCCCTGGGCCTGCAATACGTGCAGAAGCAGCTCGCCGCCAAAGCGGGTGAAAAACTCACCATCGTCTTCAAGAATCCCGACGTGGTGCCGCACAACTGGATGCTCTCGAAGCCCGGAACGCTGCAAAAAATCGGCAACCTTGCCAATCTCATGATCACTGATCCACAGGGTCTGGCGAAACACTATGTGCCGGATTCCGACGACGTCCTTGCCTACACCGACATGACGAATCCGCAGTCGAGTTTCACCATCCACATCACCGCCCCAAAAGAGAAAGGCGACTACCCTTACCTCTGCACCTTCCCGGGGCACTGGATGGTGATGAATGGGGTGCTGAAAGTGGAATGAAAGCAGTTCAGGACTTCAGTCCGCTCAGGCGAAAGTCGCCAGACGAGCTGAAGCTCCAAACTAGATTGTTCGAACAACAGTGCCTTTTTGGGAGGGGCTCTCGTAAGTAGCATTGATGTTACGCTGCCTGTTCCTGCTTCTGCTGATGAGCTTCACGCTCAGGGCGGAGCAATGCTTGGTGATCGGGGACAGCCTGACCAAGGAATATGAATCGGAGTTTCCCGCTTTGTATCCCGCCAATCCGGCATCCTGGCAGGCACGGAACTGGATCGAAATTCTGCATCAGCACCGGACCGGCTGGTTCGACACGGGCACCTGGAGCGTCTATTCTTACCCTAGGCTCACGGGCCATCGCTTCAACTGGGCTTTCCCAGGTGCGACGACAACAAGCATCCGCAGCCAACTCAGCAGCATTTATAACTTCTTGTGGACCAACACGCTGAAGGATCAGCTTCGCAACGACGTGCAACGAGTGGTAATCTTCGCCGGTGGCAACGATGCCGACAGCTACTATGCCGATCTCTACAACGGCACGGTGGACGCTACTGTCACCAACACAACGCTGGGCAATCTGCAATGGATCATCAGCTACGTGCGCGCGGAAAATGCCTCGGTACCCATCGTGCTGGTCAGCGTTCCGCATGTGGGCTGCACACCGAAGATTCAACAAGGCTACCCCACCGATGCAGTGAAGACAGGCCGCGTCACCGCAGCCATGGATGCTTTGAATGCCACCTTGGCCAGTTATGCACAATCGCTGGGGATCGGATTTGTTCCCGGCGTTTACGACTTCACCAAGTCGCTCATCACGCAGCCGTTTCGCATCAAGGGCATCGAATTCTATCGTGAGGCGGATGCCGATGCACGGACACGCTATGCGTTTTCGGGAGACGGATTCCACCCCAACACCTGTGCCCACACCAAAATCGCGCAACTGGTCGTCGATGCTTTCAACACAAACTATCCAGCCACCGTGATCACTCCGCTGAGCGACGACTACATCATCTCCACGGTGCTGGGGCTTGATCCCAACATCCCGTTCACCGAATGGCTCGCATCAGTGGGACAAAGCGGCAGTTTCACCGCTGACTCCGATGGCGATGGCATTCCCAACGGTATCGAGTTTGCTTTGGAAAACGTCACCGACGCATCCAGCATGCCCAAACCGGTGATGCAGGGGACTGCGCTGACGCTGATCTATCTCCCACGTGAAGTTTTCACCGAGTGGGGCTCCATTCAGGCGCAGTCATCGACCGATTTGACCCACTGGGATGACATCGGAGCGGCAGAAACGACAACTAACCCAGACGGCACAATCACTGTGAGCGTGAACACGACCGGGAAAGGTTTTGTGCGACTCCAGGTGGCGCATTGACGCAGCCTCTTCCCGGGCACTGAATGGTTATGCATGGGCTCCTGAAGCTGGAATAGCGCGGCGAAGCCACGTCTCCTAACCCCAGCGGGCGGGATTCCATTCCGGCCGATAAATCTTCCTCAGAACTTGGCTTCACGGCCCCCAGTTTGAGTCGTTGGGGAGGATCGCAAAGATTGCCAGTCGGAATCTTCCAAAAGCCAAGAGAACCGATGGTGATTCACGCCCGAAAAAAATCTCCCTATGCTGGGCATCCTTGGCAGCCTGTTGGGCATAAGCCGTGCCTCATGGGAGACTTCGCGGGCGGAGCAACCGCCCGTCAATCTCCGCTCTGCGCATGGACGATCCCGCCCTACGGGCTGGCGTGCGCAAGACACGTGCCCCAGCAGGCGTTTTGCCAAGCTGCCCTTATTGTTAAAAAGCCCAACGCCAACCCCATGAAGACACGTCTCCTCATTCCTGTACTCTTCCTCGCCGCCGCCGTGCATGCCGCACCGCCGAAGAAGGAGGAGGGCATTGACCCGAACAAGCCGGTCTCCTTCTACAAGCACATCCGCCCGATCTTCCAGGCTCAGTGCAATGGCTGCCACCAGCCGGCGAAAAAGAAGGGCGACTACATCATGACGGAGTTTGCGGCGCTGCTTAAAGGGGGCGAGGAAGGCCATGCGGTGGTGCCGGGCAAGGCGATGGAATCCAATCTGCTGAAGCTGATCAAGCCGGATGAAAAGGGCAAAGTGGAGATGCCGCAGAAGACCGACCCGCTGCATGAAACACAGGTCGCCTTGATCGAGCGCTGGATCGCTGAAGGTGCGAATGATGACACGCCGGCCTCCGCCAAGGTGCAATACGACATGGCGCACCCACCGGTCTATGTGAAGGCTCCGGCCATCACCTCGATCGATTACTCGCCGGATGGCAGCATGATCGCTGTGGCGGGGTACCATGAGGTCTTGATTCATAAGGCAGATGGCAGCGGCATTGTGGCGCGTCTTGTCGGTCTTGCGGAGCGCATTCAGAAGCTCGCCTGGTCGCCGGATGGTAAGAAGATCGCGCTCACCGGTGGCAGCCCGGCGCGCATGGGTGAAATCCAAATCTGGGACGTGGCGGCGAAGAAGCTGGAGCTCTCCAAGTCGCTGACGTTTGACACGCTGTATGGAGCGAGCTGGTCGCCGGATGGCAAATTCCTCGCGTTCGGCTGCGGTGACAATGCGGTGCGTGCCATCGATGTTGTTACGGGCAAGGAAACGCTTTTCATGGGCGGGCACAGCGACTGGGTGCTCGACACGGTCTGGGGCGTGGATGGCAAGCATGTCGTCTCCTGCGGTCGTGACATGAGCGTGAAGCTGACCGAAGTCGCTACGCAGCGCTTTGTGGATAACGTCACCTCTATCACCCCGGGCGCTCTCAAAGGCGGTGTGCAGGTGCTGACGCGGCACCCTCTGCGCAACGAAGTGCTCATCGGCGGCACGGATGGCGTACCTGCTATCTATCGGATGGAGCGCATGACGAAGCGTGTCATTGGCGACAACGCCAACCTCATCCGCAAATTCCCCGCCATGCAGGGCCGCATTTTTGGCGTTGATTTCGCGCCGGATGGCAAGCGGATCGCCGCAGGCACCTCGAATGAAGGCGTGGGCGCGGTGAATATTTACGCCAGTGATTATGACAGCACGATGCCTGAGGCGGTGAAGAAGATTGTCGAAACGGTGAGTGGCAAGGGGCCGGAACTGGATGAGTGGGTCACCAAGGGCGTCAAGCAGCTCAGCAGCACAGCGATCCCCTGCGGCATCTTCAGCGTGACCTTCAGCCCCGATGGGAAAACCGTCGCCGTGGCAGGTCAGGACGGTCAGATCCGCCTCATCGACGCGGCTTCGGGTGCCATCGCTAAGGAATTTGTTTCCGTGCCGCTGGCGAAGGAAAAGATCCTCGCGGCCTCGGACGTGCTCGTGGACGATAGCGTGCGTGTGGCGATTGAGAAGGATAACAAGATCGAAACCCTGCACACGGGACCGACGGTTGCCTCCATCGATGTCGAACCCACCACGATCAAGATCGGCAAGCCCACCGAGTATGCGCAGTTGATCGTCACTGCCCGCATGAGCGACGGCACGCGTGCCGACGTCACACGCATGGCCAAGATCACCTCTGAAAACGCGGATGTCGTGGACGTCAATGCGCGTGGCATGGCGCGTCCGGACAAGGATGGAGCCACCAGCGTCAAGATCTCCTTCCTCGGCAAGACCGCCAATGTTCCGGTGAACGTGAGCGGCATGAGCGTCGCCCTCAAACCCGACTACGTGCGCGATGTGATGCCCATCATGTCGAAGCTCGGTTGCAATCAAGGCACCTGCCACGGAGCGAAGGAAGGCAAGGCGGGCTTCAAGCTCTCGCTGCGTGGCTATGATCCCGTTTACGATGTGCTCGCTTTTGCCGATGACCTCTCCAGCCGACGTGCGAACGTGGCGTCGCCGGAGCATTCGCTCATGCTGCTGAAGGCCAGCGGCAGCGTGCCACATGAAGGCGGGCAGCTCACCGTGCCGGGAGAGCTTTACTATGAGTCGCTCAAAGCCTGGATCGGCCAGGGCGCGAAGCTGGACATGAAGACGCCGCGTGTCACCAGCATCGAGCTGTCGCCGAAAAATCCGGTCATTGAGCGGGTCGGTGGCCGCCAGCAGCTGCGTGTTATCGCGCGGTATGCCGATGGTTATGTCAAAGATGTCACTGCTGAGTCATTCCTCGACAGCGGCAATGGCGATGTCATTGAAGCCGACAAGAGGGGCCTCATGACCAGCCTGCGTCGCGGTGAGGCACCGATCCTTGCGCGCTTTGAAGGTTCCTATGCCGCGACTACGATCACCGTGATGGGCGACCGCACGGGCTTCGCCTGGAGCGAGCCGGAGAAGTGGAACAAGATCGACGAACTTGTGGCGCAGAAATGGGAGCGCATGAAGATTGAGCCGAGTGGTCTGTGCAAGGATGAGGACTTCCTGCGCCGCATTCATCTCGATCTCACCGGTCTGCCGCCGAAGCCCGAAGAAGTCATTGCCTTCATGGCTGACAAGCGTGACACCCGCACCAAACGCAGCGAGGTGGTGGACAAGCTCATCGGCAATCCGGATTTCGTCGAGCATTGGGCCAACAAGTGGGCCGACATGCTGCAGGTGAACGCGAAATTCCTTGGTGCCGAAGGTGCCAGCGGTCTGCGCACCTGGATCAAGCAGCAGGTGGCAGACAACACGCCGTATGACCGCTTCGCGTATCGCATCATCACCGCGACGGGTTCGAACAAGGAAAATCCGCCCGCCGCTTATTTCAAGACCGTGCGCACCGCTGAAGACATCAGCGAAAACACCACGCACTTGTTCCTTGCGACGCGTTTCAACTGCAACAAGTGCCATGACCATCCCTTCGAGCGCTGGACGATGGATCAGTATTATGAAACCGCATCCTACTTCGCGCAGATCGATCTCAAGGGTGATCCTGCCGCCAAGGGCCAGACCATCGGCGGCAGTGCTGTTGAAGGTGCGAAGCCGCTGTTCGAAATCGTTTCCGACAAAAAAGACGGCGACGTGCTGCATCTGCGCACCAACAAGCCGGTCGCGCCGCAGGTGCCGTATGAGAACGAACTTGTGAGCAAGACCGCAAGCACCCGCCGTGAGCAGTTTGCCACCTGGATGACCAGCCCGCAGAACGATTACTTTGCCATGAGCTATGCCAACCGCATCTGGGGCTACCTCACCGGCACTGGCGTCATTGAGCCGCTGGATGACATCCGCGCCGGCAATCCGCCGAGTAATCCTGAACTGCTGCAGTACCTGACGAACGAATTTGTACAGAGTGGCTTCAACGTGCGCCACCTGATGAAGATCATCGCCAACAGCCGCGCGTATAATTTGAGCCTGGCCACCAACAAGTGGAACGAGGATGACAAGACCAACTACAGCCACGCCAAAGCGCGCCGCCTACCTGCTGAAGTGCTGTTTGACTCCGTCTTTGCTGTCACTGGCAGCATGCCGAACATTCCCGGCATGCCCAAGGGCACACGCGCCGCCGCTCTGGCTGATGGTCAGGTCAAATTGCAGGACGGCTTCCTCGCGAACTTCGGCAAACCTGCCCGTGAATCTGTGTGCGAGTGCGAACGCAGCAACGAGGTCAATCTTGGCCCCGTGATGGCCCTCATGAGCGGTCCTACGGTGGGTGATGCGATCAGTGATCCCGGCAACGCCATTGCCAAGCTCACCAGCGAGATCAAAGACGACCGCCAGCTCGTCGATGCCATCTTCCTCCGCATCCTCAACAGCCATGCGAACGAGAAGGAAATCGATGCCGCCCTGGCCTCCATGCAGGAGCTTGATCCTGAGAACAAACATCTGGCTGCCACGCTTCAAGTCAAGGAGGCCGAACAGAAGCCGTTGATCGATAAAGCCGAGCAGGAGCGCCTTGCTGCCATCGACGCTGCAAAGAAAGAACTCGAAGCCTACAAGGCCAAGATGGCTCCCGAAATTGCCAAAAAGGAAGCAGCGCGCAAAGTCGCCATCACCGCCGCTGAAGCCAAGGTGAAGACCGTTCAGGACACTGCTGCGGCCAATCAGCCTGCGTGGGAAAATTATCTCGATCTCACCACGGAATGGCAGCCGTTTGACAACATCAAGGTGCAGCGCGCCGGGGGTGTCGAAAAACTCGAAGTCCAGCCGGATGGCAGCCTGTTTGCCACCGCCATGCCTGCAGGTCGTGAGACCACCGGCAACTACATGCTCATCGGCAAGACGACGCTGACCAACATCACCGCCATCAAGCTGGAGATGATCCCCGATGACCGCCTGCCCAGCAACGGCCCCGGCCTCGCCACCGACGGCAACTTTGTCCTCGGCGAATTCACTGTGCGCACGGATCCGATGGATGCCAAGCGCAGCAAACGCGGTGGTGAAGAGCAGCTACTGAAAAATCCGAAGGCCGACTTTGAGCAGGACAAGTTTGCCGTCACGGAGGCTCTCAAGAAAGGGAATCGTGACCGTGGCTGGGCCGTCAGTCCGCAGGGCGGCTTCCGTCATGAGGCCACCTTCGAATTCGCCAAGCCCATTGCGCATGATGGCGGTTCGCAGTTCACCATCCAGCTGACCTCCAACTTCCAGAACGGCAAATACAACCCAGGCCGTTTCCGTCTGTGGGTCACCACCAGCCCCACCGTACGTTTTGGCACTCCTGCCGCCGTCGCCGCTGCGCTGAAGGCACCCAAACGTACGCCTGAGCAGAATGCGCTGCTGACCCAGCACTTCCTCAACCAGTTCAAGGACTACCAGACGCAGAAGAAGGTTCTCGCCAACGCACGCAAGCCCTTGCCAGTCGATGAGCAGCTCGTGGCGTTGGAAACCAAGTACACGGACAGCCAGAAGGCCATCTCGCTTGATCCCAAACTGGTCCAGCTCCGCCGAGATGCGGGCCTGAGCCAGACACAGCTTCGTAATAAGCGCCTCACCGCCGCGCAGGATCTGGCTTGGGCACTGATCAACTCACCTGCGTTTTTGTTTAATCATTGAAAAAGCCCGGTTGCTCCGCAACCGGTTTGCCGATGAGCACAGATTTGGAACCACGTCTCGAAGACGAGGCCAGCGGCGAAGCGTGGTTTCAAAAGGGCGTCACCCTGCTGGAAGGACGAAAGCAGGAGCGCGAGCTCGAAGAAAGCTCCGCCGCAGGATGGCGCATTCGGTTATGTATGTGTGGCAGTTCTGGGTCGGGATGATGTGGGTCTTGATGTTGTTTTTGGAACGGATGAAACGATTCGATTCCTTGCCACCGTCGATGCCGTCATTTCGTTTGCGACTGCCATCGACGGTGCTGCGGACAAACGCATCCGAGCCGTGCTTGAGTGGATTGAATACCAGAAGACCAAGGACAAGCCGTCGGGGATTGACTCTGCACTGCTGATACCATAATTTTCAAGCATGATAGCCGAACGCTTCCCAGGACTCGCGCCACTGCCTGACGAGGACAAGATGACTCTCATGGTGAAGCTTTGGAAAGATGTCATGGACGACACGCCCGATGATAATCCAGCCTTGGCCGAATTCGTGGAACAGCGTTGGCAGGAATATCAGCAACATCCAGATCGGGTGTCTTCTTGGAGTGAGGTCAAAGCTCGTATCGTCGCTTCTCGCACATGAAACAGGATGTCGTCTGGACGTGGGCTGGCGAGGCCGACATGCAACGTTTCTTTGCTGAAGCCGATGATAACATTGAAGGCAGTGGGGTGGAATTACTGACACAGGTTGAGACAGCTACGATCTTGCTGACCCAGTTCCCCCGCCTGGCTCCCAACTGGAGGTTTCCTGTTCGACGCCTTTTGATTAAGCGCCGCAGGCTCGCCTTGTTCGACGTTCCAGAACCGCGTGGCATTGTCATCATTGGAGTGGCTGACATTCGGCGCGATCCGGAAGAATGGTGGAACGAACTTCGCAATCGAATGCCATGAAGGGCAATTCAACATCTTCACCCACCCACACCGTCGTCCTCATCCACGGCCTCGGGCGTTCCCGGTTGAGCATGTCGTTGGTGGGGTTGTGGTTGAGGTATTGTGGTTATCGGGTGAAGAGCATCGGCTATCCATCGCGCTGCGTTTCGATAGCAGAGGCGGTGCAGCAGCATCTGAATCCAGCTTTGGAACGACTGGAGATTGCAGAGGGCGCGCGGGTGCATTTCGTCACGCACTCCCTCGGTGGCATCGTGTTTCGTGCGTGGGCGGCGCAGCGTGATCCGGCGTTTCCGCTGGGGCGTGCAGTGCTGCTGGCACCGCCCAATCAGGGCAGCCAGATCATTGATGAACTGCGCCAGAGGGGCTGGGTGCGCTGGTGGCTGGGACCCGTGTCAGCGGAACTCGGCACGGATGCTGGCAGCACGCCGAACAAGCTGGGGCCGCTGCCACCTGATACGGGCATCATCATGGGAGACAAGAACACGCTGCCGGTTTTTCGGCATCTGCTCGGCCCGGAATCCGATGGTATCGTCACCATCGCGAGTTCGCATGGAGAAGGCGAGGCCGACTTCACGCTGCTGCCGGCGAATCATGCGACCATTATTTTCCATCCCGCCGTTTTCCGTGCAGTGCATCGGTTTCTGCAAACGGGCAGCTTTGCGGAGTGAAGGCGGTTCGATTCCAGATCACGTTCATCACGCTGTCGGTGTGCCGCATCATTTCGTCATTCGTGAATCGCAGTGTCTCGATGCCTTGAGATCGCAAAAACGCTTCTCTTTCTTCGTCGTGCCGCTTTCCTTCGGTGGTGTTGTGCTGTCCACCATCCAGTTCGGTTGCGAGCTTCAAATCCGCGCAGTAGAAATCGAGGACGTATTTCTACTTTGGTAAGTTCTGAGGTTTGGCTAGCCTGAGTTGGTAAGCGAGGATAATCAGGGGGGCGGATGGTTCGTGTTGGAGCATTGCGATAGAAGCAGCGCGAAGGCACACCAGCCTTCTAAAAATGACCCCGCGTCAGGATCTCTTTTTGCCGTCGCACAACGCTTTGCCGCCTTTTGCAACAGTGCCACTTCGCTGTTCCGAACTGCGACCCACAACGGCTCCGAGCACGCTCGACGCCTAGGGACATGCCGGGAAGACCTCCTGGACGCTGAGCAACGCGCCGGCGGATACCCAGCTCGCGCAGATCGTGGCGATGGCCTGCGCACGGTATTTCATGGAGCGCGGCTTCCAGGATGCGAAGAGTTCGCTGGGCCTGGCCGACTATCAGACCCGCGGCTGGCTGGCGTGGCATCACCACATGGCCCTGGTGAAGCTGGCCATGAAGTTCCAGCTCCATGAACGCATGCTGCACACGCAGGCCCATCCGCTGCTGAGCACTGCGGACATCGTCGAACTGCTGCGCCACTAGCTACCCGCAGCGGCCGTCACGCCGGAGAGTGTCATGGAGCAACTTCAGCACCGTCATCGAAAGCGACAAAACTCCATCGACTCCGCAGGTCGCAATCAAAGACCTCCCGATGGATTTTATGAAACCCTCGATGACTTACCAAAGTAAAATTAGAACCATCCCAGTTGCAATGTTGGGGGTGCGGACGGCTCCTGGCTGGATCAGCTCGGCCTTCAAGACCATTTCTATCCTATCTCTACCGTCGATGGCACGGACAGGATAAAGCCTGATCACAGCCTCTTCATTTACTCAATGATAAGGCCGCCGGCTCTGCGGCGGCGGCCTTCTGCTGTGTCGGGCTGCACATGAGCAGTCTTCTCACACTAGCTGTGACGGCTGATGGCACCTCTTAGTGCGGGCCAGGAGCGGACTCTGGATGATTAAGGAACGGACCTGCTGCAGCTACCTTTTGGCCGCCAGGAGCGACAGGGGCTGCGCTGGGCTTCTGGGCAATCTTGTGGAAGACGCCCTTTATCTGGCCGATGTGCAGCGGAGCCTTGACTTTGGCTGGGGTGATGGCGGGTGTCGCCTGAGCAACGACGGCAGAGGCCATCAGGGCGGCAAGTATGAGCTTTGTTTTCATGGCTGGTATTGTCTATTGTTGGGTTGGTTGGATTAGAATCTCATCCTGGAAACGACTCTTGCGTTGGTTGCCGCGATGAAGCGTTCCTGGATTGCCCCGATTAATATTGCCAGTTTCATGCCAGCAGCATTGTCACACGCTGGAAGCCCTGATTTCCCTGGGCTCCAACGGCTTTTGGGCAATTCGCATCGGCCGCTTTCCACAGCCGTATTGTAAAGTTTCAAAGCACCTTTTGTAAACTTTCAAAGCGGAAACCAGCCCCAGTGAGATTACTTTTTTGTACGTTTGGGCAGCAGGTCATAGCGGTCCAGCTTCTCTCGTACCGTGACACGGGAGACGCCAAGCCATTCGGCCACCTGGCTTTGATTGCCAGCTGCGAGCCGCAGGGCGCTGGAATAGAGCGCCTGTTCCATCGTCTCCATAGTTGCGTTCAACGCACCGCTGGGCAGCGCGCCCGACTGAGCGGCATGGAGACTCGACTCCACCAGTTCAGCAATCGTGCGCGCCGGTAACTCCACCGGTGGTGATGCGAGCAAAGTACGTACCATCTCCGCCGAGATGGGGAATCCGCGCGCTTCGATGAGCAGGGTGCGGGACGCATTTTCCAGTTCGCGCACGTTGCCGGTCCAGCGGTGCTGCTTGAGCACCTCCAGCGCCTCACGCTCGATGGCGGGCTCCGCGATGCCGAGCTGCCCCGCCACCTTGGCCAGGAAATGCCGGGTCAGCGGCGTGATGTCCTCAATACGTTCCCGCAACGGCGGCAGTCGCAGCACGGCGCCGTTCAGACGGTAAAGTAGATCTTCTCGAAACTCACCCTTCTTGATCATGGCGGTCAGATCGCGGTGGGTCGCGGTGATGACGCGCACATCGAGCACCAGCTCCTGGCTGCCACCCACGCGGCTGACACGCCTCTCCTGCAGCACACGCAGCAGCTTCGCCTGCACTGGCGTCGGGATGTCGCCAATCTCATCCAAAAACAAGGTGCCGCCCTGCGCCTGCTCAAAGCGCCCCGCCCGACGCGCCACCGCGTGAGTGAAGGAGCCCTTCTCATGCCCAAACAGCTCGCTTTCGATCAGGTTCTCCGGAATAGCCGCGCAGTTCACCGCTACGAACGGCTGGTCGGCGCGGCTGCTGTGCAGATGCAGCGCACGGGCGACGAGTTCCTTGCCAGTGCCGGTCTCTCCCAGAATCAGCACCGGCACCGGGGTGGCGGCATAGCTTCCCAGCTGCTTGAAGACTTCCTGCATCGCGCGGCTGCGGCCGATGAGCGCCGCCTTCCCGGTTTCCCCTTCACGCAGCGGCACGGGCCGTGCAGATGCGTAGGTCATGTGCAGCGCACGCTCGAGAACCCGCAGCATCTCAGGCGGATCAAACGGCTTCAGCAGGTAGTCGAAAGCGCCCGCCTTCATCGACTCGATGGCGCGTTCGGTGGTGGTGAAGGCCGTCATCAGAATCACCGGCAGCCGTGGCTTCGCCACGTGCAGTTTCTGCAGCACCTCCATGCCGCCGATGCCGGGCATGCGAATGTCGCAGATCACCACATCAAACGGCTCCGTCATGGCCATCTGGATTCCCGTGGTGCCATCGCTGGCGCGCTGCACCAGATGGCCGCTCGTCTCCAGCACGGTGAGGAGCGACGAAGCGAAATCGTCGTCATCATCGATCAGCAGCAGCCGTGCGCTGTGTTCAGACATGCGGCATGGTGCTGCCGTCCCCTCCATCATGCAAGCACCTCAAATGCGTGGCAGCCGGATCTCAAAGCGAGTGCCTTCCACCGTGGAGGAGGCCAGCAGCAGATCGCCCCCATGCCTGCGGGCGATGCTGCGGCTGATTGTCAGCCCCAGCCCGGTGCCGCCGCGCTTGAGCGTGGCAAAGGGCTTGAACAGACGCTCCTTGAGATCTTCCGGCACGCCGGGGCCGTTGTCCGTCACGGCCAGCACGATGCGGCGCTCCAGTGCCAGCGCCTCCAGCAGTACGCGCCCATCGGTGCGTCCGCTACAGGCGTCGGTCGCATTGCGGACCAAGTTCAGCAGCGCCTGCCGTAGCAGATCCGGATCGGCATGAAAATTTGTGTCCTCCACGACGCCCAATTCAAAACGCACCCCGCGCTGCTGCATCTCCGCCTGGTGGTCATGATGAAAGCCGTCCACCAGCTCTGCCAGGGAGCAGGAGATAATACGCGGTTCAGACGGACGGGCGTAGATCAAGAAATCACCCACAATGTGCTCCACCCGGTCCAGCTCGCGATTCATGCTGGTCACCTGGGCCGCCACCTTGGGCTGCAATTCGGCGTCAACCAGCAGTCCCAGCGCGTAGGCGCGGTTTTTCAGCGCACCGACTGGATTGCGGATCTCATGGGCCAGCCCGGCGGCAAGGCTGCTGAGGGAGGCAATCTCATCGCGCACTGTTTTCGCATGCTCAACCTGCGCAGCTTGCTCCTGCAGCGGCCGAATCCAACCACGGTGGATCATCCACAGCAGTACTCCGAACAGTGGTGCCATGACCACAGCCGCAGTCACTACCAGCCACTGCATTTCCTTCATGGAGTCCCGCATTTCACTCACTCGGTCCAGCAGGCGGAACCCGCAGGCATCCCGCAGGGCCTGAAGGTCCCGTAGCAGCTCCCGAAACGGCTCGTCTGCCCGCATCAGGCCCGCGAGCCGCTCCTTGTCAGGCAGCGCCAGCCACGACTGCACTTGCTCGCCGTAAATGCGGAGATCCTTCTGCACATCCTCCAGAGAAGCGGCCGCTGCGCCCGTCAGTGATACTGGCGGGCGGCGGAAAAAAGCCTCGTTGCGAGCAAACAGCACCGCGTACTGGTCCTGCTTGCCGACATTCATCTCGCCGTCGCCCAGTCGCAGCGCAGCGCTGTGCAGGTCCAGCATCAAAGCAGCACCGTCACCGTGAAACCGCAGGCCGATCTCTTGCTCCTCATGGGCCAGCACCCGCAGCTGCTCCACCTCCCTCAGCCGCACCACAAACAGCAGCACCAAGCCCACCGCTGCCGCCAGCAGGCACAGCGCCGGCACCACGGCCGCTTGCTTCCACTTGGAAATCGTCATGCCGAAAATATACGCACAGGATGAGGTGGATTCACTTTCATCCTGCAAGATCGCGAAATCATAAATCCAGTGGCATTCCGCGCCAGCCCCTCCTTGGTGTCTTACCGCCCAACCGTCATGACGCCGCTCCCGCTCGCCGACCGCTATGCACGTTTTCGCGACGCCGTATTTTCCGGCGTGGCCGAAGCGCTGCCCGGTATTGCCGAGCCCATGACAGAGATGGAACTGCAGAGCCTGTGGTTTTCCGGTGCCTTTGGCAGTGAATTCACCACCATGGATGGCAAGACCGTGCGCATCGCTGATTTTGGCGAGTGGAATTCCGGCGCGGGCCCGGACTTCAACGGCTGCGCCATCATGATCGACGGGCAGACCCTGCGTGGCGACATCGAGCTGGATCCCGATGCCCGCGACTGGGAACGGCACACGCATGGCGCGAACGAAAACTTCAACCGCGTGGTACTGCACCTCTTTCTGCATGCGCCGGAAGAGCGTTTCTTCACGCGCACCAGCGAGCATCTCGAAGTGCCGCAGGTACTGCTGCACGCCAGCATGCTGCCTGAGGGCATCAAACCCAAGCGCCACCTCGCTCCTGCGCGGCTGGGCCGCTGCGCCACCCCTTTGCGTGGGATGGAGACCACGCAGGTGCAGTCCATCATCGAATCCGCCGCACAACATCGCCTCGATCTCAAATCGAAGCGTTTGCATCGCAGCGTGGCCGCGCAGGGTCGCGAGCAGGCGGTTTATCAGGCCCTGGCGCAGACACTGGGTTACCGCAGGAATCAGCAGCCCTTCGCCATTCTCACCCAACGGCTGCCCCTGAAGAAAATCACCAAGCTCGATCCCACGCAGCGCGAGGCCTGGCTCTTCGGCGTCTCCGGCTTCCTCGAAAGCGTCCGCAGCGACGACACCGAACCCGCCACGCGCTCCTACCTGCGCCAGCTCTGGAGCGAGTGGTGGAAACTTCGCAGCGGCATGGGGCGCTGGCTGGACGACCGCCAGCTTGTGCGCTGGAAGCTCAATGCCATCCGCCCCGGCAATCATCCGCAGCGCCGTCTCGGTGCGCTTGCCGCATTGCTGCGTTCCTGGTCCTCCATCATCACGCCGCTCGCCGATGCCACGCGCTGGAGCCAGGCGGCGTGGCGTGAGTCCCTGCTCGCCCTCACGCATGATTTCTGGGCCACCCACTACACCCTGCTTGCTGAGGCGTCTGAAAAGCCAGTTGCCTTGATTGGCGAGACACGGGTGCAGGAAATGCTCGCCAATGTCGCCTACCCGCTGCTGGTGCCGGAGCGCACGCGCCTGTGGGCCGAGTATCTCGAACTCCCCGCTCTGCTGGATAATCAAAAGGTACGCCGCGCCGTGCTGCGACTTTTTGGCGACGATCCGCGCGGCCGCGACTTCACCAAGAAACTGCACCATCAGCAGGGCCTGCTTCAGATCTATGAAGACTTCTGCCTCGAAGACGACTCCGCCTGCGCCGACTGCCCCTTCCCGGAAAGATTGAAGGAGTGGAGCTGACCCCGACGTTTTGGCGTCCCTATCATGCGTCCTCTCATCGCTCTCCTTCTCTCTTCTCCGTTCGTTTTCGCCGAAGCACCTGATCCCGCCGTCATTATGGCGGCCATGAAGAAGGCCGTCACCTACGCTCACACGCATCTCGCTCGCCAAGGGGGGTATGCCTCCACCTGGGACAAAGAGGGCAGGATCGGCGAAGTCGAACACGGCAAGTCCGCCACGATCACTTCCATCCAACCCCATGGCACCACGACCATGGGCATGGCCATGCTGAAAGCTTATCAGGCCACGGGTGACGGCGTTTTCCTCAGAGCCGCGAAAGACGCCGCCGCATCGCTGCTCAAGTGCCAGCTCGCCACCGGCGGCTGGGACAGCGCTTTTGATTTTGATCCTGAGAAGGCAAAAAACTACCACCTGCGCAGCGATCTCGATGCCGGGGACAAAGAGCCCGGCAAACGCCGCAACTCCTCCACCCTCGACGATAACAAGACCGAATCCGCGCTGCTTTTCCTGCTGGAAATGGTTCACGAACCCGCCTGCAAAGACGATGCCGAATTGAAGCGCTGCACGAAGTTTGCCTTCGACGCCCTGCTCGCCGCCCAAGCACCCATCGGAGCTTGGCCGCAGCAATTCACCGGCCCGGCGGACCCGACCGCTCCCGTGCTCAAAGCCAGCTATCCCGAAACCTGGAGCCGCACTTTCCCCGCCGTGAAATACACCGGCTTCTACACGCTCAATGACAACAACCTGGAGCAGATCGCCAAGGTGCTGTTCCGCGCCTACGAACTCGAAAAGGACGAACGCTACCTCGACGCCCTGAAGAAACTCGGCGAGTTCTTCCTCCTGGCGCGGATGCCCGAGCCGCAGCCCGTCTGGGCGCAACAGTATGACCGCGACATGCATCCAGTCTGGGCGCGCAAATTCGAGCCGCCATCCGTCACCGGCAACGAAAGCATCGGTGCCATGGAGGTGCTGCATCGGCTCTGGGTGCTCACGGGTGATGACAACTACCTCACGCCGATCAAGCCCGCCCTCGCATGGTTCGAACGTTCCAAGCTGCCCGACGGCACCCACGCACGCTTCTACGAACTGCACACCAACAAGCCCCTGTTCTTCGTCAAAGACACCTATGAGCTGACCTACGACGACAGCAACATGCCAACGCATTATTCCTTCAAGACCAGCCAGCAGAGCGATCTCGACCTCTTCAAAAAGCAGCTCGCCAAAGGCCGCGAAGAACTGCAAAACAACTACGCAGGACCGCAGACGCCGAAGGACTGGGCCAGCCGCGCCAAAGCCGCCGCCTCGAAAGCCAAAAAAGCCGCCGAATCCCTCGACAGCGAAGGCCGCTGGATGAAAGACGACAAGATCGACGCCGGCGAATTCGTCAAAGGCATGAATGCCATGACGAATTACTTGGAGGCGCTGAAGAAGAGCGGGCAGTAGCTCTTCTCCAAAGCCGCGCTTAATAGAAACCCATGAAGCATCCTCTCGATTCGACCTTGGAGTTCATGCCGGACAAGGATCTGCGGCTTTTTATTCTTCATCAGGTCATCACCCCTTTTATCGAGCAAAAGGCAATGGAAGGCGTCCGCCTGTCGGCAGGCATTGATTATAGAGCTGAGACTCAAATCGTTCATGGCCCGCGCCTTGATCGAAAAGGAAAAACAACCGAGGCTCAAGTGACGGTGGTTTGCAGAAAAAATCCCTCAAGGCTCTCCCAAAGTTTGCTGTCGATAGAAATTGTTCCGACATGCGATGCCTCTACGGACTTTGCATGTTATGCCATTCACGGAGTCTTGCGGAAGGATGATCGAGGCTACTATTTGACCGAAAGCACTGTCCGAACTTTGAACTGATAAGTTCCTCCAAAGTTCACGAGGCCAAACCTTAGCGCCTCGCCACCACAAACGAACTCATCACCAGGCCGATGATCACACCCACTGCACCGATGAGCCAGAAGTTCGTCGGCGTGTCGGCCACATCGGCCCGCACATACATGCTGAACAGGCCCGTCAGTGCCGTCAGCGGCAGGAACAACGCCGCCATCACATTCAATCGGTGCGAGGTGTTCGCCATGCGCTGCGCACTTTGCGCCTGTGCCTCGGCTTGTTTCGCAACAGTGAAGTTCAGGCCGAATTGCGCGTCCTGCAGCAGCAGTTCGGCAGTGCGCTCAACACTCGCCGCCTGATCTCGCAGATTGATCAAATCGCGGTCCGCTTTGATGAATTCACGCGCCTGCTGCAACGCACGATGCATGCCACGTGAACTGCGCAGCACAGGAGCGATGGCTTCGAGCACCTTGTGATACTCGACGGCGGTTTGTGCCGCGTGCTCCGCCTTGTCCAGTTCATCCAGCCGTGCCACGTAGGCCGTCTGATGATTTTGCAGCGCGAGACTGCCGCCATTGTCAGGGCTGGATTTCCAGGCACCATCCGGCATCCGCCAAAACAACGCGGGCCGTCTTTCCACATCATCAGGTCCGGGCAGCTGATGGAGAATGATGAGCAGGTGCCCCTCCTCAAAGATCGCACGCTGTGTACCCGCCTCGCGCCCCACCCGGTTGCGAATGGCCTCCGGGATGGCAGTCCAAAGTTTCGGGATGATTTGAATGTCTGGTTTCATAATTGGAAAATGGATTTCATTCCCGCCACCATGAGAGCAGACCCCGCCTGCGGAAGCGATGACAAAAAGTCGCCAAGATTTCAGGCTCCCTAGGAAGTCCCCTTCTTGCCCGCATGCGAATCACGGCCTAGCTTCCCCACCCATCATGTCCCACGCCGTCCTCAGTCTCCTCAAAGAAAGCCGTCACCCCATGCGCATCGACCTCATTGGGGTCGCGGGCTCGGGCATGAGCGGTCTGGCGCTGCTGCTGCTGGGGCTCGGGCACAAAGTGCGCGGTTCAGACAAAGCGACGACTTTGGAGACAGACCGCCTGCAAAAGCTCGGTTTGGAGTTCTTCCACGGCCACACGGAAAAAGAGGTCGAGGACTGCGACATGGTCATTTACTCCAGCGCCATCAAGCCGGGCAACGTGGCCTATGAAGCGGCCTTCAAGCAGGGCATTCCGCTTGTCCGCCGCGCGGAAGCGCTGGCCGCCGTGATGGCGAACAAGAAAGGCGTCGTCGTCTGCGGCACGCATGGCAAGACCACCACCTCTGCCCTCACCGCGCACGTGCTGCGTCAGGGCGGCCTGAAGCCAAGCCACTACGTCGGCGCGGAAATCCCGATCCTCGGTTCCAATGCTCACTGGGACACCGAAGGCGAGCTGTTCGTGGCCGAAGGCGATGAAAGCGACGGCACGCTGGTCAATTTCCATCCTGAGCACGCCATCGTGCTGAACATCGAGCCCGAGCATCTCGACTTTTACGACGGCATCGAGGCCATTAAAGCCGTGTTCCGTCAGGTCCTCAGCCAGACCCGCACCCACTGGGTGTATTGCGCCGAAGATCCCGTTGCCAGCGAAGTCTGTGCCGGGTCACAAGGCGTCAGCTATGGCTGGAGCCGCTCGCACGATTTCTCGGCAAACATTCTCTCGATGAAGCCGGATCATTCCGAGTTCGAGGTGTACCAAAAGGACCAACTGCTCGGCACGGCCACTCTCGGCATTCCCGGCAAACACAACGTCAGCAACGCGCTCGCCGCCATCGCCCTCGCCACCCGCTGTGGTGTCACTTTTGATGCCATCCAACATGCCTTGCGCACCTTCCGTGGCGCAAAACGCCGGTTTGAAATCCGCCACAGTGGCGAGCGCTTCACCGTCGTGGACGACTACGGCCATCACCCGAGCGAAATCGCCGCCACCCTGGCCACGGCAAAAGGCTTGAACGCTAAGCGCATCGTCTGCCTCTTCCAGCCCCATCGCTTCAGCCGCACACAGCTCTTGAAAAAAGAGTTCGGTGCCAGCTTTGACGCCGTGGACGAGCTGTTCGTGACCGATGTCTATCCCGCCAGCGAAAAGCCTCTCCCCGGTGTCAGCGGCGAGACGATTCTCGAAGAGGTGAGGCTCCAAAACGACCACACCAAGACCGGCAGCACTCCCTCAATGCCGATTGCACGCGACAAGGTGGGCAATGCGCTGCGCCCCGGCGATCTGCTCATCACCCTTGGTGCTGGCAACGTGCATGAAGTCGGCCGCTGCATCGCCCGCGACCTGCCCGTGCTCGAAAAACTCTGCGCCATCCTCGATGCCAACGGCGGTGGTGTGGCAAAGCTCTATGAGCCCATGAGCCGCCACACGACCTGGCTCATCGGCGGCCCCGCGCAGTATTGGATCGAACCCCGCAATGAAGCGTCCTTCGCTGAGGTCGTGCGCTACCTGCGTTCGGCCTCGATTCCGATCCGCGTCATCGGTCGCGGCTCCAACCTGCTGGTCAAAGACGGCGGTATTCGCGGTGCCGTGATTCACACCAAAGGCGACTTTGAAAACGTGACGGTGAACGGTGACCTGATCACCGCCGGAGCCGGAGCACGGCTCAAAAAGATCGCGAGCGCAACACGCAATGCAGGCCTCGGTGGCTTTGAATGGATGGAAGGCATCCCCGGAAATCTCGGCGGTGCCATCCGCATGAACGCTGGCGCGATGGGCTCCGAGACCTTCGATCAGATCGTCAGCGTGCGCTTCATCGACACAGATGGCAGCATCAAAGAAAAACCGCTGGCCGAAATCACTCACCACTACCGCAGCGCGCCCGAATTTGAAGAGCGCTACGTCGTTTCCGCCGTATTCAAAGGCACCCCTGCCGCGCTGGCCGAGATCGACACCAAACTCTCGGCCTCCCACCAAAAACGCCGCACCTCGCAGCCCGTCGGTGCCAGCGCCGGCTGCACCTTTAAGAACCCCGAAATCTGCGGCGCAGGCAAATTGATCGACGATCTCGCCCTCAAAGGCCGCAATGTCGGCAAAGCCATCGTCAGCGATGTCCACGCCAACTTCATCGTCAACCAAGGCGGCTCAACCGCCCGCGAAGTCCTCGACCTCGTAGCCCAGATCAAAGAGTCCGCCCAGCAAGAACGCGGAGTGACCCTGGAGATGGAAGTGAAGGTCATCGGCGAAGACCATCCGCTGCCGCTGTGATCATGGCCGCTCTCTTCCTATCCGCTGCCGCTTAAGTCCCAGCAAGATGAAGCCAACCAGGCATAGTAGCATCCGGCTGGGTTCAGGAACGACCGCGATGTAGCCGGTCTCTCCGAGTTGGGAGGTGTCCCAGACGAGAGCGCCGCCGAGGTCGGGCAGAACGAAGGCGTCAAAGGCCACCGTACGGTCGGAGAGGACCACGGTGCCCCAGTCGATGAGCTGCCAGCTGTCCCCACTGTTCCAGGTGCTGATTCCATGGCTGGTGACCTGCAGGGTGCCGTTGAGAATGAAGGCTCCGCCGCCCGCTATTAGGATGTCAGCATTGGCACTGGGATTGACACCCCCCACGTTACCCCAGAGATCCATCTGCAAGGTCCCAGCGGAAAACAGGCCGCCATTCAGCGTCATCGTCTGACCTGCGCTCCCGTTGTAACCCACCACCAGCGTGCCTCCGACATTGATACTCGTAGCTCCTTCCACCAGACCCGTTCCTGAAAGCGTGGCTCCGTTCGCGATGGTGAGAGCCCCCGTACCCGTGGCGGACCCGGAGCTGTTCATGACTCGAAGTGTGCCTTGATCGACAATGGTGCCGCCGCTGTAGGTGTTGCTGTTCCCGAAGAGCACCACCGTGCCACTGCCACCCAGAATCAAGGAGCCTGTTCCCGTCATCGCTTGGTCCAAGGTTGCCTCAGTCGTGCGGTTGATGACCAGCGTACCATTGTTCACAACCTGACCGCCGCCAACGCCGCCGGTCACCAGCGTGCCCGCATTGATCGTGGTACCGCCGCTATAGGTATTGTCGCCTGACACAACCTGGACACCAGTGCCGTTTTTGACCAAAGACAGCGAGCCGTCAGTGCCGACGCCATCGCCATCACGCACGATGCCGGAGAATGTCTGGGTGGTGCTGTCGGCCACGTTCACCGTGAGCGTGGTTGTACCGGCCACACCGGACTCATTTTCCACCACACCGCCCCCCACCATAGCATTGCTGCTGATACCTGCCAGGGTTTCACTGTTGCCAGCCAGCCGCAGCACGCCTGCCGTGGTGCCTGTTCCGGCAAGGGTGGCTACAGTGGTGTCGGCGATCTGATTGGCTGCTGCCAGCAGCAGCACGGCGGAGGCGGTGCCATCGCCAATGCTCAGGCTGCCCGTCAGCGCATTCACTCCGGCGGTCTTGTTCAGCTGCAGCGTACCACCCAGGACTGAAGTCCCCCCGGTGAAGGTGTTGGCCGTGGTGCCCGCCAGTGTCTGCTGCGCTGCACCAACCTTGGTGAAGACCAAAACGGAGGCGGTGCCCGTACCGTTTTGCAGCACACCCGTGAAGCTTTGATCCGTGGTGGTGTTCACGATCAATTTGCCTGAGGTGTTCGCGAGCGCGTTTTCCACTACGCCGTTTTGAGTGACTCCGGCGCTGGAAAGCCCGCCGATGATCTCACTGTTGCCATTGAGCCTGAAGGTGCCCGTTCCGGCGGCGGTGCTGTTGCCGGTCATGGTCACCACTGCGGTGTCTTGAATCTGTTCGGAACCGTTGAGCAGGAGGATGTCAGCCGTGGAGCCACTGCCATCTCCCACGGTGATATTGCCGCTGACGGCGATGGCACCGCCGGTCTTCGCCAGAGACAACGTGCCGGCATTGATGGTGGTGGTGCCGGTGAAGGTGTTCGAGCCTGAACCATCGAGCGTGAAGACGCCACTTCCCGCCTTGGTGATGCCAAGCGTGCCCGTGCTGCCGTCTTGAATCAAGCCGCTGAAACTGCTGGTCTCATTGCCATTCCCGGCGGTCAGTACCGCATTGGTGCTGCCGCCATTGCGGACCGTTCCAAGGCCGGAGAGACCGCCCATGGTTTCATTGGAGCGCACCTCGAATGTGCCTGCGACGGCCACATCGGTGCTGTCGGCAATGGCCTGCACCGCGTTGGTGCTGTTCACCCGCAGACTCGCTCCGACGCCGACAAAAATGTTTCCCGTGCCAGAGGCCAGCGTGCCGGTGCCACTGATTTCCAGCGTGCCACCATTCACATTGGTAGCTCCGGTAAAAAGGCTGGCACCGGTGAGCACCAGCGTGCCGTCCCCCGCCTTGGTCAAACTGCCGGCTGTGGCCGTACTGCTGACCACCGGATTGGCAATGCTCAGCGTGCCCTGGCTGACCTGCACGATGAACTCGTTGGTGGTGCCCGCTCCCACGACCCCGCTGCCGATGATGTTGAAGGAGTCACCCGATGCAGCAGGCGCATAAAGCAGGCCGCCGCTGGCCCCCGTGAAGGTGATAGCCCGAGTGCTGCCGTCCAGCGTGCCTCCCGTGCCGGTGATTTTGAGGCTGTTGATGGTGAGCGCACCGGTCAAGGTGGTGCCTGCAGTCAGCGAGTAGTTCGTGGTCGTGCTGCCACCCGTAGTGGGCAGGGCAGTGTAGCTTGAAAGTGCTACCAGGTTCCCAGAAACATCACGCGTGGCCCAGTCGACCCCATTGAAAACTGCGCAACCGCCCAGGATGCTGGCGGCATTGTTGAGCGCATTGGTGGCAGCAAAAGAGGCAGTGCCGGAAGCCACCAGATTGAGAGTGCTGCCCGCAGCCCGGGTGAAGCTGAGGCCATTGAGCGTCACGACCAGGCTGGTCGCCCCGTTGGGCGTCAGCGAGAGCGTATTGGCCCCGGCAGTGAGCGTGAGGCTGGCCAGGGTCTGTGTGGGTGAACCGCTGCCGCCACGGATGCTGAGCGTGCCACCGCCCAGGGAGATGGCAGAGGAACTGCCGAGAATGTTTGAAGTCGGCGCGCCTGCCGCGCTGAAGTCTAGCATCAATGTGCCAGCGCTTACCGTGGTGGCTCCCGCGTAAGTGTTGGCCCCAGTCAGCAGCCAGGTCCCTGCTCCCGTCTTGGTAAGAGAGGTGAGACCGCCGCTGTCTCCGATGACCGCCGCGATGCTGTTTTCACCAATGTTAGTGCCAGTCAGCGTCAACGTGCGCACTCCCGACTGGCTATTGAAGCCCATGCTACCGGTGCTGGTGAATTTCACCGTGCCGCTGCCTGAGGCATCGATCGCGCTGCCAGTTGTTGTGCCCACGCTGAACAGACGGTCCGTGGTGGTGGTCGCTCCAGTGTATTGCAGCGTGCCGCCATTCAGCACCAGATTGGCCGCCGCGTTGCTGGAACTGCCTAGGGTGCTGGCAGCGCCACCATTGGAGAGGGTGGCGATTTTCAAGGTGCCAGCGCTGATCACTGTCGCGCCACCGTAGCCGTTGCTGCCTTGCAGCTCCAGAGTGCCGGTACTGGTCTTGGTCAGGCCTCCGGCGGCTCCGTTGATTGAGGCCACGTTTTTGAGGATGCCGGACTGGGCCGTAAAGGTGACCGCACTCGAAGCACTGCCGATGGCGTTGCTCTTCATGTCCAGCGTAGCCCCGTTGAGCCCGACGGTTGCCGTGGCGGTGCCCAAGCCGCCCACACGCGTGATCGCGCCATTGAGCGTGATGCTGCCGCCATTCAGGTTGAGAACCGCCGTGGCGGTGCCGGTTGTCTGAGCAGCAGAGGCCATCGCAATGCTTCCTATCGTGGTCGTGTTGCTGCCGCTGAAGGTCAGCGTGGCAGTGGCTGCGCCGCTGGCGGTCGTATTCGTTGCCAGATTCACTGCGCCCAGATTAATGGAGCCACCAGCCAGAGTCATCGTACTTGTGATGGTTCCGGTGGAAGTGTTGGTGTTGATTTTTTGGGCAAGGTTGACCGTGGTGGCATCCAGCAAACCTGTGTCGAAGTCGAAAGTGGCTGTCGTCAACCCAGTGCCTGCGCCGCGGGTGGCGACATTGAGCGTGCTCAGTTTCAGGTCCGCATTGTGGCCGCGCGAGTCAAAGGATCCGCCGAGCGCTCCCGAGGTGCTGGACAGCAGTGAGTGACCCACGTCCATGACGGCGGCCCCGACACCATCCGCCGCACGAACCTTGAGCGTGCCAGAGGTCGTAGCAAAACTGAGCGCACCATTGGCACGCGCACCTGCACCAATGGGACCAAGGTCCAGCGTGTTTGTGTTCAAGACAGTGACCCCCGCCCCAAAGGAGATTGTCTGGTTTCCACCGCCTGACTCACCTCCTACCGAAATGCGGTTGGCGGTGATGTTGCTGTTCACCGCCAGTTTAAGCACCGAGGCAGAGACGTTGCCTGTGGAATTGTTATCACCCACTCGAAAAACTCCGGTGGAGGTTCCCATATTCACGGAGAGAGAGGACAGACCGGTGAGATCAAGGGTGGCGGAGTTGTAGCTGATGTTCCCGGTGGCCAGGCCCAGCTGAAAGGTGCCGCCGGAATCATTGATGACCAGCGCGCCGCCTCCGTTTAGGGCGGTGTTGGTGACGCTCGCGGCCACATTGCCGCCAATGCTTACATCGCCATTGATGGTCAGTGTCTCACCGGCGGTCACGGTGATGGCATTCACCGCAGTGGTGTTGGCCAGCACCTGCAGGCCGCCGATGGCCTGGCTGGTGCCCGTTGTATCCAGTGCAGCCGCAGTGCCGGAGCTGTCCCCCAAAACAAGGGGAGAGGAGGAGGAAAGAGCGCCGCTGACACCCGTGTGCAGGCTGCCGGCATAGATGTAGGTGGCACCTGTGTAGGTGTTGTCCTCCATGAACGTGAGTCCGCCCGTTCCTGCCTTCGTCACGCTGACCACGCCCGTGCCGTTGTTGGTGATGCGGGCGGCAAGGGTTAGCATGCCGCTGCTGTTTTGGTGAATGATGAGATTCCCAGCCGCATTCGTGCCCTCGCCCGCAGTCAGCGTGCCATACTGTATGGCCGCGTTCTGGCTGCCGCTGAACAGGAGGCCGCCGCTTTCCACCCGCAGAGTGCGCCCGCCTAGATCCATCATGAACGCACTGCCAAGGGCGAGGTTCAACGAGTTGATCTGCCGACTGGCACTCAGCCTTGTGGGGTTCGCAGTCAGTTTGACATTGGAGGTCGATGTCCAGGTGCCCTGATCCGTCGTGACATAGTCTCCTGCCTGCATGGCGCGCACCGATCCCATGGTGGTGTCGTATTTCGCAAACTCGTTCCCTACCGTGGCGTAGCCGCCGATGATGCCGTCGTTGTTCGGTGCCGAGGTTAAAACGATACGGTTGCGCGTATCGTCGCCGAGGCCCGCACCGCTAAAATTCAGCACACCATTGGTCCGTGACAGGCCGCTGAAGGTGATCGCCGAGGTCTGCCCGCTGTCCGCCTGGTTGCTCGTCAGAGTGTTCACTCCTCCGGCAAGAGTCAGCAACCCGACCGTTTCACTGTAATTGGCCGCACCGCCTGTGTTGATGAACTGCATGTTGCCACCGTTCAATGAAACAGCCTGGGTGTCTGCCAGACGCGTCGTGCTGTTAGCGGCGGCGGTGTTGGAGAGACGGAAAGTCGCGCCATTGGTGACGGTGATGCCGGTGACCAGCACCAGGCTGCCGCTGGTTCCGCTGATCGTCAGCGTGCCATCCAGCACACTGGTAAGTCCGTTGTAGGTATTGGCGGCCGTCAGCGTCAAGGCACCTCGGCCCACCTTCACCAGATTGGCCGTGCCAGAAACGACTTCGATTCCCTGGCTGATCTCCAGTTCACCAGCAGCATTCACAATGTTGAAATTGCGACTGGTGCCGCTGGCCAGACGCAGCGTCAGATTGATGGTTTCCTTGTTGGCCGAGCTGTCAGTGGCGTCACCCCCCAACACCACGGCATTGCCACTGACCACGAAAGCGCCGGCGGTGTTGGAAAAGTTGAAGACCGCAAAACTCGTGCCTGCTGCAAGATCATTGAAAGGTGTCAGCCGCGTCGTGCCTGTAAAGTTGGGGCTGCTGGCTGCGGCAGGCGCGGCACCGGTGCTCCAATTGGCACCCGTGCTCCAGTTGTTGTCCGTTCCGCCTCCAATCCAGTTCTGGGCATGAATCAGAGACGGACACAGAAAGCTGCTGAGCAGCAGGAAAAAGGCGCACCTTGCGGAGCCGCTCCGCAGGGCGTTTGGGGACAGTGGGGGCATTTGCGGGACGGGGGTTACTCTCAACTCCAAGCACAACACCGGCCATGAAGTGAGCAGCTCCTCAAAAAATGGCCGCTATGATCATAATAGTATCACAACCCGGCATCCAATGACAGCCGCCGGCCGATGCCCCCCCAGCCTCACGTTTAGCATGTCAGAACACTTTTCAGTGTCCAACTCTGGAGAACAGGTGTTCATTTTCCGCTTGTTCCGTCTTTGGGCGGTCTTTTGACATGCAGAAACTCGCTCTCATTCTCTTTCTCCTTGGCGTGTTCGTGACCGGATTGCTCGGCACGGAGACACGGCTGCTGTTCTTCTGGCCGGGGTGTCTTCTACTTGGTCTTGCAGGCTTGACTGCTGTGCTGCGCTGGAAGCTGCGCGTAAGTTTTCAGCCAAGTGACTGGTGTTTGCTTACGGTGTTGATGCTAGCGGGTTACGTGGGCTGGCGGGCCTGGACGTCGCCCGTGGAGGTGTATGCGCGCGAGGACGCGGCTGTCTTGCTGGCCTGTTTCGTGGCCTATTTGTTGACGGTAACCGCCGTCAGCGAGTCGAAATGGCGGCTGGGCATCGTATGTGTGCTGCTTGTGCTGGTGGCGGGGAATTTGACCGCCAGCTGGCTGCATTTCAAAGGGCGCTGGGATTTCCATCTGGTGCCGGGCTTTTCGCGTTCCTTTCCGCCCGGACGCATCGGCGGCTTCTTCAACAATCCCAATCATCTCGCCGCGTTTCTGTCATTCGTGGCCCTTCTCGCAGCGGGCGTGATGCTGTTTGCTCGCATTCACATCGCCTCGCGGCTGCTGCTGGGGTTTGGCATATTATCGATGCTCGCGGGGGTGGCGCTAACGATGAGCCGGGCGGCGATGCTGGGTCTGGCCGTCGGCGGCGTGGTGTTTGTGCTGCTGACTCTGTGGGTCGTATGGAGCACGAGACGGTCACTGTTCAAATGGCTCATCATCGCCCTGCTGCTGGTCGGCGGCACTGTCGGCGGCGCGCTCTACAAAGTGAACGAGGATTCAATGCTCATGCGGCAGATGACGAGCCCGCTAGGCGATGACATTCGCGTGCACATATGGCGCGCCGCGCTGGCGCAGCATGCAGACTCACCGTGGATCGGCGTGGGATCACGGATGTTTTACGAAGGCTGCACCACACATCGGGATCCAGAGTCTTCGGCGCAAATGGGAGATGCACTCTTCGCCCACAACGAATACCTGCAGACGCTAGCGGATTACGGCTGGGCCGGACTGGCTCTGGTGCTGATGGTGGTGGTGGTTCATCTGCTCAACGGTCTGCGTTTCCTGCGCTGGTTCACGACCGAGAAGTTTCCGGCCACAGGGCTGCTCGGCAGCAATGCGCTGGCTCTCACACTCGGCGGCATCGCCGCACTGCTGGCTACACTGGCGCAGGCGGTGTTTGAGTTTCAAGGCCATATCCCGATCACGGCGGTTGTCGGCGCCATCCTCCTGGGGCTGCTCGCGAATCCTGGCATCGAGAGCGAGGTGTTCAAAACCCACCGCATCTGGGGGCTGCGCTTCCTCATGAAAATCGCCCTACTGGCAGCATCCGCCGCGCTGGTGGGTGCCGCAGCGATCTTTGGTACAGCGGATGGTCATGCCGCCTATGCACGGCTCCAAAACAGCCGTGGTGAAACCGGGAAAGCCCTGGGTCATTTCGCACGCGCCGTACTTATGGACCCGCGCAACGCGGTGCTGGCCTATCAGCACGGGGTGGCCTTGATGGACTCGATCAAGTCAGACATGACCAAGGATGCCTACCTGCGCACGGTGGACGCTTCACTGCGAGAGCTCACCCGTGCAACGGCGCTGAACCCGTACAATTATCTCTATCAACTCGCACTGACCGATGCTCTCGACGCCGCCGGCAAAAACGACGCGGCCTTTCAGGCGATCCAGCGGGCGCTGGCGCTCGCCCCGCTCTATGAAGAACCCCGCATGGCGCTGGGCATGCATTATCACCGTTTGAAACAATATCAGGAGGCTGAATTTGCCTACCTCTGGGCTAGGCAGGCGAAGGCGTCGAACCCTGAGGGTGCCACCAACTGGCAAGACAACTACCGCGAACTCCTGCGCCAAACCGCCCTGGAGGCCGACCATGCACGGGCTACCCTGATCCAGCAGCAAGGACGCTGAGATGTGCATTTGCCCTCGCGCCGAATTCCGCTACTGTCGCGCCCCTCATGGCACTCGCAAAAATCACCCAAGTTACCGGCTGCGGCGTTTACGTTCCTGGCTCGGACATCGACACCGACCGCATCATCCCGGCACGCTTCATGAAATGCGTGACGTTTGACGGACTCGGCGAATTCGCCTTCTACGACGTGCGTTTCGACAAGGACGGCAAGCCCACCGGCCACCCACTTGACGATCCACGCTTTAAAGGCGCCAACATCCTGCTCTCCGGCACCAATTTCGGCTGCGGCAGCTCCCGTGAACACGCCCCGCAGGCGCTGTATCGTTTCGGCATTCGTGCCGTTATCGCCGAGAGCTTCGCGGAAATCTTTTTCGGCAACTGCACGACGCTGGGCATTCCCTGCGTGTGCGCGAGTGCCGCAGACATCCGCGTGCTGGCCAACGAAATCGAGCGCAACCCGCAGCTCGAAGTCACCATCGACGTCGCCTCCGGCAAAGTGCTCTTTGAAGATCAGGAGTTCTCCATCAACCTGCCAGGGACCGCGCACGAAGCACTGACCACTGGCAAGTGGGATCCGATCGCCGAACTCCTTGAAAACAAGGACGCCGTGCATGCCCGCATCACTGCGCTGGGTTTTGCCTGATTTTGCCCCTTCTTCCTTCTTTACTGTCTGACGCATGGCCGCCACTGAAACAGCCGCGACGGATAATCCGTCGCTGATCGTCCGCATTTCGTCAGCACTGCGACCACCGGCCTCGCCGGACACGATCCATGTGATCGGACATCGCAATCCCGACACGGATGCGATCTGTTCCGCCATCGGCTATGCAGCGTTTTTGCGTGATGTGCGCGGGATGAAAGCGGAGGCCGCCTGCTGTGGCGAGCTCAGCGTGCGCACCAACTGGGTGCTGCAAACCGCCGGTGTGCCCGGTCCCAAGCTGCTGCTCGATGTCCGGCCCACCGCCGCCAGCATCTGCCGGCGTGATGTTTTCACTGCCAGCCCGCACCAGACTTTCCTCTCGGTGTACCGGATGATGATGGATCACAACTTCCGCAGCATTCCCATCGTCGATAATGAAGGCCGCCTGCTCGGCATGCCAGCCATTCAGGAACTCGGACAGCTCTTTCTGCCAGCGCAGACGAATGAAAAAACAGACAAGGCCAATCGCGAAGTCCGCAGCAGCCTGCTGAACATCGTCAATGCCCTGGACGGCATCCTCGGTGGTGCCGCCGCCGACCTGGAAACGATTCAGGATTTCGTTCTCGTCGTCGCTGCGTCCAGTCTGGAAACCACGCGCAAACGCACCCAGCAGTTCCCGGCAAACCGCCTTGTGATGATCACGGGCGACCGTCCGGAGATTCACGAACTGGCGATCGAGATGAATGCGCGCTGCCTCATCATCACCGGCAAATTCAAAGCGGACTCCAGCATCCTGACGCGGGCGGCACTGCAGGGGGTCGCCATCATTTATTCTCCCTACGACACCGCCAGCACCTCGCAGTTGCTGCGTTTCTCACGCCCCATCGGTGAGGCACTGACACATGAGTTCCTGTCCTTCGGCTCACGCACACCACTGCGCGAAATCGTCCCAGCGGCACAGCATTCCGGCCAGCCGCTGTTTCCAGTGGTCGATGAAGAAACGCAGAAGCTTCTGGGTGTCTTTTCCAAGTCGGATCTCCTCGACCTGCCGCGCATGAAGCTCGTGCTGGTGGATCACAATGAATTTGCCCAGGCTGTGGCCGGTGCTGATGAAGCTGAAATCATCGAGGTGATCGACCATCATCGTCTCAGCGGCAATCTGCGCACTAAGGAGCCGATTCGATTCATCAACGAGCCCGTGGGCAGCACCTCCACCATCGTGGGCATCATGTACCGCATGCGCGAGGCCGCACCAGACAAGGCCGTAGCGATCTGCCTTTGTGCCGGCATTATCTCCGACACGCTGCACCTCACCAGCCCGACCACGACGAGCACGGACAAGGAAATCCTCGAATGGCTCAGCGGCATCGGCGGCATCGACAGCGCCCAGTTCGTCAAAGACTTCTTCGCCGCCGGCTCCATGCTGCGCGAGCAAACACCGGACCGTGCGCTGGAAAGCGACCGCAAAGTCTTCGAAGAAAACGGCTGGCACATCAGCATCTCCCAGATCGAAGAACTCGGCCTCGACGAATTCTGGAAACGCGAAACCGAACTGCAAGGCGCGCTGCAATCACTCCTGACGAAGCACAATCTCCACTTCGCCTGCCTCATGGTCACCGACATCACACGCCATCACAGCGTGCTGCTGGTGGCTGGAGATCAGCGTGTCATCGACGCCATTGACTACCCGCAAGCGAAGGAGCATGTCTATGAAATGGCAGGCGTGGTGAGCCGGAAGAAACAGCTCTTCCCATACATGAGCCACGTCGTCACGAAGCTCGCGGCTCCGTGAGGTGAGCCTAGTTCTACTTTGGTAAGTTCTGAGATTTGGCAGCCTGCGTTGGTAAACGAGGTTAATCAGGGGGCGGATGGTTCGTGTTGGAGCATTGCGATAGACGCAGCGCGAAGACACACCAGCCTTCTAAAAATGACCCCGCGTCAGGATCTCTTTTTTGCCGTCGCACAACGCTTTGCCGCCTTTTGCAACAGTGCCACTTCGCTGTTCCGAACTGCGACCCACAACGGTTTCGAGCACGCTCGACGCCCAGGGACATGCCGGGAAGACCTCCTGGACGCTGAGCAACGCGCCGGCGGATACCCATACCGCGCAGATTGTGGCAATGGCCTGCGCACGGTATTTCATTGAGCGCAGCTTCCAGGATGCGAAGAGTTCGCTGGGCCTGGCCGACTATCAGACCTGCGGCTGGCTGGCGTGGCATCACCACATGGCCCTGGTGATGCTGGCCATGAAGTTCCAGCTCCATGAACGCATGCTGCACGCGCAGGCGCATCCGCTGCTGAGCACTGCGGACATCGTCGAACTGCTGCGCCACCATCTACTCGCAGCGGCCGTCACGCCGGAGAGTGTCATGGCGCAACTTCAGCACCGTCATCGAAAGCGACAAAACTCCATCGACTCCGCAGGTCGCAATCAAAGACCTCCCGATGACTTACCAAAGTAGAACTAACTAACTTCATCGGAGAACTTCAGGAGCGCCTCATCGCGTTAACCAACGTGGGGTCGTTCCCTGGATGAGATTCAAATCCAACCAGCCATGAAAACGAAACTCATAGTTGCCACTCTGCTAGCCTCTGCCACCATGGCACAGGCTGGACCACCTATGACCCCCAGCGAAGATTAAGCGCCCACTGCACATCAGCCAGGTGACGAGTATTTTCGCCCGTTCCGAACCCAGTGCACCCGTGCAGCAGGCCAGTGCTGGCGTTTCCAGCACAGTGGCTCCCATCACAAGCCCTGTGAGCAAAAAACGTCCACCTGAATACGTTCCTCAATCATCCGGTAAGCGCTGCAGGCCCGAAATAAAAGGTGACATCCAGCCGGTTCATGGCTGGTGTGAGAGACTGCTCATGAGCAGTCCAATACGGCAGAAGGCCGCCGCAGAGGCGGCGGCCTTTTCGTTAAATGAGTTCGCGCAATGAAACCTCCGCGAGCGAACTGACGCGTTTCCACGCACCCGTGAAATCCAGGTGCCGTGTCATTGGCCCCGGCGCGACGATGCAGCGGATGCCGGCGGCCATGGCGGCACGGAGTCCATTGAGGGAGTCTTCGAAGATGACGGCCTCTTCGGGGGCGACGCCAAGTTTTTCGGCGGCGTGGAGGAAGAGGCTTGGATCGGGCTTCACCTTGCCGGTGTCATCGACGGTGGAGATGTGATGGAAATGATCATGCAGACCGAGCTGATCCATCCAGGAGTTGATCCACACTCGTGGGCTGCTGCTGGCGATGGCGATGCGCAGGCCGAGCGTGGCGGCTTCTTGCAGCCGGTCTGCCACGCCGGGCAGCAACTGCAAATGTTTGCGCAGTTCATTTTCGTGGGTTTTGCGCTGCATCTCAACGGCGTCCCAGTCAAACTCACGACTCGTAAGTTGTTCGAGATCACGCCGAGGATCGTAGCTGCCGGTAATGAAGTCGGTACCTACAGCCTGAGCGTAGCGCTCCAGGGGCAGTTCATGGCCGTGCTGGTCGAAGATTTCTCTCCAGGTGTGGTAACCGGTGCTTTCAGTGTCAACGATGAGGCCGTCGAAGTCGAAGATCACGGCGCGGATGGGTGGGGGCATGCGGATGGATGGCAGAGAGTGTCGAAAGATGCAAAAGATTCGAAAACAGTAAAAGCTGACGAACCACTTTTTATACTTTTTCGTTTCGTTCGCGCCCGAGGGTATGGCAGCTTGCCGTCACGATGCTCTGCCTGAGACAACCAGCGCCTGAACAACTGCGAGGATTGCTGGAGTCCTGGAGAGATGAGCCATTGAGCTACAAGCCGCCACTGGCGGACGGATTTATTGACGACCAGCATGCGGTGAGGCTTGGCAGCGGTGAGCAGGTGTATCAGGCCGCATGTGAGGCTCTGGATGCGTGGGTCATGTTTCCTGCTTGGGCGGAGGTCAGCCGTCTGAAGGTCAAAGGCCAGGAGGTGGGTCAGATCGTGGCGATGGTGACACGCATCTGCGGTCTGTGGTGGGTGAACCCCTGCCGGATTTTGCGGCGCTGCGATTCGGCGTACACGCACGGCTTTGTGTATGGTACGCTGCCAGAGCACGCGGAGTGCGGCGAGGAGCAGTTCCTCATTGAGCATCGGGCTGATGCCAGTGTGTGGTATGTAATTCGTGCGTTTTCACATCCACGGCATTGGATGGCATGGCTCGGCTTTCCACTGGCGCGTTGGTGGCAGTGCCGGTTTGTGCGGGATTCGCAAGCGAGAATGAAGGAGGCGGTGGCAACATGAACAGGTATGTGCATGCTTTCAAATCTTGGATCAAACCGCTGATCTGGATCACAGCAGTGATGATGCCGGTGTTTGAGGATTTTGTTTTTGTGAAGGCGTTGCTGCTCTTCTCACCGCTGCTGTTGATGCCCTTGTGGTCTGGCATGGCGCGCTTGCAGCAAAAGCTTGAATATGTGACGGCAATATTGATGGCCGCATCGTTTCTGGTCACACCTGGTACTGGGTCAGCATTGTGTGTGCTGCCCTGGCTCATGGCACGTTTGTTTGTGGCGAATGATGTGACCATGGAATGGTGCAGAACGGGCATGCCTTCGGCTGCCACCGCGTGTGAGCAGATGGCGGTGATCTTCCCCGCCATCGGTGCAGCATGGCTGGTCGCATACCGTGCCAACTGGACACCATTGGGCTTCGATCCGCTGATCGTGCTGCTCACTGCGGCGCATTTTCTCCATGCGGGGTTCACGCTGCCGCTGATGGCGGGGCTGAATGCCAAGGCGAATCCGGGCTGCTGGACACGCTTTTCATGTGTGGCGATTTTGCTCGGTCGCTGGTGGCCGTGGGCATCACCTGCACGCACTTTGGCGTGTTGAAGTTCGTGGAGCCGTTTGGCGTGGCAATTTTGGTGATGGGTGCGCTGGGTGTTGCTGTTTCACAGGTGTGGCGGGGACTGGAAGGGCAGCGCACAATCTGGGCACGCATTGGCTTCCTCCTTTCAGGCGCGTCTATGTTCGCCGCCATGGTTCTCGCGCTCGGCGTTGGCCTGCGCTATCTGATCCCGAATTTCGCGCTGACGATGCCGCAGATGTGGATGATCCACGGGACATTGAACGCGTTTGGTTTTGGACTGTGCGGGATCCTGGCGTGGCGAGGTGCCTTCAAGCGTGTTGATTGCCCTTGAGCAGGTCGAAGAGCGTGATCATGCCGAGGAGTTTTTTTTGCTCATCGACGACGACCGCCTTGCTGACGCCGCTGCGCATCAATGTGCCTACGAGCACGGGCACGGGGGTGTCGGCGGTGATGCAGAAAGGTTTGGTGAGCGGCAGGGTCTGCAGTTTGTCCACGCAGGTGAGGCCGTGGTTTTTTAACCACTCGTAGGCGACGGAACGACGCAGCAGGCCGATCACACAGCCGTCCGCCGTGACGGGATAAGTGCTGTGCGGATGGGCCTGAAATTCCGCCACGGCATCCTGCACGGTGACATTGGCATCAAGGAAGGCGATGTTGCGCGTCATGACATCCGCAGCGCAGGCTTTGCGGGTGGCTTCTGGAATCATGTCCACCGTCTGCTGGATTTCTTCGGGCAGATGATACTGCTGCGCGGTACCGCGAAAGAGGGAGTCCAACGAGCCAATGCTCTTGGCGAGGGTCTTGAAGGTCTCTCCGTCGATGGCGACGAGTTCACTGGATTCGGTGGCAGTGGCATCAAAACGCCAGATGCCGTCGCTCAGCAGCGCGCGTTCACCGAAGTGCTCACCGGGGCCGGCGGACTTGACGAGCTGGCCCTGCGCGTCGGTGATGTTCACATTGCCTTTTTTGACGGCGTACAGGGACTGGGCGGGCTCACCGGCATGGAACAGGGAGTCTCCGGGCTCAAGATGCATCTCCCCGAGGGGGGAGGAGAAGCTGGGTGTGAGTAGATTGATGTCACGCGGGAAGAACATTTCAAAGCTCCACTCCGCCATGACGCGCAGCTTGCGGTCAAAGCCCGGCAGTTTCATGAGGTAGATGCTGCGCCACATGAACCAGGCGATGATGCCGGAGAAGCGCATGCCAAACACCTGCGCGACCGCCTTGCGGTGGCCGATGGTGGCAAGTTCGCCAAGACCGGTAAAGCGAAACGGTTTCAAGGCACGCCCGGCAAAACTGGCGGCAATGTTTTTGGCCACGAGCGCTCCCTGGCGCATGGCAAACTGAGCGGTCTCGGGGCAGTTGCCACCGTCTGACTTGGGAAACGCGGCGCAGTCACCGGCCGACCACACGTTGGTGAGGCCTTTGACCTGTCCGCTGGATTCGACAACGACCTTGCCGCGTTCGACGGGAAGCCCGCCGCTGGCACCGAGTGCCTTGACTTGTGGATGTGGTGCATTGCCGACCGTGCAGACCACGAGCGTGGCGGAAAGAGAGACGCCATCGCCCAGCTGCACGGTGCGTGCAGTGACTGCACGTACGCGGCTTTTGAAGATGATCTTCACCCCCATCTCGGTGAGGCATTTGCCGGTGTAGGTGCCGAGGTTGTCGCTCAGCATGCCGAGCAGGCGTTCCCCGCTGTGGATCAGCGTGACGCTGGGTTCATCGGGCTCGATGTTCTCGTAGAAGCGGCGTGCGCCCAGGATCAAATCCTGGATCTGCCCGGCGGTTTCCACCCCGGAGTAACCGCCACCGACGATAACGAAGGAGAGCAGTTCTTTGCGCAGCTTGGGGTTGATGATAAGATTGGCCTCTTCCAGGCGACTGATAATGGCAGCACGCAGCTTCATCGCATCGCCCACGGTTCGCATGAGGTAGGCATGCTCGCCCATGCCGGGAATGCGGCTGAGGTCCACCCCGGCACCGGGTGCCAGCATGAGATGCTCAAAGCCCACCGTGACCTGCGGCGTGAACATGCCGCCGTTCAGTGTGATGACGCGGTTCTCGAGGTCGATGTGCGTGACTTCGCCTTTCAGCACTTCCGCGCCACGGCAAATCATGCGGATGGGATTGACCACATGCTGCGGCGACAACGAGCCGCCTGCGACTTCGGGTAGCATCGGCTGGAAGACCATGTGGTTCTCACTGGCAATGATGCCTACGGTCATATTGGCCACACTCTGGGTGAGCCGCAGCAGTTCTCGTGCGCAGTAAACTCCCGCAAACCCTCCACCAATGATGGCTACTTTGAAAATGCGGTCGGGTTGCTTGAGCATAGTCTGCATTTCAGACGCAGGCAGCGAGCCAGCTTGACCGAAAAATGCGTCCTTTTAGCTCATTGAACGCCGCAGGACGCGTTTCATCACCACCAGCGCGTCTCCGGGCATGAGCATCGCGGAGGGGTTGGGGTTCAAATCCGTGGCCCCCTCCTTGCGCAGGATGGCCACGGGCAGCATTCGACCAGCCGTGCCTGTTTCGACTTCGGAGATGCGCTTGTGTACCCATGGCGAGTCTGCTCGAATCTCAATTTCCTCCATGTCGAGGCCGAGTTCGGTGAGATGGTGGTCAAAGTCGATGCTGGCCTTCGTCTGGCCGCCGATCAGGTCGCGCGTGTTTGGGTGCAGAATCAAGTGGGCGATGCGGTCTGCGCCGATGTGCGCGGGCAGCACGACACGGTTCGCGCCGGCCTGAAGCAGCTTTCGCTCTGTGGAGGGCACTTCACCACGCGCGATGATCTGAACCGAGGGGTTCATGTTGCGCGCGCTGAGGGTGATAAAGACATTTGCAGCGTCGTTCGGCAGCACGGTGGCCAGCACCCGCGCGCGGCTGATACCGGCGGCCTTCAGCACGGATTCGTCGGTGGCCTCGCCCTGCATGGTGAGAAAACCCGCGTCGCGCACCTCCGCCACACGGTCAGTCGCCTGATCGACAATGACAAAGGGGATGCCGCCCGCCTGCAACTGGGTGGCGATCATGCGGCCAATACGGCCGTAGCCGCAGATGATGGCGTGGTTTGTCAGTTTTTCGATTTCGTTTTCCATGCGTTTGCCTCCCAGGGCTCGTTGAATTTGTGCCTCCGTCAGCCATTGCACCAGAGTACCAGTGACAAAAATGATGCCAGTGCAGCCAAAAAGAATCAAGATGATCGTCCACGCCCGCAGCCAGGGGTCGGTGATGGGCACCACCTCGCCATAACCGACGCTAAAAGCAGTGATGACGACCATGTAGAACGAGTCGCCCCACGACCACCCCGCCACCCGGTAACCCACGGTAAAGACCGCCATGACCGCGCCGACAAAGGCAAAAGCATAGAAAACGTTGGTCTGCGGGTGGCTCTTGGAGATGGGCATGTGGTCGGGCGGAGCATATTGGGTAGCGAAAGGCGTGCCAGAAGCAGGTTTGGTCGTCGAAGTTCGTCGCTGCTAGTTGAAATGCCGCGTGCGCTTGGGGCGTTTTCTTCCCACGTTCCAACCTCCATCTATGAAGCATCTGCTCACAGCCCTCCTTGCCTTCTCACTCTTCGGCTCCGCGTTTTCGGCGGACAAAAAATCCATCACTATGATCGCGGGGAAGCCCTCCCATGGTCCGGGGCAGCATGAGCACAATGCGGGCATCCAGCTTTTGAAGAAGTGCCTGGAGCAGGGGGTGGCGGACCAGGTGGAGATTAAGTACCACCTGAATGGCGAGTGGCCCTCCCAGGAGGAGCTTTCCGCAGCGGACACGGTCGTCATCTACTCGGACGGCGGTGGCGGACATCCGGCCTTGCAAGGCGATCATCTGGCACAACTCGACAAGGAGATGAAGCGCGGCTGCGGCTTCCTGACGCTGCATTATGCGGTGGAGCCGACGATTGAAAAGGGTGGCAAGGAGTTCATCGACTGGATGGGCGGCTGCTTTGAGATCAACTGGAGCGTGAACCCGCACTGGGATGCCAACTTCAAGGAACTGCCCACGCACCCGATCAGTGAAGGTGTGAAACCCTTCGGCACGAACGACGAGTGGTATTTCTTCATGCGCTTCCGTCCTAACATGGAAGGTGTCACTCCGATTCTGAGCGATGTGGCCCCTGAATCCACCATGAGCCGCCCGGATGGTGCGCACAGCGGGAATCCGGCTGTGCGTGAGTCGGTGAAGAACAAGGACAAGCAGCATGTCGCTTGGGCCTGTGAGCGTGCAGACGGTGGTCGCGGCTTCGGCTTTACTGGCGGCCATTACCATCAAGGCTGGGCCAACAACGACCAGCGCAAGCTGGTGCTGAACGCGATCCTCTGGACCGCGAAGGCCAAGATCCCTGCTGATGGCGTGTCCTCGACGGTGACGGAAGAAGACATGAAGGCCAATCTTGACCTCAAGCCCGGTCAGGGCCTGCCGGAAAAGCCGAAGGCGAAGTAACCTGACTAGTTGCGGCACATCTCAGGCGGAGTAGCCGCCTGAGATGTACGCGTTCAGTTGTTCGATCGTCATGCGCTGTGTGGCGATGACCCACTTCACGAGATCGCCAATGGAAACAATGCCGAGCAGTTCGTCACCATCCACCACGGGGAGATGGCGGATACGATGTTCCGTGATGATCTCCAGGCAGCTGGAGACGGTTTGATCGGGCCCCACGGTCACGAGATCTCGTGCCATGATGTCGCTGACCGGCGTTTCCTTGGATGACCTGCCCTTGAGCACCACTTTGCTCATGTAGTCGCGCTCTGAAATGATGCCTACAAGCTTGGTGCCTTCCAGCACCGGCAGGGCACCGATGTTCTTCTCGGACATCATTTGAATGGCCTGATAGACGGTGGCCGTTGGCGGGATGGTCCAGATGTCCCGTCCCTTGTGTTCCAACAGGGTTTTGGCTGCGGTGGTGATTTCCATGGTATTGGGTTTGTTGGTTTCATTTTCTTAGATTGGCGTCTGTTAAGCAAGCCTCATCTTCCCGGTGCATTCCGCTGGAGGAAAAGCGGGAAATCGGCCAACCTTGATGCTTGAGAACGATTCTTTGCGTCGTTTCATGGGGTGCCATGAGCACCCAACCCACGCCTCTCTCTCGTCGCCGCTTCGTCGGTGCTGCCGGTCTCGTCGCCGGGAGCATGATCACCCGTCCGCTGTTCGGACAAAATGCCGCCAGCAACAAACTCAACGTCGCCCTCATCGGTGTGTGGGGGCGTGGTCTCGCGCATTACGACTCCATCGCGGAAGAAAACGTTGTCGCGTTATGTGACATTAATGAGGCGCGTTTCCCTGATGCGCTGAAGCGTTTCCCCAATGCCACGACGTACATCGACTGGCGCAAGTGCCTCGACCACAAAGGTCTGGATGCCGTGGTCGTCTGCACGCCGGACCATACGCATGCATTCATCGCCAACTGGGCGCTGAAGCGCAATCTGCACTGCTACTGCGAGAAGCCGCTGGCCATCACAGTCGATGAAGCGCGCATTGTGCGTGCGACGTGGGAGACCAAAAAAGACAAGCTGGCCACGCAGGTGGGCATGCAGCGACATGCAAACCCGAATTTCAATCGCGTGCGTGAACTCATCCGTGACGGTGCCATCGGTGAACTGAAAGCCGCCTATGCCTGGGGCAACCGCCAGATTCCCAAACCCGGCTACTTCCCGGAAGAGGGTGCGCCGCCATCGGGATTCCATTACGATCTGTGGCTCGGCCCATCGCCGTTTCATCCGTACAATCCGGCCTACTTCTCCGGCGGAGCCGGTGCAAATTGCCTCTCCTGGAACATGTTCTGGGACTTCGGTGCCGGACAAATCGGTGACATGGGCAGCCACACGATGGACCTGCTCTGGAATGCCGTGGATGGTGGTCTGCCGACTTCCGCCGAGGCCAAGGGCGACGCCTACAATTCCGATGTGACACCGGTGAAGTGTGAATCTCACTTCGATCTGCCGGCGAATGACTGGCGCGGGCCCATTTCTGTCGCCTGGTATCAGGGCGGCGCGATGCCGAGCTCACCCAAGAAGCACATCGACCTGACGCAGATCAGTCATGGTGCGATGTTCAAAGGCACGAAGGGCTTCCTCATCGCTGACTTCGATTCCCGTCTCATCCTGCCATACGGCGACGGTGCCGACATGAGCTACTACAAGCCACGCAAGAAGGAGGACATGCTGCCTGATCTCGGCCACTTCCAGAAGCAGTGGTTTGACGCCTGCCGTGATCCGAGCAAGCCCACTGCCTGCAACTTCGGTTACAGCGCCAACATGATTGAGATGATGCTCCTTGGCCTCGTGGCTTACCGCACAGGCAAGAAGATCCAATACGACGGCAAAACCGGCACCAGCCCGGACACACCCGAAGCAAACGCCTTCATGAAGAAGGAGTACCGCGACGGCTGGAACATCGACGGCTAAAGCAGCGAGAGGCTATTCACCCTCGTCAGCATCGATGGCCTGATGCTGATGAGTGGTGCGCTGACTGCCAAGCGGTGGCATCAGCTTTTTGGTACGAATGAAACGCATGCTGGTACTCCCGTCCCTATCATCTGGGGGCAGGGGAGTTGGACGATTGAGTTTTCGCTCAGCGACCGTATGGGAAGAATGCGACCGCTTCTCTTCGTCATTTGCATCCTCTCATCGAACGCGTACTCCGCTGCTCCTGCCCGTGTTTTCAAAGCCGGAGCCGCCACGAGCAACATCACGCCGGACCTTGGCAGCTCGATCAACGGCGGCTTTCAGGACCGCCAGGCGGTGTTCATTCACGATGAACTCAACACCCGCTGTCTCGCCGTCGATGATGGACAAACAAAGCTCGTGCTGGTCGTGGCGGACAGTTGTGTCATTGGCCGAGGCATTTTCGATGAAGCGAAGAAAATGGTGAACGAGGCCACCGGTCTGCCAATGGAGAACATGCTCATGTCCGCCACGCACTCACACTCCTGCGGCACCGCGCAGGCCGTGGGCCAGAGCGAACCGAATCCGATGTATCAGCGTTTCCTTGCCAAGCGCATCGCCGATGGCGTGCAGCGCGCGCTGAACAACCTCGCTCCCGCCAAAATCGCGTGGGGAAGCGTCGATGTGCCGCAGCACGTGTTTAACCGCCGATGGAAAATGAAGCCCGGCGGCATTCCCGCCACACCCCACGGCGTCACCACAGATCAGGTGAAGACGAATCCCGGCATCAACAATCCAAACCTCCTCGAGCCCGCCGGCCCCACGGACCCGCAAGTATGTTTCATCAGTGTCCAGTCAGTAGAAGGAAAATCCATCGCGTTGTATGCGAACTACTCACTGCATTACGTCGGCGGTGTAGGCCCCGCCCATATCTCGGCGGATTACTTCGGTGTGTTCGCGAATCGCATCGGTGAACTGCTTGGCGCTGACAGAGAGGACCCACCCTTCGTGGGAATCATGTCGAACGGAACCAGCGGCGACATCAACAACATCGACTGCCGTGGCGGTCAGGCGAAACAACCACCCTATGGCCAGATCAAACTCGTCGCGGATGATGTGGCTCAGGCCGTCGTGGGTGCCTGCAAAACTTTGACTTACCAGGACTGGGTACCGCTTGGGGCCGCGCAGAAGGAGGTCGCGCTGTGCCTGCGCATCCCCACCCAGGAGGAAGTGGAAAAAGCGCGTGAAATCACGAAGCAGTCGAAGCTGTTCCCGCGCATGGAAACCATGGAGCAAGTATATGCGCGTGAAACCGTTCTGCTCAGCGACTTTCCCAAAGAAGTCTCCGCGCCCCTGCAAGTCCTCAAGATCGGTGACCTGCGTGTTTCTGCCATTCCTGCCGAAGTCTTCGTGGAGATCGGCCTCGGATTGAAACAGCGCCATCCCCAGACCTTCACAGTTTCGATGGCCAATGCCTACCACGGCTACCTGCCCACGCCGGAGCAGCATCGTCTTGGCGGTTATGAGACCTGGCGTGCGCGGTCAGCCTGCCTAGAAGTCGATGCCTCGACGAAGATCGTCGCCGGGCTGGAAGAGTTGTTTTTGTCACTGCAATGAGACCTGTCATGAAATCCATCCTCCTTTGCTTTGCTCTGCTTACCAGCGTTGCGCCCGCAGCGAACATCGTCATCATGACGGTCGAAGATCCCAACAACTACGACGCACCGAATACGATGCGTGAATTTGCGGATAAGGAACTACAGCCGCTAGGGCATCGTGTGACCCTAGTTTTGGGAGACAAGCCGCAGATGCATTCTTTTGCCGGACTCGTCGAAGCATTGAAGGACGCGGATCTGCTCGTGCTTTTCTCCCGCCGCCGATTTCCGCCGCAGGTGCAGATGGCCGCCATCCGTGCGCACCTCGCTGCTGGCAAGCCATTGCTCGGCATCCGCACGGCAAACCATGCTTTCCTTCCCAAGCCCAAGGAGGACGTTGAACCGAGCCTGGCCTCGTGGACGGATTTCACGCATGAGGTTCTTGGCGGTGAAAACACTGGCTATGAAACCAAGGGGCTGCCCTATGGCGTGAGCATCGCGCTAGGTGCTGAAACAAGCGTACTAATACAGGGTGTGAATGTGGCAAACATCCATGGGTATCAATCGCTGTACAAGGTGCTGCCGCTGGCCGCAGACGCTGCACCGCTTCTTATTGGAACTGCGCAAGCTGGAGCCACCACACCGCCGCAGCCAATTGCCTGGACACGCACTTATGGCGCCAGCAAAGCCCGCATCTTCTACACCAGCCTCGGCGCGCCCGAGGACATGCGTAGCGCCGATGTGCACCGGCTGCTGCTCAATGCTGTGGCGTGGACTCTGACGAAATAAACTGCCATGAAAATTCACAGCCATCCCATAGGCAGTGCCGAATGAGGGGCAAGCCTTGAAGTAGCGAGGGAGAGTGGCTCGAAAGTGGCGG
>NCCR01000375.1 GCA_002279765.1 Verrucomicrobia bacterium 12-59-8 | reverse complement strand
TTGATTCGCTGCGCTCACCCTTCGGACTCCCTGCGGTCGTCTGTCTCGCTTCGCTCGGCTCGGCTCGTCATTCGTCATTCGTCATTCTGGTTTCGTCATTGTTTAACCACCACCTTCGTCCCGTCAAAATGCAGCAGCCGGTTCTTCAGCCCGCGTATCGCCTGCTTGTGAATGTACACCTCCGTGCCGCCGATCTGGTGCCGGTGCTCCGTGGCCGCCTGCGCGCCGCTGATCCACGTGAGCTGGCACCATTCCTGGCCGCTCAGCTCTCCCTGATTGCAGCGCACGTAGTCAATGTGCAGCACATCGCCCGGATGCCCGATGGCCTCGCTGCCGTGCTTGGACTGCAGATACTCGGCGAAGGCCTGAGAATAAATCAGGCCGTTGCGGAGGCGATGCAGTACCATGGACATGAGCTTAAAGCGACAAAGCGCGGGACGGGCAGGCCGTTCCGCGCTTTGCGTGTATTCGTCAGGAAGCGGGGAATCGATCAGCCGAGGGCGGCGGTGCAGTTGGCATCCACGGCGGTCCAGCTCACAGTGTTCCACCAGGCGGCGATGTAGTCCGGGCGCTTGTTCTGATACTTGAGGTAGTAGGCATGCTCCCACACATCGCAGCCCAGGATCGGCGTGCCGCTGCCGTCCATGAGCGGGTTGTCCTGATTCGGCGTCGAGGTGATGGCCAGCTTGCCATCCTTCACCACCAGCCACGCCCAGCCCGAGCCAAAGCGGCCCACGCCAGCCTTGCCGAAGGCTTCCTTGAACGCGTCAAAGCTGCCGAAGGTCGAGGTGATCGCCTCGCCCAGCGAACCCGTGGGCGCGCCACCGGCGTTTGGTCCCATGATCTTCCAGAACAGCGAGTGGTTGAAGTGACCGCCGCCGTTGTTGCGGATCGGCGCCTGGATGTCCGCAGGCACCTTGGAGATGTTTTTGCACAAGTCTTCGATCGACAGCGCTTCCAGCTCAGCCTTGCCGGCCAGGGCGTTGTTCAAATTGGTCACGTAAGCATTGTGATGCTTGCCATGATGGATCTCCATCGTCTGCTTGTCGATGTGGGGTTCGAGTGCGTCAGTTGGATACGGCAGTGGGGGGAGGGTATGGGCCATGGTGTGTGGGTGGGTTGAGGTTCTAGCGGTTTAGTATCGTGAATACGGGCGCGGGCAAGAGGAAGGTTGTATCGCGAATGACGAAATGGCACTCCGTTGGCCGGTGGCGTCAGGGACCCGGAGCCCCGAGTCAAAAATCAAAATGGCGCAGCTGGGTGCTGTGGCATCGGGAAAGTAGCATGCGCGATCCTACCAAACAGGCGTGCTATTTCAGCTTCGCATCGAGGCGCTCGCGCCAAATCTTGGCGCTCTGCGTATGCGGATGATCAGGTCCCAAGATCTTTGTAAACACCCGCTCCGCTCGCTGCGTGTAGCTGAGGGCTTCTGACAGCTTTTGCTGGGCTTCGAGGCAGAGCGCCAGGTTGTAGCAGGACAGCGCCGCAGATGGATGTTCCGCGCCCAGCACACGCTCTCTGATCTTCAACACCGCCCGGTGCTCCTGCTCCGCTTCGGCTCGCTTGCCTTGGTCCAGTAGCGCGAGGGCCAGATTGCCCCGAGTCGCAAGGGTATCGGGATGTTCAGCGCCCTGCACGCGCCCTCTGATCTTCAACACCTCGCATTGCTCCCGGCCTGCTTCAGCAGCCTTGCCTTGGCCACGTAGGGCATCGGCCAGATTGTTCCGGCTGTTCAAGGTATCAGGATGCTCAGCGCCCAGAACACGCCGCTGCATCTCGATGACCTTACGACACTCGTGCTCAGCGACGGCGGCCTGGCCATTGTCATTGAGCGCGCCCGCATAAAGCATGTGGGCCGCGAGCACTTCGGGGGCCTCGGTTTTACCACTTTGCTGCGCTGCGTGCCAGACCTGCTGGGTCTGGGCGAGAGCTAAAGGATAACGGCCCTGGAGGTGGTAGAGCCAGCTGATGGCGTTCTGCAAAGCGAGCCATTGCAGGACATCGCCCTGCTTGCTGTTGAAGACGGCGGCGGCGCGGTAGTACTCCATGGCCTGAGGGTAAAGGATCTGCGCCTGGGCACTCTGCCCGGCCTGCCAAAGCGCAGCGAGAGCGTCCTGCTCCGGCCGACGGGCACTGAGGGCGTTGATAGCAGCCTTCAATGCCGCGGCTTCGGCCTCGTCGAACTTCCTGGCAGCGAACACTGCACAGGCGAGATCCAGATCGGAGGTGTCATGCGGGTGTACTCACCTCCCTTTGCGTCTTCGCGTGGCTGCTTGCTGAAAGTTAGCGGCAGGTCGTGCAGAGCTTGGAAGAGCTTGGCGTTTTGCTGCGTCAGCATGACAGTGTTTTCATGCAGGACCTTTGAATTCCTGGCGCTTTCTTCGTGCAGAACACCGATCTGTTGAGCCGTCACAGTACCAGCCTGGTGTCGAACAAAGAGACCGTGCTTGAACCTGCCGATGCGGAGTACGAGCAGAACCAGAAGCCCCGGCACGAGGACGGAGATGAAGAGGATGGGCCGCGTGGTGCTCATGCGCGGCGCAGGGTGGCGGGAGGAAGAGGGGGCGGCAAGAGGGAAATGGGACGGGTGGCGATTCGTTCGATTCGTCGTGTATTCACGTCACTGAACCGCCATGAACTGTGCGGACCACATCATTCTCGGCTGGCGGTGCTCATGCTAAAAAAGCCCCTCCTCAACGGCGCATGATCGAACCGAGTGCCTGTGAGGTTGCTTGAACTTCGACAATCAACGCCTCGATTGTTCGACAATCGTCAATCCTTCTGCCTCTAGAAAGTCCTGGGCATGCTTGATTGACGATTGATGACCAATCGATTGTTGATTTTATGAAGGAACAAGCCCGCCCCCCTCACCCCCTCCGCGTCAGCAACTGCACCAGATACCTCAGCTCCTCATTGATCTCCACATCATCCGAAACCACCGCCCGCACCTCATGCCTCAGCATCGTCGCGAAGCGCTGGCGCAGATCATGGGCGGCTTTGCGCACGGTGCCCACGGCCATGCCGAACTCTTCGGCGACGGGTCCCCAGTCGGCAGTCAGGGCGTCCTGGCCGAGCATGCGCTGGCGCAGGACTTTGAGGAAGCGGGCGCGCGTTTCGGGCTGCTGGGCGATCTCGGCGTCCAGGCGGGCGAGGGCGCGCTGGTAAAGCGTGTGGGCCCACTGGTGGTCAAAGCTGCTTTCGGGCGGCTCGTCCGCCGGCAGTTGCGTGTCTTCCACAGCGGCGATTTCGTCGATGGAAAACATCTCCACACCGCCGCCGCGGCGCTGGGTGTTTTGGTCGCGGGTCAGATTGCTGTGCCAGCGCGTGAAGCAGGTGAGCACAAAGGTGCGGAAGCGTGTCTCCCGCTGCGTCACGTTTTGGAGCAGATCGCGCGTGAGCAGATGCTCAAAGAAGCCCTGCACGGCATCCGACGCGGCTTCATGCGAGGAGCCGCGCTGGCGCAGAAAGACATACAGCGGCCGCCAGTAGGCGCGGGCCAGACGCTCCAGCGCCCGCAGCGCGGTGCTTTCCTCCCGCGCCCCCACATCGATCACCATGCTCCACATGGTGGTGGGAAAAAGTCCGGCGATAGGAGGAGTGGCTTGCTGCATGGCGACGGTCTCTCGGGTAAGAGGTAAGCACCTAACGTGCAACACAGTAAAGTTAAATTTACCGGCAGGGGGCTCGGCGCCGAACTCGGTATCGGAATACCGAGCTACATTCCAGCGTTCCTGTGCTCCGAAGACCTTCGCTCAGCGTGTCGCCTTCAAATATTCCGCGTACATTCTCTCCAGCTCCGCAGCCTCCGCCGCCAGCTTCCCGTCGCTGCCGCGCAAGCGATCAAGCCACTGCACAAAGAGCGCGTCGGCCTCCGCCTTGCGGCTGGCTTTGACGAGATCCTCCGCCAGCGCAGCGACGCGGCGCTGTGTCTCCACGTGAGCGGGGCCGTAGGCGATGTCGCAGGCGCGCAGCGCATCGCGCTGAGTGGTCAGCACGCGTTCGGCGTCGCCTTGTCTGCGCTGGATTTCCAGCAGACGTGTCAGTGCGACGAGTGCGGCCTCACTCCCAGGCTCGTCAAACCGCCAGAGCAAGTCCACACTCTGGCGTGCATGGCGTACGGCTTCTTCCTTCAAGCCCGCCTCATCACAAAGCATCGCGAGAGCGGTGAAATTCACCGCGAGATCATGCGCGCTTTCCGCATCCACTTTCTGGAGCCCGCGCGCGCAGCTTTCCCTTCCCAGCGCCAGCGCCTCTTCCATGCGTGCGTTTCTGGAAAGCGCCCGCATGTGGGCTCCGTCAAAGGCGATCCAAGTCACCGGCGGATTTTCGGGCTGCGCCTGCAGCGCGGTTTTCACCTCCTCCAGCAAAGGCAGCGCCTCGGCATGCCCACCCCAGGGAATCATCTGCCTGGCGAGGAAAAACTGGCTGCGGACGGCGAGCGGATGCTCAGCGCCAAAGTGATCGAGGTGCCAGACATGAATCACGCGCCACTGCTTGATCCGCCCCTGCGCTTGTTCCGCAGATGCCGGCTCGGGTGCGGTGGCGGCGGAGTGCAGACGAAGCTCCCACAGCAAGGGATCGTCTGCGGAAAGGGCGCCGATGGCGGCGCGCAATGCCTGGGCGTAGGCCACGTGGCCGCCGTTGTGGCCGCACACGGCGGCCAGCTTTAAAAAGAGCTGAATCTGCCGCTGCGGCGAGCCATCAAAGGCCTTCATCTTCATCAGAAACTCCTCATTCAGCGCGGCCTGAGTAGCAGCAGGGCCGCTGCTTTTCCCGGCAAATATTTTCACCGCTCCGATGAGGAGATCGGTGAGTTTTTCAGAGTCCTTGAGCTGCGTACGAATGCCCCCCATGGAGCCCAGTGACTGCGAGCGATGCCATGACGCCGCGCCGCTGCCGAGCATGAACAGCAGCCCCACGATCCCGAGCACCACAGCCAGCACGCGGTGCCGCCACGCCCAGCGCCAGATTCGCTCCCACACACCCACAGGCCTGGAGAGGATGGGGCCGCCACGCAGCCAGCGCTCCAGCTTCTTCGCCAGGAATCCGGCGCTGGCAGGCCGCCGCTCGGGTTTTTTTTCCAGGCAGCGCTGCACCAGCGTGCCCAGATCTTGATCCAGGCCCGTCACCGCCACCGGCCGCGCCATCTGGATGGCGAGCATCACCGCCGTCGCGCCATCCCCTTCGTAGGGCAGCTTCAGCGTGAGCATCTGGTACAGCAGCACGCCCAGCGCCCACACATCGCTCGCCGTGGTCACTTCCCGCGTCCGGCCTGCGGCCTGCTCCGGACTCATGTAATG
>NCCR01000374.1 GCA_002279765.1 Verrucomicrobia bacterium 12-59-8 | reverse complement strand
TCACACGGCATGACCGTGCGCTGGGTGTGTACGTTTACAGCATGGTGCCCGCGCATCATGACGCGGATGACATCCTGCAGCAGACGAAGATGATCCTGTGGCGCTGCTTTGACCAGTTTGAGACCGGCACCAACTTCCTCGCCTGGGCGCGCAAGACCGCCTTTCATCAGGTGCTCACGCATCGCCGCCAGAAGAAGCGCGAAGCCGCACCGCTGAGCGATGAAATGCTGGAGCTGCTGCACGACGAAGTCTCCAAGCTCAGCGACAGCGGCGACCGCCGGGGCGACGCCCTGCGCGCCTGCGTGGCCAAGCTGCCCGCCGCACACCGCCAGCTCGTGACGCTGCGCTACTACGAAGACCTGGAAATCGACGGCGTGGCCGAGCGCATCCGCAGCACGGTGGGCGCGGTGTATCGCGCGCTGAGCCGCATCCGCATGAACCTCATGACCTGCGTGGAAAAAGAACTCCAACTGGAAGGAACCGAAGCATGAAGCCCGCTGATCAATTTCGACTGCTGGAACTCTCCGAACGTTACGCCGATGAAAAACTCAGCGCGGAAGAAACCGCCGCACTGGAAGCCGAGCTGCGCGACAATGCGCAAGCGCGTGCATTTTTCGCCAAGGCATTGCATCAGCGTGCCGAGCTGACCTTTGATGACTCGTGGCACACGCAGACCGCAGAGGTGGCAAAGCCCCCCAGCAAGCCCGTGTGGTGGCGGCATGCCATCACGGCAGCAGCAGCGGCCTGTGTGACCTTTGGCCTCTTCTACCTGCAAAGCACCCGCGATGGCACCGTGGCCACGCTGGTGCGTGCGCAGCAGTGCCAGTGGGCCGGCAGCAGCCTGCCCACGGTGGAAGGCGCGCGCTTGAAACCCGGCATGCTCGATTTGATCGAAGGCCTGGCCGTGCTGCGCTTTGACAGCGGCGCGGAACTCGTGCTCGAAGCTCCCGCCACCGTGGAAGTGCTCGATGGCATGAACTGCAAGCTGCGCCGTGGCACGCTCGTGGCCGAAGTGCCGCCGCAGGCCAAGGGTTTCACCATCGACACCAAGGACGCCAAAGTCATCGACTGGGGCACGAAGTTTGGCCTCAGCGCTGGTGAAGACGGCAAGTATCTCGTGCAGGTCATGGAAGGCCTCGTCGAGGTGGACGACAAATCCGGCGCCGCCACCCAGAAGCTCGAAAAAGGCCAGCGCGTGGACCGTGGCTGGTCGCGCAGCCAGTTGCATCCAGTTGCAGGTGGTGACGATTCCGAGCCAAGCCGCTGGCAGCCCGCCATCGTCATGGACTCTGGCGACGGCTGGCAGGCCATCACCACCGCCTTTGGCCGTGGCAGAGACAGCTACATCCAGTCCTCCGAAAAGAAGCCGACCGACTTCGGCGCGCATCCTTTCTTCCGCGTCAAGCGCAGCGGCGCGGACAAGCCGGACCTCCACCGCAAAGGCTACATCGCGTTTGATTTGAGCAAGTTCAGCGGCCGCGACATCGAAGACGCGGAGCTCGTGCTCACCATCGAGCCCAGCGAACTCGGCTTCGCCAGCTTCGTCCCGGACAGCACCTTCGCCGTCTATGGCGTGCTCGATGAAGCCGAAGACGCCTGGGAAGAAGCCGGGCTGACCTGGCAGCAGGCCCCCGCGCACGATCCCGCCCAGCCGGAGCGCCACCTGCCCGCCGCCGCCAAGGTGAAGCTCCTCGGCAAGTTTGAGATCGCCCAGGGCATCAACCGAGGCACCCGCAAACTGCGCGGCCAAGACCTCGCCGATTTCCTCAAAGCCGACACCAACCAGATCGCCACCCTCATCATCTGCCGCGAAACCTCCGAAACCCAGGACAGCGGCCTCGTGCACGCCTTTGCGACCAAAGAAACCGGCACCCGCTCCGACCCACAAGTTTGTTGTAGGCGCAGCCTGCGCCAGACCTCGGTGATGATGTCGAGTTTGTTGAGGCCTTGCCACAGCACTTGTGCTCCGGGGTGCCCGTCACCTTTGCGTCCCAGATGACCTCCCAGGCGCGCGATGCTTTTCACCGCAGCTCCCAGCCTCATCGGCGGCGCATCCTTGGCGGGCTTTCTCCCTGGATTTTCATACGCCTCCAGCGCGCTGATCTCATCCTCATCGAGCCAGTCTGTGGCCGGATCCTCCGGCCTCTGCCGTGCTCCTGCGCTCATCCCCATGATCCGGCAGGCCACCAGCATGTCCAGGGCCATCATCGGCTTGAGCCGCTCCAGGCTGCGCATCTGCCGCGCCTCCACACGGCAGCCCGTCTTGAGCACGCGGTGGAACTCCTCGATCTGCCAGCGCTTGGCATACCACCGTGCCTGCTGGACGGCTGACTCCAGGGTGTCCACCTCCAGCGTGCTCAACAGCCTCCAGCAGATGCCCTTGCCCTTGGCCGCGTCTTCCTCGCGCAGCTCCACGATGCTGGCCTCCACCGGCGTGTCCATTTTCAAATACTTCGCCTTGTGCCGGGGCACGGCGATGGTCACGCGGCTGAAGCGCACGCTCAGCGTGACTTCCCGCGCCTTTTGTCCCTGGCTGCGCGGCAGCTTGAGTGTGAAGCTGCCGGCGGGCTTGCCCTGTCCGAGGCGGCTCCACATCTGCGCTTCCTGCTCCTGCTCCTGCTCCTGCTCCTGCTCATCCTTTCCCTCATCGACCAGGGTGCGGTTATGCTGGCAGCGCACCAGCAGACCGAGTCCTTGGTCACGATGCTGCCGGGCTTCCACCATCAGTTCATAGATGTCGGCCTCACGGTCGCCCACGCTGAGGATCAGCGGAGCTTGGGCGCCCTGGGGCGTCATGGCCTCTTGAAGGCTCTGCCGGGCCTGCCGCGCCAGTTCCAGGCTCTCGAGCCAGCGCACGCTTTCCTTGTCCTCAATGCGCTCACGATTACGGGTGCCCGGAGTCTGCTTTTTACGCAGGGCCTTGCGCGCATAAAACTTGGCGCCCAGCAGGCCGAAGACGGCATCCTCGTCCGCCGCTGTCAAAAGCGTGCTGTGGACATGCAGGCCCTTGAAGTCCTTGCGCATCTGGTTGCTGCTGATCGCGCCGAGCCCCTCAAGCGAGTGATGGGTGTCAAAGTTGCAGCTCGTGGTGTCCTGAATGGCCAGCAGCACCCGGCAGCCGCTGTGCTGGGCACGGCGCAGCACCGCCTGCCGGTGGACCTCAAAGAGCAGGGTCTCGGTGAGGGTGTCGGCATCCAGCAGACGATAAAAGGCCTTGGCCTCGGCCACCGAGGCGGGTGAAGGCGGGATGCGGGTGCGCGGGATAAGTGGTCACCCATCCGAAGATACCCCTCACAGCAGGGGTACAATTTATATCTCAACTTTGTGGGTAAAGCTCAGGGCAAAGGGGGTGCCAGATTATTTCATCAGCTCAGCGAGCTTCGGACTGATCGCGTCAGCCCAGATCTGGTAGCCGGCGGGGGAGAGGTGGAGGAAGTCAGGCATGACCTCCTTGGTGAGCGCACCATCGGGCTGTGGGAACTTGCTGCCAATGTCGAGGAAGAAGACGTGCTTGCCGTCATCCAGCTTGGCGATGATGGCATTGACCTGCTTGAGCTTTTCGTTGGAAGCCCCGAGTTTTCCTGTGGGCTTTTCACCACGTGGGAAGACCGCGAGGAGGAGGATTTTGGCCTGCGGCTGCTTGGCGCGGACGGTTTCGACAATGGCGGTGACGCCTTTGGCAATGCCTTCAGCGGTATCGATGCCGGAGTTGTTGGTGCCGATCATGATCACGACGGCCTTGGGCTTGATGTTTTCAAGCTCGCCGTTTTGAATGCGCCACAGTACATGCTGCGTGCGGTCACCACCGATGCCGAAATTGGCGGGTTGGTATTGCCCAAACGCCTTGGGCCAGACCTCCTTGCCACTGCCAGCCCAGCCGGCGGTGATGGAGTCGCCGAGGAACACGAGCTGTGCCTTCCCTTCCTTGGCGATGCCCACGAACTTCTCGTGCGAAGCCATGAAGCCGGGGTTGATCTTGCCGTCTTTGCCATACTTCTGCGCAGGTACATCGGGTGCCTGCGGTGGCATGACGACTGCCGGGGCGGCTGGCGCTGCGGGAGCGGCTGGCGCGGCGGGTGTCTGCGCCTGAGCGGCGGCGAAGATGAGGAGGAGGACGGAAAGTGCGAATGATGTAATTTTCATGCATGCGCATTGTGGCTGGCTGCTCTCATGGAGGCAATTCGAAAGAGCATGAAGTGTGATTCGTTTAGGCAGATTAGCGGTGTCAGCCTCTCCCGGCCCCTGTGCCGCCCGGTTGCTTGCGTTTTTCCTTCACGAGGATTGACGACATCTGCCAGTTCTGACTAGCATGACCGGGAATTCCCCAAAATTCAATCAACCACAACCACACAATATTATGCCAAGCAATCATGGTGTCGCCTACATGGGTACCGGTAAGGTAGAGGTTCAAAGCATTGATTTCCCCAAACTGGAGCTGCGCGAACAAAAGCGCAAATGCCACCACGGAGTCATCCTTAAAGTCGTCAGCACGAACATTTGCGGCTCCGATCAGCACATGGTGCGTGGCCGTACCACCGCAGAGAAGGGCTTGATCCTCGGCCATGAAATCACCGGCGAAGTCATCGAGACCGGCCGCGATGTGGAGTTCATCAAGAAAGGCGATATTGTGAGCGTGCCTTTCAACATTGCCTGCGGACGTTGCACCAACTGCAAGGAAGGCAAAACCGGCATCTGCTTGAGCGTGAACCCTGCTCGCCCCGGTGCGGCTTATGGCTATGTGGACATGGGCGGCTGGGTCGGTGGTCAGGCAGAGTATGTGATGGTGCCCTACGCGGACTTCAATCTGTTGAAATTCCCGGATCGTGATCAGGCCATGGCCAAGATCAAAGACCTGACTCTCCTCTCGGATATTTTCCCCACCGGTTATCACGGTGCGGTCAGCGCCGGCGTGGGTCCAGGTGCGACGGTTTACATCGCCGGTGCCGGCCCCGTGGGTCTCGCCTGTGCGGCTTCCTGCCATCTGCTTGGTGCCGCCGTCGTCATCGTGGGTGACTTGAACAAGGAGCGCCTTGCCCAGGCCCGCCGTTTCGGCTGTGAAACGGTGGACGTTTCCTTGTCCGCCTCCATTCAGGACCAGATTGAGAACATCCTTGGCGTTCCAGAAGTGGACTGCGCGATCGACTGCGTCGGCTTTGAAGCCCGTGGCTGCGGACACAACCACAGCAAGGAAGTTCCAGCCCAGGTGCTCAACAGCGTCATGGAAATCACCAAGGCGGGCGGTGCCATCGGCATTCCCGGACTCTACGTCACGGGCGATCCTGGCGCGGTCGATGAAGCGGCCAAGGTCGGCGCTTTGTCCATCCGCATCGGTCTCGGCTGGGCCAAGAGCCACACCTTTGTTACCGGCCAGTGCCCGGTCATGCGCTATCATCGCCGCCTCATGATGGCGATCCTGCACGACAAGATCAAAATCGCCAAGGCGACCAACGTGCAGGTGATCTCACTGAAGGGCGCGCCGAAAGGCTACGTGGACTTCGACAAAGGAGCGGCACGCAAGTACGTCATCGATCCGCACGGCATGATCAAAGCCTGATCCCCGTCCCGCGACTCATTCCACGAAGCCCTCCCGCTGCAAAGCCGGAGGGCTTTTTTCTGAAGTACGACAGACACTCCTGTCTGTCGGCCAGCGGCACCGAAGCCTCCTCGGCTCGTGCGAAGTGACAACCAGCTGACGAAAGGCTGGCCTCAATGTCGTTGGAGTTCGCGGAGCGTTTGGGACTGACAGACACTCCTGTCTGTCGTACTTCACAGCGTCTGAATAAACCGGTCCGCCTCAGCAATCGAACGGTTCATCTGTTCGAGCAGGCGCTGGATGTCGCCTTGAATATTATCGGCCTTGCCACGCAGCGAGCCAATGGCAGCAGCGTTGAGGTTATGCTTCAAATAGAGCACCTGATCGTGAAACTGACGCAGCACCGGATCCATCGTGGACTCGGCTGCGTGAAGCGAACGCGAGAGCGGCTCAAACCGGCTGCGGGTATCCGCAAGTTTGCGGCGGCTGTCGGCGGCGAGGGAGGCGCTTTCATATTGACGAATTTCGCGCTCCCACTCGCGGAAGAGATCCCGCGCCACGGTGCACGCTTCTCATAGCCCAGCTTTTCCCAGGCGGCATAATAGACCGTGTTGCAGGCGGCGAGAGAAACCACCAGACCGAGGAGGAAAAGCCGGGAGCGCATGCAGAATCAGCCAACGAATTTCAAGGTGCCCACCTGACCGGCAGCCATCGCGGCGTGCTGGGCGTCGGTGCAGGCGGAATCGGTCGGGGCATCCGCCGGGGCTTCGCTCTTTTCGAGCAGACCGTTCGCAGTCATCCAAGACTCCACTTCGTCACCGCTGATGTCGGCGAGCATGGTGCCGTTGATTTCCACGCAGGGGGACAGCGGCTGGCCGCTCTTTTGCTCCATCTCCCAGCGAAAGGCGGGATTCTTGATGATGTCCTTCTCTTCAAAAGCGAGATCGTATTTGCGGAAGATGGCACGGATGCCTTCGCTCCAGCCGCAGTAGGTTTTCAGGTAGGCGGTGATTTTGGGTGTTTGCATAGCGCGTTGGGTTACGTACCCAGCCTAGCGGACGATGCAGTGAATGCAAACGTACTGTCACGGCGGGCAGCGGCTGCAAACTCTCCTGGTCACCCTTGTTTCCGAGCATCACA